>CAZIPL010000023.1:0-23580 GCA_964541255.1 uncultured Clostridia bacterium | reverse complement strand
AAGATTCTTATAATATTCCTTTCTGCCCTCTTCGCTTTCACGACCGAACAGCTTATAGAAAAGCTTGCCGTCCTTATGCTTGGTAAAACAAAATTGATTATATACGGTGAATATCTTCGAGTAGGGCTGACGACCTCCCGAGATCATATCTTGCCATACTATCATGCCCATTTTGTCGCAAAGATAATACCAGCGAAGTGGCTCGATTTTTATGTGCTTTCTGAGCATATTGAAGCCTAAGTCTTTCGCGGTTTTTATATCGTGGCAAAACGCATCTTCGCACGGCGGAGTATAAAGCCCGTCGCTCCAATACCCCTGATCCAAAAGCCCGTTCATATAATACGGCTTGCCGTTCAAGAAGATTCGCTTCTTCCCGTCCTTTGCAACCTCTACCGAAACGTCTCTCAACGCGAAATAGCTTTTCACTAAATCTTCCCCGAAACGCAATTCGAGATCATATAAATTAGGCTCTTCCGGCGACCACGGCTTTTTGTCAGGAACAGTCAAAACAACTTCGTTCTCCCCTTTTGCAAAAGCAACCTCGCTTCCGCCAAAAAAGGCTTTTGCTTCGATATCGCCTATACCGTCTTTTTCGCAAGAAAGATGCACCATTCCGTCTTTATACGAAGGCGTGATTTTGACGCTTTTCAAATACTTCTGAGGCACGCTCTCGATCCACACGGTTTGCCATATACCCGATTGCGGAGTATACCAAATTCCGCCTCTTTCAAAACGTTGTTTGCCCGTTTCCTTGAAAGAGGTATCCGTAACATCTTTGACTTTGACTACTATCTCGTTAACGCCCTTTAAGCAAGCTGTTATATCGAAAGAAAACGGATAATATCCCCCGTCGTTTTCGCCGACCATTTCTCCGTTTATAAAAACTTCCGAAGTTTGATCGACAGCGCCGAAATGAAGAAGAACTTTGCCTTTATTGAATCCGTCAGGCAAAGTAAATTCGCGCTTATACCACAAAACATCGCAAGGCGAAACAGTCCTTTCAACACCCGAAAGATAGCTTTCAGGCGAAAAGGGTACGAGAATTTTCCCGTCGTAAGCAGTCGGCTCATCGCCGCCGTTTATCGCATAATCCCATTTGCCGTTCAAGTTGAAAAAGCTGTCTCTTTCAAATTGCGGACGGGGATATTCGTTAAACGGAATTTCGCCGACCTTTTCACTCCACCTTGTTTTCAATGTTTTCATATTTTTCTCCCCGAAATACAACCTCTATACCAAATATATTTAGTATAATATGTCAAAACGAAAGCCAACAAAGCTTGTCGTTTCGACAATTCGCGCTAAAATATATATGTTTTTATATAAATATCTTCGCTAAGTTATATGCTGATAAAAACTATCGCGACAATGCCCAAGCCAAGTCCGATTATGCTTTTTGCGTTAAGCTTTTCTTCGAATAAAAATATCGAAACGAGCGACGAAATAAGAACCGATACGGCGCCCGAAATCGAGAAAAGAACCGATCCGTCAAGTACTCCGCCCAAAAGCGCAACTGCACCGTTGCCGCAAGCGTTCGAAATCGCAACCGCGATCGCAAGAATGATGAACCATCTGTCTACGCCGATATTTTTGAAATTAGCTCTCGTCTCTTTCGGGATATATAAAGTCAACGACAAAAGCGCGGAAACGATAAACGTTGTGAAAATATATTGATATACGCTGCCGTTTTCGACGGTTTTGCCGAAGAACTTATTCGTAAGCATAGTACATACGTTGAACGCAAAGCCTATCGCAGTATAAAGCAACCACTTTCTCGAGAACTGCCTTTTCTCCGTCGTTCTTCTGTGGCTGTTTGCAAAGGAGATGAAATATAAGCTTATCGCGACGATTGCAAAGCCTACGATTTGAATGGCAGTGATAGCCTCTTTGAAAACTATTGCCGAAACGATGATGGGAATTACGGAAGATAAGGAAAACACAAAGGTCGTTATCGACAAAGGTCCGTTCTTTATCGCTTTGTCATACATAAGAATAAACCCGAAGAACGCGACTCCCATAATTCCGCCGAACGCCATGCTTTCAACGCTTATCGCTCCCTTGTCGACAATGAAGATAAAGGGCAACGCTATGACCGCGGAAAAACACAAATACAACGTCGTGAAAAGCGCGAACGAAGATTTCGACTTGTCACACATATATCCGTACATTTTGAAGCTAATCGCCTGAACGGCAAACAATACCGCAGGTATCAATGCTAAAGCTGCCATAATAATACTCCGTTAATATAAACTTTTTTTCAAGCACCATTATATACCAATCGGAATAAAATTTCAATCGTTATTGACTGGCATTGCGATAATGCCTCAAAACTTTACTCGATTTTTCTGCGATAAAGACTATTCTTTAACAAAAAAACGACGCGAAAAATCGCGCCGCCTTAAAAATGAAAAAGTATTGTTGTTGTCTATTTATTAAGTTGGGTTTTCAAAGCTTTATGCATTTTACTCATAAAACACAATAGAAAGTATTCGTCAGCTTAGATATGCTTTTTTGATTGCATCGTTTTGCAAAAGCTCGTTGCCTTTCCCCGACAAGGTGATATTCCCCGTTTCGAGAACATATGCCCTATCGGCAATCGACAGCGCTTGCTTCGCGTTTTGCTCGACCAAAAGAATCGTCGTGCCTTGGTCTCGTATTTCCTTTATCAAAGAAAATACTCTTTGAACGTATAGCGGAGAAAGTCCCATCGACGGTTCGTCCATCAAAATGATTTTTGGTTTACTCATCATCGCTCTTGCCATCGCAAGCATTTGTTGCTCTCCGCCCGACAAAGTTCCTGCGACTTGGTGTTTTCTTTCCTCCAAAATAGGGAATTTTTTATACACCTCTTCGAACGACTCTGAAATTTCAGCTTTGCTCTTTCGAGAATAGCTCCCGAGAACGAGATTATCTTTCACCGACAGCTCTTGGAATATTCTTCTTCCCTCCGGAACCTGCGTCATTCCCATATAAGCGAGCTTATGCGACGGAACGTCGGTGATGTCTTTCCCGTCGTAGATAACCTTTCCCGCCGCTTTCGGAATAAGTCCGCTTACGGCATGCATAGTCGTCGTTTTGCCCGCGCCGTTCGCGCCGATAAGAACGACTATTTCTCCCTCGTTGACCTCGAAAGACACGTCTTTTATTGCTTTGATAAGTCCGTATCGGACTTCAAGATTTTTTACTTCGAGTAATGCCATTTTTATCCTCCGAGATATGCTTTGATTACTTCGGGATTATTGAGCACCTCTTCCGTCTTGCCTTGTGCAAGAACGGTTCCGAAGTTAAGCACCGTAAGCTCTTCGCAAATGCCGCTGACAAGCTTCATATCGTGTTCGATCAAAAGAATCGTCAAATCGAACTTGTCTCGAACAAAGCGAATGGTATCCATAAGTTCACCCGTTTCTTGGGGATTCATTCCCGCAGCAGGCTCGTCAAGGAGCAAAAGCTTCGGATTTGTCGCAATGGCTCTTGCGATTTCAAGCTTTCTTTGCTTGCCGTAAGGAAGATTCGACGCAAGAGAATTTCTCTCTTCTTTCAAGCCGAAAAGCTCCAAAATCTCTTTTGCCTTATCCCTCATAGCCTTTTCCGACTTATAAAACCTCGGAAGACGCAATACCGATTCGAGCATCGAGCAAGAAAACTCTTTTTGGTTCGAAAGCCCTACCAAAACGTTGTCGATAACGCTCATATTGTTGAAAAGCCTTATGTTTTGGAATGTTCTCGCTATGCCTTTTTTGTTTATTTCCGCTTGGTCATGCCCCGTAAGATCCTCCCCCGACAAATAGAATTTGCCAAACGTCGGCTTATATACGCCGGTCAAAAGATTGAACACCGTCGTTTTGCCCGCACCGTTAGGGCCAATCAATCCATATAGTTTACCCTTTTCGATTGAAATATCAACTTCCGAAAGCGCCTTGAGTCCGCCGAAGGAAATACCCAAGTTTTTTGTCTCTAAAACATATTCTTTCATAAATCCCTCCTCTTGTCGGGTCTTGTCGGAACGTAAGTGTCGTCGGATTTAAGCTCCGTCGAAAGCACCGCATCGACCTCGATTTTCGTAGGAACTTTCGACCAATCCGCACCGAACGAAACGATTTCATCCTCTTTCCGAGGCGATTTTTTAAGAAGCTTTTCCTTTATCGCCGCAGTTATTCTCTGTCTCGAGAATCTCTCTCTTGTCGCGGCAAGTTTCGGCGCGTTGTTATATATTACCAAAAGAACGAGAATAAGAGCATATATCATGTTCTTTAACGTCGAAAGATCGCCCGTTAAGACGGTAGCCAACTTATTATTCAAGAACGTTATCAAAACAGCCGCAATTATCGAGCCGTTCATATTGCCCATTCCGCCGAGTACTACCATAACGAGAATGTTTATCGAATAGTTATAGTCAAACGTCGCCGCTTTGACGGTATAAGACGCGTTGCTATAAATAACGCCCGCAACCCCTGCGAAAAACGCAGATATAACAAACACGGACAATTTATAAAACGTTACGTTGACTCCCATAGCGCGCGCCGCTATTTCGCTGTCGCGTATCGCCATGATGTTTCTGCCGTGCTTACTCTTAATAAGATTGTTAAGAGCCGCCAAAGTCAATAGAATGACGACGTAAGCAATAATAAGAAGCGTGTTTTTGTCGTAACGATACGTCGCAAGTCCTACCGCGCCCTGGAATATTTCGGAGTTAATAAAGATAGTCTTGACTATTTCGCCGAATGCAAGCGTAACGATTGCAAGATAGTCTCCTTTTAGTCTCAATGCGGGAAGACCAATAATAAGTCCGAATATCGCCGCAATAAAGCCGCCTATTATCATTGCAAGAACTATCGACAAGAACGGCGATGCTTCCGTCAAAGACGGAGCCAAATAGGTCTGGAAATATCCGCCGAAAAACGCTCCGAGACTCATAAACGCCGCATGACCTAAAGACAATTCGCCCAAAAAGCCTACGACGAGGGAAAGCGAAATCGCAAGTATCACGCCGTAAGATATTTGCTCCAAAAGTATCGTCGATGAGAGCTTCAATCCTCCGCAAAGGGACAATATCGATACTACGACGGTGAAAAGAGCGATGATTATATATGAAATATAGTGTTTCAATTTGAAACGCTTTTTGAAATTTTCGAACATTCCCATACTATACTTTCTCCCTCTTCTTTTTACCGAGCAAGCCCGTAGGACGCAGCAATAGTATTATTATTAAAAGTCCGAATTCGATCGCTATCGTATAGCTCGAAAGCCACGGAACGGAATTGCAAAACGTTTCGATTAAACCTAGCAAAAGTCCTCCGAGCATTGCTCCGGGAATCGAGCCGATTCCGCCGATTACCGCAGCCGTGAACGCCTTGATTCCCGGCATAGAGCCCATAGTAGGCGTTATCGTCGGGGTCAAAAGTATATAGAACGCTCCCGCAACGGCAGCTAAAGCAGATCCTATCACGAAAGTTATCGTTATTATGGCGTTGGAGTTTATTCCCATAAGCTGTGCCGCAGACTTATCTTCCGAAACGGCAAGCATGGCTTTCCCGACTTTAGTCATATTTATGAAGAGAGTCAGTCCCACCATGATTATGACCGCAACGACAAGCGTTACGACGGTGGAAACTCTCACCGACATTCCAAATATGGTCAAATACCCTAAATCGGCGAACTTATCGAGCATTTTCGGAGCCGCTCCGAAAACCACTTGCGCAAGACTTTGCAAAAGATAGCTTACGCCTATCGCCGTAATCAAAACGGCAAGAGGAGATGCTCCGCGCAACGGTCTATACGCAAGCCTCTCCGTCAAAACACCGATAACGACGCAAAAAGCTATCGCAAAAAGCACCGCTATAATCGGATTGTTTGTTAAATTGAAGAATACGAAAACGGAATATCCGCCAACCATGATTATATCGCCGTGAGCGAAATTCAACATTTTGGCGATGCCGTATACCATGGTGTAGCCCAACGCAATCAACGCGTATACGCCGCCCAACGAAAGTCCGTTCAGTATCGTAGTGAATGCAAACATTTATATTTTCCTTTCCTTTTCGCGCGTACAGTCCTTCCTAAAAAGGAAGGACTTGCGCTGTTTGTTAATCTGCGTTTTTAACTATATACTTAACGGCGTCTTTGTTAACTCTACCGTCTTTATTCCAAGTCATATTTTCGCCCGTAACGCCCGTGAACTTAAATCCGCTCGTGAATCTTGCTTTGAGCATCTCGCAAAGCTCGCCTTGCGGAACCGTTCCGTCAACGGTCTTGCCTGCGTCTATTTCTTCGTTAAGCGCCGCTACGATAGCATATACGCAATCGTATGCCGAAGCACCGAACTGACTCAACGTATCGACGCCGTATTTTTCGGTATATTTCTTAACAAACTCTCCCGAAAGTCCCTCGGTTGACGTCGAGTTAAAGTGCGAAAGATAAGATATTTCCTGCGGAACTGAAGCTATATCGAAACCAACCAAAGAGTCGATTCCGTCAAATCCGTCGCAACCGTATACCACAGCTTTAGGATCGATAACACCTTTTGCCGCCGTAAGGAAGTTTTTCGCGGCTTCGTTATACGTCGGCATAAAGATGAACGTACAGCCCTCTTTCGCAAACAATTGTGCTTGAGAATTAAAATCTGTCTGATTGTCGGACGTATACGACTGAATTGTCATATTAGCAAGCTCACTTGCAGAAAATTCAGCAGCAAAAGTCTCATAGATACCCTTAGAATAAGAATTGTCCGAACAATAAAGTACACCTATTTTTACACCTTGCGAAAGGACAGAGCTTTTAACATATTTAGCAGCAACGGTACCCTGACTTCCATCATTAAAGCACATCTGAAATGCGTTGTCGTATTTTGCTAAAGAATCGCTCGTTGCTGACGGAGTAATGAAAAATACATTATCTGCTTGTGCATAGTTTGCAAATTCAAGACACGGATCTGTTGTTACACAGCCAAGCGAAACCTGCATTCCCCTATCCAAAAGTGCGGCATAGTTTGAGGTGGCTTGCTCTTTATCGTGCTTGTCGTCAAGCATGATTGCTTTGAGCTTTACGCCGTTTTTAAGTCCGCCTGCCGCATTGATTTCTTCGACAGCCATATTGACGGAGTTTTCAACCGCGATTCCGTATACCGCCGCGCCGCCCGTCAACGGTCCCGAAAGCCCGATAACAAGCTCGTCGCTGCTTTTGTTGTTGCATCCAGAAAACATCGAAAGCACTACCGCAAGTGAAAGCACTGCCACGACTACTTTAACAAAACACTTTTTCATAATATATCTCCTTAAAAATGAAGTCTGATTTTTGCGCCGAAAAACTTTGCATTTTCAAAAAGCATTTCCGATAAAAAAAGGAGCCTCTTTTTTTAAGAGACTCCGTAAGCTTCAATATCGAAAATCAATTTTTCGTATACCCAAAAGAGCCTCTTAAATTTAAGATGCTAATCACGATTAGTATAATAATGATTCCAAACGTCGAAAACATTAAGATTCTCCTTCGGTTAAGTTACGTATACTTTAATACTTTCGCATACTAAAGTCAAGGATTTTATACGCGTTTTTTGTATTTTTTTGAAAAAATACGATTATTTTATTACTTTTATCTAATAATTATTCAAACTAAGCGAATATTATGCAGCAAAACCTCCCCCGTTGATAGTCTCACAATTGAAGTTAACCCAATAGATTTGCAAGCAAATACTGAAAGCACTTTTTATTATCGTAAAGCGGCTCATAAAAAATCGAGCTCGGAATATTTCCGAACTCGAATCATAGTACTTGTTTTCTTCCAAAGCTTTTGCGTCATCATAAAAAACGAACGCAAAAACTATTCTATTATTTCCTTGTTACTTCATATCCGCCGAGGACGTCCTTTATCGCATAACCCAACGAGTCGAGTTTTGCGCGCAATTCGTCGGATTTTGCGAAATCTTTATTCTTTCTCGCAAGAAGTCTTTCCTCGGCGATAGCTTTGATCTCTTCGGGAAGCTCTATCTTTTCCTTTTCGGGCGCAGCGGAAAGCGAAAGACCGAGAACCTTGTCGAACTCTTGAGCCAAGTTATAGATATCTACGGACTTTTTCTCTTTGACCATAGTATTCAAAATTCCGAGGCATAAAGGAATGTTGATGTCGTCTTCGATAGCCTCCTTGAATCTGTTTCTATATCCGTCAAGAACGTCTGCCGAAGTAGGCTCCGAGCTTTCTTTATGCGATTGCAACGTGGAAAGAAGTCTGTTGTACGCCGTTTTCGCCCCGTCCATTCCCTCGAAGGTGAAGTTGAGTTTTTTGCGATAATGCGCGTTTTCGCAGAAATATCTGAAAACCATAGCGGAATAGCCCATTTTTTCAAGGTCGGAGATTGTGTAAGTATTGCCGAGGCTCTTACTCATCTTTCCGCCGTTTACGAGCATAAACTCGCCGTGCATCCAATATTTTGCCGGGTTCTTTCCCGTCAAGCCTTCGCTTTGCGCGATTTCGTTTTCGTGATGAATTGGAATATGGTCAACGCCGCCCGTATGAATATCGAACGTATCGCCGAGATATTTTCTACTCATCGCAGTGCATTCGATATGCCAACCGGGGTATCCCATTCCCCAAGGGGATTCCCACTGCATGATATGCGTAGGTTCTGCCTTTTTCCAAATCGCAAAATCGGCGGGATGACGTTTGCCGTTGTTTACCTCAACTCTCGCGCCCGCAATCTGCTCTTCCAAGTCGATGTTCGAAAGCTGACCGTATTTCGTACCGAGCTTTCCTATATCGAAATAAATTCCGTCGTCGATTTCATAGCCATAGCCCTTTTCTACAAGCGTTTTAACGACGTCCTCCATTTCGTCAATATGATCGGTGGCTTTCGGAACGACGGTCGGACGGTCGATATTGAGCTTTTTGAAATCTTCGAAAAAGACCTTTGTATAATGCGCGGCAATCTCGTATGGAGATTTTTGCTGTGCTTTTGCGGCTTTTTCCATTTTATCCTCACCGTCGTCGGCATCGCTTTGCAAATGTCCTACGTCGGTTATGTTCATAACCGATTTGACTTTATATCCCTCGAATCTCAACGCTTTGACGAGCGTATCCATAAAAATATACGTTCTCATATTGCCGATGTGAGCGTAGTTATATACCGTCGGTCCGCACGAATACATTCTTACCGTATTCGAGCCGTCAATCGTTTTGAAATCTTCTTTGCTTCTCGATAAGGTGTTATATAGCTTCATAACCTCTCCTTTAATTATCGTTGTCATAAAAAACGGCGTTCCTCTACCAATATGTAAAGGAGCGCCGACACTCTGTTCCACTTTACTTCGCTTTTTATTTCTAAAAAGCCTCGTTTGTTTTTCTTTGCGCTTTCGGATAATTCCTCGTCGCACGCACTTTCGCCGCTACACTTACGGAAAGCTCACACCGTCCTTTCCTCGCTGAATAAGCATTTTCGGGTACTCTTTGCGATATACGCAAATATTTAGTTGTTATATTATTTAGATCTTCTCAACGCCGAGCATATAAGGAACAAGCGCGTTGGGGATCGTTACCGTTCCGTCTTCGTTCTGGAAGTTTTCCAAAATCGCAGCGGTTGTTCTTCCGACCGCAAGTCCGGATCCGTTCAACGTATGAACGAAACGGAGCTTCTTTGTCTCGCTGTCGCGGAAACGGATATTCGCTCTTCTTGCTTGGAAGTCTTCGAAGTTCGAGCAAGACGAAATCTCTACGTATCTGCCGTAAGAAGGCATCCATACTTCGAGGTCATAGGTCTTTGCCGAAGAGAAGCCGCAATCGCCCGAGCAAAGTTCCATAACTCTATAAGGAAGTCCCAAACCTTGAAGAATGCTTTCAGCTTCGTTGGTGAGCTTTTCGAGCATTTCGTAAGAGTTCGAGGGATGAGCGTACATAACAAGCTCGACCTTATTGAACTGGTGCTGACGAATAACGCCTCTCGTATCTCTTCCCGCAGAGCCTGCTTCCGCTCTGAAGCATGCGGAATATGCGGTAAACTTCTGAGGAAGGGTCGCTTCGTCGAGAATGTTCCCTCTTTCCATATTGGTTACGGGAACCTCAGCCGTCGGAATGAGATAATACGTTCCGTCGCGAAGAGCGAACATATCTTCTTCGAATTTAGGAAGCTGTCCCGTTCCTATCATGCTGTCGCGATTTACCAAATAAGGAGGAAGAATTTCAAGCCAACCGTTCTTTGCGTGGGTGTCCATCATATAGTTCATGACGGCTCTTTCAAGTCTTGCGCCCATACCCTTATAGAACGTAAATCTCGCACCCGAAACCTTTGCGCCCGTTTCGAAATCGAGTATTCCCTTTTCCGTTCCGATATCCCAATGTGCCTTGGGGGTGAATCCGAACTCTTTCGGAGTTCCGACTCTTCTTATCTCGACGTTTTCGCTGTCGTCGTTACCGTAAGGAACGGAAACGTGCGTTACGTTGGGGATAGAAAGCATTTCGTTTCTGAGCTCGAGCTCGAGTTTGTTGAACTCTTCGTCAAGCTCTTTTATCTTATCGCCGAGAAGCTTCATTTCGGCTATCTCAGCATCCGCGTTTTCGCCGTTGCGTTTTTTCTGCGCAATCTTAGCCGTTTCCGCATTGCGCTTTGCTTTGAGCTCTTCGATTTCGGCAACGTCCGCTTTGCGCTTGTTATATAACGCTACGGCTTTGTCTACGTCGAAATGTCCGTTTCTGTGCGAAAGAACCTCTTTGCAATGGTCAAGGTTTTCAACTAGATACTTAATGTCAAGCATTTTCTTTTACTTCCTTTTAATTATAGTCATAGGATACGAGGTCATATACCAAGCTATCCTGAGAATATGCGATATTCTGCACCATTCTTATCAAACGAGATCTGTTTACGTCTCTCTTGCCTTCGCCGACGTTTACTTCGCCGATGTCTTCTCTCGCAAAGTAATAATTTATCGTCGCGCCCGTTTCGCCCGATGTTTTATACAAATAGAAACGGCTGCAATCGAAGGTCTTTTCTTCTCCGTCAAGGTTGACTTTGATTTCTTCAGACGAGCCTTTTTGAGACTGAACGGAGAAAGTCATTACTTCCGACGAAAGTGCCGAAACGACGCTTACGGACGTGCTGTATCCGTTGTCGTATACGGTGTCGTTTACCATTCCGCGAAGAGCATAGATAAGTTCTTCGTTGTCAAAATATACTCCCTTGGGGGTTTTGAAAGTAACGTTCGACGCAATCAATTCGCTTCCCGTGTTTACCGCTTCGATTTTCTTTTCGCCGTATGTTACCGTCGAAGTAAAGTTAAGTGGCATAACAGAGTAGCTGTCCGTTTCGCTGTCATACTCAATCGTCGTTCCGTTATAAACTCTTTCGGAAGAAATCGGAGCGAAAGAATTGCCCGCGTTTTTGAAAAGAACTTTCGTCGTTATTTTATCGTTGACGTCCTTTTTCGTTCCGTCGGAAAATTCATAATATCCGACAAAACTAAAATCCGTCGTAACGGTATATCCGCTATCGTTGTCGCCGCTGATGTTGGTTATATATGCTCCCTCTCCGTTAAGTCTCGGGGCTGTTACGTCTTCGTCCTCGCCTTTAGACACTTTGACGGAATAGGTGCTTGTTTCGTTTACGTTAGTCATTCCCCATATCTCGGAATAGGTAACCACGGTCTTATTCGAGCAAGCCGATAAAGACAAGAGAAGAACTATTGCGACTATTATGCTTAATACTTTTTTCATCTTAGCTCCAAAATTATCGTTGTGTATCATATATTGTATCAAATACCTTGAAAATGCACAACTTTTTTTGCTATAATACTTTCAAGAAATTATGATAAAGTTTATTTACGGAAAAACAACACAGGGTCAAATCGACCATTTGAAAACCCTGATAAGCGGTAACCGCAGTCTTGACGACTTCGACCTAATCTTAGCTGAAGACAGATTTACCATGTCTTTAGAAAACGAGCTGCTCGATTCAATCCCCGGGAAAAGCTCCTTTTCGTTCAACGTGTATTCCTTTTCAAGGCTGACAAACACTCTTGCCGCAAAGAAATCCCAAACCGCGACGCTTTCGAAAACGGGCGGCGTTATGGCAATTTCACGCATACTTCTCGATATCGCCGACGAGCTTAAATGCTATAAGCACTTGGCGGCGAGATACTCGACTCTGTCGGAATCGCTTTTCGAAATCATCGCGCAGCTCAAAAGCTCGATGATAAGCTTTAACGACCTTAAAAACACGAAATCTTCCTCCATATCGCTTACAAACAAAGCTCACGATATAGGGCTTATCTACGAAAAATACGAGTCTTTCAAAACAGAAAACACGCTCGACGCGCAAGATAAAATAGCCCTTCTTGCAGACCTTATCGACGGAGCGGATTTAATCAAAAATTCTCGAATAATAATTATAGGATTCACCTCTTTCACAACTCAGTTTTACAAAGTTTTGGGCAAGCTTTTTGCTAATGCTAAAGAATGCGTCGTTTATATCTTGGACGGCGAGAACGAAATCTACGACAAAACGGTTTCGAAACGGCTTATCGACGCGGCAAACGCAGTCAATGCCGAGTATGAAAATATATTCTTAAACGAAAATCTCGACGAAGAACACGAAGCGATTAACAAATACTTATTCTCCTTTATCCCGAAAGAGCAGATAAAAACCGTCGAGACAGATAAAATCACTCTAAGAAAATGCACAAACTTTACGAAAGAACTCGAAAAGGTCTCTGTCGATATACTCAAAAAAATAAAACGCGGAGCTAAGTTTTCGGACTTTGCCGTTCTTTGCTCGTCTGTCGAAACGAACGGGGAGCTTATTCGCAAAACCTTTGAGGATTATAACATCCCCGCGTTTTTCGATTCCAAAATCAAGCTTATCGACCATATACTTTCAAAAACGGTCATAAGCTTGCTCAATCTGTCAAAGGACGAATACTTACGAAAAAGCTCTTCGTCGGAAAGCCTTTTGACAATTCTTTATTCTCCGTATATCGAGGGCACGAGCGAAGATAAGCAAAACTTCGAAAACTATCTTCTCAAAAAGGGAATCAAGCGCTCGACGATAAAAAAACCTCTCGAAGACGAGCTTAACGAAGGTATACGCTCGCAAATATTCTCGCTTATTCCAAAAACAAAGCAGTTGGCGGACATTAAATCTTACGCATTATGCGTCAAAAAGCTTTTATCTGAAATAATCGACAAAAACGAAATAGCTTTTGACCTTTTCGAAAAAGCGGGCGAAACCGAGTTTGCCGCGCTTACGCTTCAATGCGGCGATAAATTCAACGAAGTATTGGACGAAATGGTTCGTCTTATCGGCGACACGACGATAGCTTTAGACGATTTTATCGCAATACTCTCCGACGGACTTTCCGCAAAAGAGCTGTCGCTTGCACCGTTATATTCCGACTGCGTTTTCGTCGGAGATTTTTCGTCGTCGAAAATACTTAAGAAAAAGCACCTGTTTGCCGTTTCGGTAAACAACAAGCTCGTCCCGTTCCAAAAAGCCGACGTCGGACTTTTGACGGACAAAGACATAGACGGACTTTTGCTCGGAGGAGTCAACCTCGAACCTAAAATCGAAATCGTAAACGAAAGAGAAAAGCTCAATGTTTTCTTGTCGCTTATGAACTTCGAAGAATCACTCGCCTTATCCTATTCGGACTTTTCTTCCACTTTGGAAGCGCTTGGCAAATCCGAAGTCATTTCTTCGTTTGAAGATATTTTCACGTATCACGGAAAACCGATAGAGCCAAAACCCGAAGATATTTACGACTTATTCTCCGACGAGGGGCTTTCAAGCTATATCGAAAACCAGCTTCCGTCGAAAAGGGTTATCGAAAAAGCCGCAAGCTTAGCTTATTCCGAAAAAACTCACGGCAATCTTTTCGTTGCGGCAAAGCACGTTTTTGAAAACCGAGAGAAAAACGTACTTTCAACTATCGAGAAAAAGCCGGAACGCATTGTCGAAAACGCATTCGATTCAAAAAAAATATTCTCCGTTTCGGATCTCGAATCGTATTTTTCCTGTCCTTACAAAAACTTCGTTTCACATTCTCTATATGCAAAAGAGCGTGAAGAAGCGGTTATCAAGCCAACGGATTCGGGGAATTATATACATGAGGCTTTAGAAATCTTAATGAAAGAGCTTCCTAAACTAGACGACGAAAAGGCGAAAGAATACGCAAAAAACATAACGGAAAACCTCAAAAAAGAAGAGCCTTATGCCACGATGAACAGAATTCCGCGTTATTCTATCGCTCTTTCAAGGCTTGACAGAGAGTTTTTTGACGTATCCGATGAGCTAATCAAAAGACGAGCAAAATCTTCGTTTGTGCAGCTTGGTGAAGAAATCCGATTCGGCTACGGCAAAACAATAAACGTCGGAAACAAAACCTACGATCTTTCTCCCCTTACATTGCCAAACGGCGAAAAGCTTAGAGGCTCTATAGACTATGCGGACTTTTATAACGGATACGCTAGAGTTATCGATTACAAAACCGGAACCATACACGAAAAAATCAACGATGTATATAACGGACAAAAATTCCAGCCGTATATATACCTTTCGGCGCTTTATAAATCGCTCGGGCTACTTCCTGCAGGTGCGCTGTATTTCCCTGTCCACGCGGATTTTTCCGACGATACGTCGTCGTCGCCGTACAAAATGAAAGGATATGTCGTCGCAGATAAAGCGGTGCTTAACCATATGGACAGCGATTTACCCAACTTAAACACATCCGCCACAGTCAATGTCAAGTATACTCAAAACGGAAGTATAAACAAAAACAGCTCCGTTCTTACTTCGTCGGAGTTTGATTACGTAATCAAGTATTCCGAAAAGCTCGCCGAAAAAGCAACGACGGAAATACGCAACGGCAACATCGGAGCAAAGCCATACGTAGAAGCTTGCAAGTATTGCGACTATAAGGGCATGTGCGGATATGATTTATCTCTTGACGGAGAGCGAAAAATAACGGGCGAGGTCTCGATATCAACCATAACGGAGGCGGTAAGCGATGAGCAATTATAACTTAACTCAAAAACAAAGCGACATCATCTCTTCAAGTTCCGACAAAATACTCGTTTCTGCTTCTGCGGGAACGGGCAAGACTTTCGTCATGGTCGAAAGAATAATCGATATTTTGACAAATAAAAGCGGAGATCTCGACAACTTTTTGATAGTTACGTTCACAAAGGCCTCCGCGGAAGAAATGCGAGGAAGAATTCGAACAGCTCTTAAAAGCAATCTTTCCTCAACGCCCAGCCTTAAAACGCAATTAAAAAAGCTTCCTACCGCGGCGATTTCGACGTTGCATTCTTTTTGCAGCGACCTCATAAAAAGATATTTTTACGTTGCCGACATGCCGCCGAAGTTCAAAGTGCTTGACGACGTCAAAGCAAGCGTTATTAAGCGCGAGATTATGGAAGATCTCATCAACGATTTATACGAAAACGGCGACGAAAGCTTTTTGCGCCTTTCCGAAATATTTGCCGCAAAAAGAAAGGACGACGGGCTTATCGATTACATAATCAAAGTATTCGATTTTTCTCAAAGCCTCGAAAATCCCGAAGAGTTTATCAATCATTCAAAGACGCTCAAAACCGCCGAAGAATACCTCTCTGTTTTCGAAAGTAATTTTGACGAAACTTTGTCAAGATATTCGGATGTTTTTGTGTCTTGCAAACAGGGGTTAAATGCAGATTGTTTGGATGCGCTTTCAAAAGATTGCTCGAATTTCCTCGATCTTATAGACGTTGCGAAAAAGACAGACGGCTTCGACAACAAAGTCGCAATACTTCTTAAAACACTTTCGAACAATAGAATACCCTCGACACCCGCCGCAAACAAAACCGTAAACCAAGAATACTATGCAAGCAACCGCAAAAGATTTATCGAAGAAATTAAAAAATTCGATTCTTATATCAATATGTCGAAAGATGCCGATTCTTTGAAACGCATCAGCGAAGATATAGGCACTTTTTGCGACATAATCAGCGAGTTTTCCAAACGTTATAGACGCGAAAAGGACAGACTATCTTATTTGGACTTTGCAGATCTCGAGCATTTTGCATTGAAGCTTCTGAAATTTCCCGAAGTTCTTAACGATATTCGCGAAAAATATAAGTACGTTTTCGTTGACGAATATCAAGACACGAGCAAGGTTCAGGAAGCTCTCATTCAAGCGATATCGAGCGGAAACAAGCTTTTTGTCGTAGGAGACTTAAAGCAAAGCATATACGGTTTCCGTCAATGCGATATGTCGATTTTCGCCGAAAAAGAAAACACCTACGGCAAAACAACGTCCGGCGAAGTACATTATCTCAACACCAACTTCCGTTCAGGCGGAACGATTCTCAAATTTGTCAACGAGCTTTTCTCGTTTATTATGACAAAAGAGGTAGGAATAGACTATGCCTCCACCTCTCTTTTCGAGAGTTTAGCTCCCGATTTCGGCGAAGTCGAGCTTGACGTTATCACGATAAAAAAAGAGCGCGAAAAGGCAGAGCCTATCGTTTATTCCGTCTTAGAAGACAAAAACATCGACACAGAGCTTCAAACGGGTGAAATCGAAGGAAAATTCATCGCTTCGAAAATCAAATCGCTTGTCGGACAACCTTTCTTCGACGGGAAAGCAAATCGAGAAATTCGTTACGACGACATCTGCATTTTGTCGAGAGACATCTCTTCCGTGAAATCAACATCGCTATATAAAGCTATTTTGAGCGAGGGAATTCCTATCGTCGCGTCGGCGTCGGGCGTCAAGCTTTTCGATTATGCGGAGGTCGTTCAAGCGGCAAGCTTTATCAAGGTATTGCAAAACTACAAAAACGATATTCCTCTTTTGACGGTTTTGAAATCTCCCTTTTTCTCCTTCTCGGACAAAGAGCTTTCGGAAATAAAACAAACCTCGCCAAAGGTGAAATTCTTCCACGAATCGCTTTTATATTCAAAAAACGTCGGGAATTTGGCCGAAAAAGTCAACGGTTTTTTCTCGACCATCGACAAATATCGCTCCGTCGCATTGGCAAGAGGCGGAATATATGCGCTTAAAAAAGCCATTTATGAAACAGACTTCGAATGCGCAACCCTTTCTAAGTTCAACGGCGAAAAGAAAATGGCAGTCGTCAACGACTTTATCTCGAAGATATCCTCCGTTTGCGAAGACGGCAATCTCGCAGGTACAGTCCGCGCAATCGACGTTTTGAGCGGCAACGTCAAAGCGGACGATTCTTTGACGAAAGAAGGCGCTGTAACGTTCATGACGATACATAAATCGAAAGGATTGGAGTTCCCTATCGTTTTTCTTTCGAACCTTGCGAAACAATCGCCTAACGAAAGCGGTACGGCGGTTTTCGACAATACGTTCGGAATTGCAATCAAAGATTATGACCTCAAAACAAGAAAGAGAGCGAAGACTCTTCCGTATGAAGCTATTACTGCAAAGAAAAAGCGGATTGAACGCGAAGAAGCCTTAAGAGTATTATATGTTGCTCTCACAAGAGCCAAATCAAAGCTCTTTATGACGGGAGTATTCAAATACACGGACGTTGCGCCTCAAAGCATAAGAGAGCTTTATCAAGATAAAATCGGCGATTTCACAACTAACCTTGAAATAATTAGCAAAGCTTTGGCGAAAAAGAATACTTTTGCCAAAATCAATATAGTAGACGGCGAAAAGGAAAAGACGTTGCCGACAAAGTTCTTGCCAAACTCAAACGTAAGTCTTCCAAAATCCGAAAAGGCAATCTCGGACGCGATAGATTTTAGATATAAATACGAAAAAGACACTAAATTGCCGACAAAATTCGTCGCAAGCAACTTAAAGCGCGACTATTTCGTCGAAGAAGAGGTTTCGTATAAGCTTCCCGATTTATATCACGACGACAAAATCGCGCTTGGAACGGCATATCACAAGCTTCTCGATCTTTCAAAGCCTTTGGCTACAAAAGAAATCATCGGAAAAGCACTTGAAAAAATGGTTGAAAACGGAGAAATCGACGAGGAATTGTCGAAAAAGCTCGACCTTTCAAGCGTAGAAAAGGTGCTTAATCTTCCGATTATGAGTTTCGGGAAAGCATATACCGAAAAGCCTTTTATGATGAAAGTCCCCGCAAAGCTTTTTACCGATTACGAACAAGACAAAGAGGTGCTTTTGCAAGGTATCGTAGACCTTCTTCTTATAAACGGCAACGATGCAATCGTGATAGATTATAAATACACCGCAGAAACAAACCCGACCGTCCTAAAAAGCCGCTACGAAAGACAACTTTCGGCATATGCCTACGCCGTCGAAAAAGCGCTTGCACTTAACGTCAAAGAAAAATATCTTCTGAATTTAAGAAACTTCGAATTGATAAAAATCTAATAAATACATAACAAAGCTCCGACCGCAACTTTTTATAGTTGTTTGGTCGGGCTTTTTTGTTTTCAAAAATATTCAAAAAACAACCGCTTCATTTGAATACAATTTCGTATTTTGGGAACAATCGATATATCTACATTCAAAAGGAGTTTTTTATGTCTGACAGCGTAATCAATTATTACTACGCCTGGCTGAAATATTATGCAGCCAAAATCCCGAGCGACACCGTTTTGCTTGTTACGGCGATCGTTTACGGAATAGCCTTTATTTGCCTATTCGCATATAAGTTCGCATCATACGATTCCGATATATTGTTTGCTTCGAAATCGGTTATGCGATACCTAAGATCCTCCGAAGCGAAAAGACTCGGGAGCCTCAACTATTATATGCGTTCTTTCCCGAGCGACGTATATAACAAGTGGGAAAAGTATTATACAACTAAGATAGGCAAGCCATCCGACTATATCACGACAGACCTTGCGTATAGCCACGGCGTTTTGGAAAGCGGTTTTATTACTTTTATGAAAATCCTCGTCGCTTTTGCAACTTGCATCAACCTCGCCTTTTCGTTGGTAAAAACCGATGTCCCGAGAGAAATGGCTCTCTTTATGCCGATAATCGCTCTCACGGTGGGACTTTCGATAACACATTTAGTAGAGTTTATCTTCACTTTCACAAAGCGTAGAGCATACGCGAGATTCAAAGAGTTTATCTTTGTTATCGACGTATACGCGAAAGACTTTATTCAACCCGTCAAGCAAATCGAAATAAACGACGACGGCATATCGCAAGACCTTAGAAAAAGCATAGAAAAGGTGCTTGAAAAAGAGCCTTTAGAAGTATATACTTCCGAAAATAAATCTTGTTGAATATCTTTAATTGTAATTCAAAGCGGCATACGGGGAATACTACAAAAGAAACTCTTATTCCTTGTTTTTACAGTGCTACTAAATATTATTTTTTTGCAACAATTAAAAGAGCGAGCCAATAAGCTCGCTCTTTTACTATTTTTTTATTAAATCTCTTCGGGATTGTCTTCCGTCAAAGACTCTTCCGATTCAACTTCGCCCTCGTCGAGAACTATTTCGTCTTTCTCTTCGACTTCCTCCTCTTCGGGGTCGAGTATCGCGACGGAAGTAACCGCATCGCCGTCGGCAACGTCCATAATGTGAACGCCGATAGTATCTCTCGACATAACGGAGATTTCATCGCCGCGCGTTCTTATCATCGTGCCTTCGACGGAGATAATCAAAACTTCTTGTCCGTCGCCGATAATCTTAAGCGCAACGAGCTTACCCGTCTTTTCGTTGAGTACTCCCGCCTTAACGCCCTTGCCGCCGCGGTTTTGCAATCTGTAATCTTTAAGCGGCGTTCTCTTTCCGTAACCGTTTTCGGTTATCGCAAGAACCTTGGCTTCGTCGTTTACTATCAATAAATCAACGATTCTGTCTTCGTCGCTTAAATCCATACTCTTGACGCCCTTAGCGACACGTCCTATCGGTCGAACGTTCTGCTCGGCAAATCTCAAACACTTACCCTCTCTCGAAGCAATCAAAAGCTCGTCTTCGCCGCTTGTCTTGAGTACCGAAACAAGCTCGTCGCCCTCTTCGAGGACTATTGCGATCTTCCCGCTCTTTCTTATGCTTTCAAACTCCGAAATAGCCGTCTTTTTGATAAGTCCGCACTTGGTCGCCATCATGAGGTAACCGCTTTCGTAGTTTTCAAGAGGTATTACCGTATTGACCTTTTCGCCTTGATCGAGCTGGAAGAGGTTGACCATCGCCCTACCTCTTGCCTGACGGTTAGCTTCGGGAATCTCGTATGCCTTTATGCAATAGACCTTACCTTTATCCGTGAAGAACAAAAGATCCGAATGCGTCGATGTTATGAACATACTCTCGACAAAGTCCTCGTCCTTAGCCTTATGCGCCAAAACGCCCTTGCCACCACGTTTTTGAGCCTTATATTCAGCCGTCGAAATACGCTTTACGTAGCCTTGGTGCGTTCTTGAAACGACAACGTCGTCTTCGGCAATAAGGTCGCCGACGTTTATATCTCCGTAGTTTATGGAAATCTCCGTGCGTCTTTCGTCGCCGTATTTAGCTTTGACTTCCATAAGCTCGTTGATGACTATCTCGTCGATTTTTTCAACGCTCGAAAGAATATCTTTATATTCCGCTATTCTTCTCTTGAGGTCCTCGAGTTCGTTTCTCAAAGTATCGACCTCTAAGGACGTAAGTCTAACAAGTCTTGTGTCGAGAACCGCTTGAGCCTGCTTCTCGGAAAGGATAAATCTTTCCATAAGCTGCTTCATCGCGTCGCTTCTGTCTTTACTCTTCTTGATAACCTCGATAACCTCGTCGATGCTTGCAAGTGCGATAACAAGACCTTGAACGATATGCTCGCGTTCCTCGGCTCTTGCAAGGTCATATTTGACTCGTCTTGTGACAACATCTTGCTGATGCTCGATGTAGCACTCGTTTATCTCTTTAAGGGAAAGAACCTTAGGCTCGTTATTCTTAAGAGCCAAAAGGGTTATTCCGTCGCTTATCTGCAAGTTCGTATGCTTGAAAAGCAAGTTAAGTACGACTTGAGCGTTTGCGTCTTTCTTGATTTCGATAACGATTCTGAGACCTTCTTTATCCGATTCGTCGCGAACGTCGGAAATACCCTCGATTCGTTTCTGCTTGACAAGGTCGGCAATCTGTTCGATTAACTTTGCCTTGTTTACTTGATAAGGAAGCTCCGATACGACAACTCTTTGTCTTGCGCCGTCGTTATAATCCTCTATCTCCGTCTTCGCTCTCAAAACATAGCTTCCGCGGCCTGTCATATACGCCTGACGAATGCCGTTTCTTCCCATAAGGATTCCGCCTGTCGGGAAATCGGGAGCCATAACTATTTTCATAAGCTCATCAACGTCTATGTCGGGGTTATGTATCTGTGCGATAACGCCGTCTATAACCTCTCTCATATTGTGAGGAGGGATGTTCGTCGCCATACCTACCGCAATTCCGCTTGCGCCGTTAACCAAAAGCGCGGGGAATCTTGCAGGCAAAACTCTCGGCTGCATGCACGTTCCGTCGAAGTTGGGATAGAAATCAACCGTCTCTTTATCGATGTCACGAAGCATTTCGGAGGCAATCTTCGAAAGTCTTGCCTCGGTATATCTCATTGCCGCCGCGCCGTCGCCGTCTACAGAACCGAAGTTTCCGTGTCCGTCAACGAGGGGATAGCGCATAGAGAAGTCTTGCGCCATACGAACTACCGCGTCATAAACCGCCGTATCGCCGTGAGGATGATAATTACCCAAAACTTCGCCGACGATTTTTACCGATTTTCTATACGGCTTATCGGAGAAAAGTCCGAGGTTGTTCGCCATTGCGTAAAGAATACGTCTGTGTACGGGTTTAAGTCCGTCTCTCGCGTCGGGGATAGCTCTCGATACGTTAACCGCCATAGCGTACGCGATAAAGGAACGCTGGATTTCGTCTTCGACCTTGACGGTTTTTATTTTCGTTTTCCCGAGAAGCTCTTCGTAATTTATGTTCTTTTCTTTCTTATCTGCCATAATCCACCTTCCTATACGTCAAGATCGTCCGCGGAAACGAGCGTTGCGTTCTCCGCAATGAATTGACGACGGAGATCTGCGTTTTCGCCCATCAAAACGGTGAACATTTCGTCCGCAAGAACGGCGTCCTCCATCTTGACCTGAACAAGCGTTCTTTGAGCAGGATCCATCGTGGTATCCCAAAGCTGTTCTGCGTTCATTTCTCCAAGGCCCTTATATCTTTGAATGTCGGCACCCTTTCTTCCGACTTCGTCAAGGTATGCGTTAAGCTCCTCGTCGGAATAAAGGTATTTGACCGTCTTGTTCTTCTCAACCTTATAAAGCGGCGGCTGAGCGCAATAAACGTGTCCTTGCTCGACAATCGGTCTCATAAAGCGGAAGAAGAATGTCAAAAGAAGTATTCTGATATGCGCACCGTCTACATCGGCATCGGTCATACAAATGATTCTGTCATAACGGAGCTTTTTGGGATCGCATTCTTCCGATATTCCGCAACCGAAAGCCGTTATCATGCTTCTTATTTCGGCGTTTTCGAAAATTCTCGCCTCTCTTGCCTTTTCTACGTTGAGGATTTTTCCGCGCAAGGGAAGTATTGCTTGGAATCTTCTGTCTCTTCCCTGCTTAGCCGTACCGCCTGCGGAATCTCCCTCGACAAGGTATATCTCGCAATGCGCCGCGTTTTTCTCCGTGCAATCTGAAAGCTTTCCGGGAAGCGTAGTGTTTTCGAGAACGTTCTTTCTTCTCGTATCTTCTCTCGCCTTTCTCGCAGCTTCTCTCGCATTTTTCGCGTTGACGGATTTATATATAAGCTCTTTCGCAACGAGAGGATTTTCCTCGAGATATGTCGTCATGCCCTCGGAAAGAGCTTTACCCACATGCGCTCTCATCTCGGAATTGCCGAGTTTCGTCTTTGTCTGCCCCTCAAACTGCGGTTCGGGAAGCTTGACGGAAATTACCGCAACCAATCCCTCTCTGACATCTTCACCGGTCAAAGAATCGTCCTCTTTCAAAAGCTTATTGGATTTTGCGTAAGCATTCATAACTCTCGTAAGAGTGTTCTTGAATCCGTCCAAGTGCGTTCCGCCCTCGTGCGTATTGATGTTATTGGCAAACGCAAAGACGCTTTCGGTATAAGAATCGTTATATTGCAACGCTATCTCGACGATATTATCGCCAAACGTTCTTTCCGCATAAAAGCATTCGGGGAAAATGGTGTTTTTCGTTTTGTTTAAGTCGTTAACAAACTCCTTGATTCCGCCCTCGTAACAATATACGTCTTTCTTTTCCTTCCCCTCACGCCTATCCTCGATGGAAATTGTAAGACCTCTGTTTAAGTACGCAAGCTCTCTTAAACGAATCTTCGTCTGGTCATAATTGAAATCGAGAGTTTCGAATATCTCGCCGTCGGGCATAAAAGTAACCGTCGTTCCGGTTCTATCGGCATCTCCCGTAATTTGAAGTCTTCCGTCGGCAATACCTCTATGGAAGCTTATTACGTGGTGCTTTCCGTCTTGGTCAACCTCAACTTTCATCCACTCCGAAAGTGCGTTAACTACCGACGAGCCTACGCCGTGAAGTCCGCCTGAGATTTTATATCCGCCGCCGCCGAATTTTCCGCCGGCGTGAAGCTTGGTCAAAACAAGCTCTACCGAAGAAATACCCTCTTTCTTATGAAGTCCGCACGGAATT
>CAZIPL010000022.1:0-24510 GCA_964541255.1 uncultured Clostridia bacterium | reverse complement strand
AAACAACACCTGCGATTAAAAGGATAATAAGTCCGATTAATGCAATTACTCTGATGTTAAAATAATACGAAATTAGAAGTATCGGAAGTGAAATATCTTGTGTTACGGTCTTAATTTTACCGAGCTTATCTGCCGCAATTACAACGCCTTTGTTTGCTCCTACAAGCCTAAGTCCCGACACGACAAGTTCTCTGATAAGCATTACAATAAGCGTTATCGGAGCTATGTAAGATAGTATCACTCTTTCACTCGTTATGCCTTTGTCTACGATAAGTATCAAAGCAACCAAAACAAGGGCTTTGTCTGCAAGAGGATCCATAAACTTTCCGAAATCGGTTACCATATTATACTTTCTTGCAAAATAACCGTCGAAAAAATCCGTTATAGCTGCAATTAAAAATGTTGCCGTCGCAAGTATATAAAATATCGGTAACACGTCTCCTAAGTAGAAAAATACCACCATTACAGGAACGAGGATCATTCTTAGTATTGTAAGTTTATTGGGTAAATTCATTGTCTGACTCCTACTAAATCGTCGTTTTCGATTCTATCGATATATACGTTAACGGTTTCGCCGAATTCTACGGGCGTATCGCTTGTGAAATATACCAAGCTGTCGATTTCGGGTGCCGAAATATAGCTTCTGCCGATAAATCTGCCGTTATCGTAATCGATATCCTCATAAACAACGGGTAATGTTTTTCCTACCAATTCCGATTTTGCTTCATAAGACACCTCGGCTAATACGTCGAGAAGTTTTTTATAACGAGCTTTCTTGATTTTTTCGGGCACTTTGTTCTTTAGTTTGAAAGAAGGTGAGTCTTCTTCGTCGGAATACATGAAAGCGCCGCAATTTACGGGCTTAACCTCACGAATAAACTTAACCAAATTATCAAAGTCTTCATCGGTTTCTCCGGGAAAACCTACCATAACGGTAGATCTAATCGCAATCTCCGGAATTTCGGATTTGAGTTTATTAAAAAGCGTCAAGTATTCGTTATACGTGCCGAGTCTTCCCATTCTCTTCAAAACCGAATCCGACGCATGTTGCAAAGGTATATCGATATACTTTACGACTCGAGGATTGTTTTTTATCGTAGAAATAAGCTCGTCTGTAACCTTTTCTGGATAACAATACAATAATCGAATTTGCTCGACGCCTTCGATTGCGGAGATTTTATCTATAAGCTTAGGAAGCAATAGTTCGCCGTATAGGTCAATTCCGTAAGACGTTACGTCTTGTGCAACGAGAATAATCTCTTTAACGTCTTCTGCAGCAAGCATAGACGCTTCTTCTATTACCTGTTCTATAGGTTTAGACGTATATTTCCCTCTTATTTGAGGAATCGTGCAATATGTACAATGGTTATTGCATCCGTCTGCAATCATTAAATATGCATAATTGAACGGTGTAGTCAAATATCTTTGATAAGAAGAAACTCTATAGCAAGTGTTTACGGCATTTATTCGTTTATCCTCTTCGAAAAGCTTATGTATTACGTCGCAAATCAAAGGATAATCTCTTACTCCTAAAAAAGCATCTACTTCGGGCAAATCTTCGAATATGTCGTTGACGTATTTTTGAGACAAGCACCCCGTAACAATAAGCTTTTTCAGCGTCCCGTTGTTTTTAAGTTGTGCGATTTCCAAAATCGTATTTATCGATTCCTCTCTTGCGCTTTCGATAAACGCACAAGTATTCACGATAATAACGTCAGCTTCCGTTTCGTCGTTGGTTAATTCGAAATCACCTTTTACAAGGTAAGACAGCATAACCTCCGAATCGCAACGGTTTTTATCGCAACCTAATGAAATCAAACCTACTTTCATTAAAATTCTTCTCCAAAGTCTTTCTCAAATTGTTCGGGAGTTATATATACTTCTCTGGGTTTTGAACCGTTAAACGAGGATATATATCCGAGCTTTTCCATTAAATCTACATATCTTCCCGCTCTTGCATATCCGATAGATTTTGACCTTTGAACCATTGATACCGATATTTGCTTCTTTTCGATAGCCATTCTGACAAAATCTTTCAAGTATTCGTCTTGTCTCGGATCTATCGGCGAGCTTGAGGTATCTTCAAAATCTTCTTCAGGCTGATTTTTCGGTGCATTTATTGCTTTAGCGGCATCTTCGTCAAAGTCTGCAGGGTTATTCTCTATAACATAATTGACTATATTGACGACTTCGTCCGTTTCGACAAGACAGCCTTGAACTCTGACCTTATCCGGGAAATCAAGAGGCTTATAGAACATATCGCCATATCCTAAAAGTTTTTCAGCACCCGTTTCGTCAAGAATCGTTTTGCTGTCGATGCCGTTTGCTACTTTCAATGCAATTCGAGACGGCAAGTTGGCTTTAATAACTCCCGTAATAACGTCGACAGACGGTCTTTGCGTAGCTAAAACCAAATGAATTCCAGCGGCTCTTGCTTTCGCTGCAAGACGTTTAATTCTGTCTTCGAGCTCTCTCTTGTTATCGCTCATAAGATCGGCAACCTCGTCTACAATAATAACTATTCGAGGAAGCTTTTTCTGAACGTTCAAATCAAGCGTTTCGTTATAAGAATCGAGATCTCTTGCACGAGCTTGCTGGAAAAGCGTGAAACGTCTTTCCATTTCGGCTATTGCCCAATCAAGCGCCGAAATAGCCTTTGCAGAGTCATTGATAAGCTCGTTGATAAGAAGATGCGGAAGACCTGCGTAAATATTAAACTCAACACGCTTGGGGTCAACCAAAATAATTCTTACGTCTTCAGGCGAAGAATGATAAAGTATGCTTATTAAAATAGTGTTCAAGCAAACGCTCTTACCAGTTCCCGTTGAACCAGCAACCAAAAGATGTGGCATTTTCTTGATGTCGCAATACATCATTTTGCCTGCAACGTCTTTTCCGAGAGCAAATACCACGCTCGATTTATGATTTTTGAATATCTCTGATTCGACGAGATCCCTCATCATAACCTTAGTGCGTTTTCTATTCGGCACTTCAACGCCGAAACGGTTTTTGCCCGGGATCGGTGCTTGAATAATAACTTCGGAGGGAGATTCAAGCCCCATCGTTATGTCTTTTGAATACTGCTCAACGCGCTTAACTGAAGTTCCTTCCTCTATTTCAAGCTCATATCTTGTAACAACTGGTCCGACAACTGTATCGACTACTCTTGCGCCGATATCGAAACTCGCCAATATCTTTTCGAGTTTTCTGGATTTTTCTTCGATTTCAGCAGAATTATCGTCGGAAACTTGACTTGACGACGCAAGAAACTCGATTGGAGGATGCTTATACGGAACTCTAACATATGGTTTTTCATTGTTAGAAACGTTTTTGGGCTGTTCAGCTTTGGCAATTATAGGGATTTGCGAAGCGGTTGTCCCCGTTGTGGTTTTAATTTCTTTCGGCTCTTTAAGCTGATAGTAATCATTACTTGTCGTCAAATGAGATTCGGGATCGTTATATGCGTTTGTAAGATCCGATTCCTCTTTCTTATTTGTCAAAACAAAATCTTTAAGCTCGCGTTCTTCGTGAATGTCGGCATTTGAATAATTATCTTCGTGATAATAACGCTCGTCACTCATTATTTCGTTAGCGTCGCTTCTTTCGTAATCGTTATCGAGATTGATGTCGCCGAGTATCCCGTCAAGATCGTTAGAATCGCTGTTGTGAATAGGAGTTATTTCTGATTTATTTGAACTATCGCTTACGCCTTTAAGCATATCCATAAGCTCAAATGAATTCTTAAACTCTTCTTTCTTTTTAACTCCTCCGACTTGATCTATAGATGTCAAGATCTTTATTTTGGAAGGGTCTTTCGGCATTGTTTTGTTGTAATCGTAATCCTGTATTGCGGAAATATCGATTTCTGCGGCATGAATTTTGCCTGAAGACAAAAGTTCCTTAAACTCTTTCGTGTTATTCTCGTAGTCTTCTCTTGTATAGTGAGGACCTTCCTTGGGAGTCGTTATCGAGATTTTTTCGTCTTTGGCTTCATTAACGGATTCCTCAGGTTTTTTATCCTCGTCTTTTTGGACGTCTGCCAAAGTAAATATCTTAGGCATAGTCTTAGGCTTAATGATTCTGAATCCGTCATCCGAGTTATCGACAGGTTTTTTAGACGTTTTTTCGACCTTTTCTTCGGGTATAATCTCTTCCGTTTCGTCGTTGTTATACGACACTTCGTTTTTATAGGAATTATCGTAATAATCGTCGCGACGTCTCTCGATAGGCTGTTCGTCTTCAAAAGATCTGAGTCGTTTTGTTCTGAAATCATCCGAAACGTTTCCGATGATATTATCGGATATATTTTCGTTAGACGGTTTATTTATTAAATCGATACGTCTTTCGGAATAATCGTCGGAAGATATAGATCTATCCGCTTTGCCGAAGTTTTTATTGAACACGTCGTCAAGAGATTCGTTTGTAATACGCTTTTCTTCGTTGCGATTTCTCGACAAATCTTTCGGACGGTTATAGCTGTTAATCTCAAATCCGCCGTCATTTTCTTCTTTAGACGGATATAAAAGGTCTTTAGCCTTTCTTTGCTTATCTTCTCTGACCTCTTTTCTTGACTTTTCTTTAAGTTGATTATCTTTCGAAGGATTGAAAATAAACAATCTGTTGTTATTTTGATTCGAACTGTTATCGAAAATGCTTTCAGAATCGTTACTTGGAGCGTTGAAATTATTATAATTGCTAAAACTGTTATATCCTTGATTGATTCCTAACTTATCGTTTTCGAGATTCTGAACGTTGTTGTTTGCCTGCGCGTTTCTATCGGGATATAAAATGCTTCTCGCATCGGGCTTTTGCTGCTGATAATAATCCTCTTCATAATTCTGTTGAGGACCATTATAATATCCGACGTTTTGATTGAAAAGATTATTTCCTCCGAAATCCGTCATTACCGTTTTTTGATAAGGAAGGTCCGAAAGCCTATCGCCTAGATTAACCTTGTTTGCGCGATAAGTTTCGTTTACGATATTTCTTGAATGATTGTCAGAACGTTTGTTACGATTTTTAGGAAACTTATTGCTCTTTCCGACCATGTTTTTTCTTATTTCCGAAGCAACGCCGAAAGCTCCGCCTACGAAAATCACCGCGGCAAGAGCGTAAGCTCCTCCAACGGTCAAAAGCTTTACGGGAAAATAGATTATCGCAGACATTATAACGCCGCCGGCAGACGATCCTTTATATCCAAGGCCGTTGAGATTATATGTATGATCGATAAATTCGGAAAAAGTAAAACCTTGCGCTTTAATCAATATACTGTTCGAAGTCCAAACTTCAAGAGCGATCATTGCGGAAAAAATCAAAAGCGAAAGAGAAAATATCAATACGTTTCTGGTTTTAGACTTGTTTACGAAAAGCATCATTATGCTCGAAACAAGAAACGCCGCCGAAAATACATATGAAGAAAATCCGAATATTCCTAAAAGAACATTCGAAAATGCAGTTCCGAAATCGCCCAAAATAGCATTACCCGTAATCAAAACGACAAATACTATCGCGGAAAGTATAAGCATTAAAACAGCCAAAGCTTCTTTAAGCCCCGAGCTTTTAGTTACTTCTTCCTGTTGTTCGAATTGTTTATTCATTTTCTTCCTCGTTAAATACCTTTAAATTGTGATCGATTAACTAAAATCGATTCGTTTAGCATATTATACAATATTTTATCGAAAATATCAAGCTTAATTTATTTATTTGTGTCCAATATATTGTACCCTTGTTTCTTGCTCTTTCCGAGTTGCCTATCAAAGTTTTCTTTGTTTTTATCGACGTAGTATGAATATAGCTCGTCGGCAGTCATTCCGGCAGACAAACACATGGAAACGAAAAAGTGAAGTATATCCGTAAGCTCGCCTTTAACAAGGGTAGGATCTACGTCTTTTGGGTTTTTCCACCACTTGAAATTAACCTCGTCCAAAAGCTCGGAAAGCTCGGAAATCGTAGCAAGAACCTTTTTCTGAATCCATTCTTCGTCGGAATACTTACCCTCTAACCCTCTTTTTGCCTTTATGTCATCGTCAAGCATTTTCTGCATAGCAAATATTTGCTCGAGCTTGTCAGTATTATTTTCCATATTCTATTCTCCTTTAATTATTTTCAAAATATCGACGTTGTTTTTGCCAACAAGCGATGCCGAAACATTACTTACATCACAATAATCGTCGATAATATCGCAAACCTCTTCATAGGTTATCGATTTCATAAGATTTATGCGGCTTTCCATATCGAATAGTTTATCGGAAAACAGCATTGCTTTCCCGTATATGTTCATTATGCTTACGGTGTTTTCTTGCGAAAACAAATACGCGCCGACCGTTTGAGCCTTTCCTCTTCTAAACTCTTCTTTTGTTATTTTATCTTTTCTTAAAATATCGAATTCATTTTTAATAGCTTCGGCTGTTTTTAGTACGTTTTTCGGATTAACGCCCGCATAAACAATATTGGTGCCGCAATTTCTGTAAGCAGAATTATACGAAAAGACCGTATAAGCAAGACCTTTTTCCTCGCGGATCGAACGGAAAAGCCTCGACGTCATTGTTCCACCGAAAATATTGCTGAGAATCATATAGTGATAGGATTTCGGATCGTCTGACGGGATTGCCTTTTGAGCAAAAGCCATATGACATTGCTCGATATCCTTGTCTTTATATAAAAAACTATTATTCGGTGTCGGAATAGGCAAATTTTCAAGAATAATCTGTTCGTTAGTATTGCCGTCAACGAAATACTTTTCGATTAACTCCGCCGCCTTATCCGCATCGAAATGCCCCGCTATCGATATAACGATATTATTAGGAGAATAATTAAGACGCATATACTTTTCTATATCGCTCTTATTAAGCTCTTCAATATTCTCTTTAGGGCCTAATATAGTTTGTCCGAGTGTATGATTTCCAAAATATGCCGTCGAAAGCTGCTCCAAGCATACATCGTCGGGAGTATCTTCCGTCATAGCGATTTCTTCCAAAACCACGCCTCTCTCTTTGTCAAGCTCCGTCTTATCGAAAACGGAATTTAACAGCATGTCCGAAAGAAGATCGAGCGACGTATCAAGATATTCGGGGGTTGTTTTTGTGTAATAACACGTGTACTCTTTCGATGTATATGCGTTAATCTGACCGCCTATTGAGTCAATCGCGTCGGATATTTCGAAAGAATTTCGTTTTGTAGTACCCTTAAACAACGTATGCTCGATAAAATGCGAAATCCCGTTGTTTTCAGGCGTTTCATAAACGCTTCCAGCATTTATCATCATTCCCGTTGCTACGGAATACATGCAGTTAATCGGGACCAAAACAGCTCTTAAACCGTTTTTGAATAATAATCTCTTTTCCATTATTCTCCTATAACTTCGCCAACCGTTTTGGCAGAAAGATTTCTTCTTAAAATTTCTTCGCAAATACGCGGCAATGCACTTGCGGTATCTTTTGTAGGGTGCATGAGAATCAAATCTCCGCCCGAGATATTCTTGACTGCTCTTGAATAAATAACATTCTCGTCGTGATCTCGCCAATCGATTGTATCTCGCGTCCACATAATAGTTTTCATCGATAGTTCAGACGCAGATAATAGCGTTATATCGGAATAACTTCCAGACGGCGGAGCGAATAGCTTTATTTCATATCCCGTCAACGCAAGAACGACGTCGTTGCAATTTTTGATTTCACGTAGATTTGTTTCTTTATCGCATTTAGCCATATCTTTATGCGTAAAGCCGTGATTGCCTATTTCGTGTCCTTCTGACAATATCCTTTTCATTAAACTCTCGTTTGCCAAAGCCCAGCTTCCGCCTACAAAAAATGTCGCGGTAAATCCGTAGGCTTTTAACGTATCGAGAATATCGGGGATATATTCCGATCCTTGGTATACGTTAAACATCAAGGAAACCTTATTTGAAAAGGTATTGCCTATTGATATCGGATAGACGGAATTATCTATAAAAGCATACCGTACACCACTATAAAAGCATAGAATTATTATAAAGCAAATCGCAAGAAATATCAAGACATTACAAACAATATTTGAAAAGGTTTTATAAGACAAGAATAATCCTCCGATATTTATTCGTAATATTCAAAAAACAAGTTTTGTTTTATGCATAAATTGTATTTATTTATATATTATTCAAGTTGTTAATAATAATTCCGCAAATTTATTCTTCATATAGAATTTGTAATGTGAACCCAAATGTTGGACACGAAAGTGACAAACTTTTGGTGTGCATATCATTTGTCTGAGGCTTTCTTAATTAACTTTATTTTATCGAATATATCTCAAATGAAATAAATATGTTTATCCTCCTTATAAACAAAAGCAATCAAGTCATAATACTTCAATAGTTATTACTTAAACAAAACATAAGTATTACAAATAAAAAAGCCGCAAGTAAATGCGAATACTTACGGCTAATAGTTTATTTGTTTGTATTATTAGTTGAGTTTTTCGAGAAGCTTAAGGTCTATTCCCTTTTCGCCGATCTTAATTACTTCAACTTTAACGTTATCTCCGATGTTTACAACGTCTTCAACCTTGTTAACTCTCTTATCGGAAAGTTTGCTGATGTGAATCATTCCGTCTTTTCCGGGAGCGATTTCAACGAATGCACCGATAGAGATGATTCTTGCTACTTTTCCGGCGAAGATATCTCCTACCTCGGGATCGTGAGCGATAGACATGATAATTGCCTTAGCCCTGTCAGCCGCTGCGGAATCGGGAGTTGCGATAAATACTTTACCGGAATCGTCGATATCGATCTTAACGCCTGTTTCGTCGATAATCTTATTGATTGTCTTTCCGCCGCTTCCGATAACGTCTCTGATCTTATCAGGATTGATCTGGAAGGATATAATCTTTGGAGCGTATTTAGAAAGCTCGGCTCTCGGTTCGGGAAGAACTGCGAGCATTTTGTTGAGAATGAAGTTTCTTCCTTCGTTTGCTTGCTTGATTGCTCTTGTGAATACTTCTTCGGTGATGCCTTTTACCTTAATATCCATCTGGATAGCAGTGATACCTTTCGTAGTTCCCGCTACCTTGAAGTCCATATCTCCGAGGAAGTCTTCAAGACCTTGAATATCTGTAAGGATTTCTACCTTTCCGCTTTCCTCGTCTTTAATAAGACCCATAGCAACGCCTGCAACGGGACGTTTGATAGGAACGCCTGCATCCATAAGTGCAAGGGTTGAACCGCAAACGGAAGCCTGAGACGTCGAACCGTTGGAAGACAGAATTTCGGAAACAGTTCTTATCGCATAAGGGAATTCCTCTTCCGTGGGAAGTACGGGCTCAAGCGCTCTTTCTGCAAGTGCGCCGTGACCGATTTCTCTTCTTCCGGGAGATCTCGGAGCTTTTGCTTCACCGGTCGAATACGACGGGAAGTTATAGTGATGCATATATCTCTTCGACTCTTCTTCATCGAGACCTTCGAGCTTTTGCATATCGCCGATAGTTCCGAGCGTGCAAGTTGTCAAAGCCTGAGTTTCGCCTCTTGTGAAAACGCCCGTTCCGTGAACTCTAGGCATGACGCCGACTTCACACCAAATAGGTCTGATTTCCTTAACGCCTCTGCCGTCGGGTCTGATTCCTTTTTCAAGAATCTTCTTACGTACTTTTTCCTTCTGCATCTGATAAAGTACGTCTCCGATCTCACGTTTCTTGTCGGGGAAAATCTCTGCGAAATGGTTGAATACATCTTCATCCATTTCTTTTTCACGCTGCTGACGTTCGCTTCTTACATATGCTTCGAGAACGTAATCGAGCTTTTCATCTGCATATTCGCGGACTGCCGCGTTAATCTCTTCGGGAACGTGGTAAAGCTCCATCTGACGTTTGGGCTTACCTACTTCTTTCTGAATTTCTTCGATGAAGGTGCAGATTTTTTTGATTTCTTCGTGACCGAAAAGAATAGCTTTGATCATTTCGTCGTCGGAAATTTCTTTCGAGCCAGCCTCAACCATCATGATAGCATCTTTGGTTCCTGCCAAATTAAGCGTCAAAACAGATTTTTCTCTCTGTTTGGAATCGGGGTTCAAAACATACTCTCCGTCAACCATACCTACTACTACGGACCCCGTAGGACCTTGCCAAGGAATATCCGAAATAGAAAGTGCGATCGAGGATCCGAGCATGCCGTATACCTCTGGCGGAATATCGGGATCTACGGACATAGCGGTTGCAATAACAACTACGTCGTTATAAAGTCCCTTGGGGAAAAGCGGCCTTATGGGTCTATCGATAAGACGGCTCGTAAGGATCGCTTTATCGGAAGGTCTGGATTCGCGGCGTTTGAAAGAGCCGGGGATTTTACCTACCGAATACATTTTTTCTTCAAAATCAACCGATAACGGGAAGAAGTCCATTCCCTCTCTCGGCGATTCAGACATGTTTACGTTGACAAGAACAGCCGTCTCACCGCATCTTACAACGCAAGAACCGTTTGATTGTCCGCAATACTTGCCTACTTCGACAACCAATTCTCTACCGGCATAGGTAGTTCTGAATTCGCGATAATTTTCTGTCATCTATGTTCTCCTAATTATTGATACCGTAATTAAACGAAAAAGCGGAAAATAAATTATTCCGCTTTTATAACTTTCAAGTTACTTTCTGATGTTGAGTCTTGCAATGATCTCTCTGTACTTATTGATATCTTTAGACTTAAGGTAGTTCAAAAGGTTACGACGACGACCTACCATTTTGAAAAGACCACGTCTCGAATGGTTGTCGTTGGGGTTAGCCTTAAGATGCTCTGTCAAGTGATTGATACGTTCTGTCAAAAGAGCGATCTGAACTTCGGGAGAACCTGTATCTCCTTCGCTTCTGCCATACTCGTTGATAATGCTTGTCTTTTTTTCTTTCTCCATTGTTTTATCCTCCAAAAATTGAAATTCGCCGAAAACTTTGCATTACGTTGGAGATTCGATAATCCAAAGCAACGGTAACCTTGATAATAATACCATAAAAAAAAGAGTTTGTCTAACGATTTTAAGGGTTAATAAATAATTTTTCTCGTTTATTTATATTGTCGTCGAGTTTTTCTATATACGTTTTTACGTCTTTGGGATAAGCGAATCTTTCGATTCTGTTATCTTTGAAATAAAAACGCTTTGAAACGGCGTTTGCACCGCAAGCGATATTGGAAGTATTCTCTTCCATAATATCGATGTTATAAATACACGGAGTATCTTTGAAAAATCCTGTATTTTCAAGATTGCCCGCCATATATTTTTGTCTATATAAATAATACGGCTTATATCCGGATTCAAACAACAACTTATATCCGCCGTCAACCATATCGGTGATTTCGTCGTTTATGTTCTTGTTTGTAGATTCTTTAAGCTTACTTCCCGCTTTCAGTGCAAGAGTATGCAAGGTTATGTTGTCGGGAGATAAAGATATAATCTTTTCAACAGATTCTACAAAATCTTTAGCGGTTTCCCCAGAAAGTCCCGCGATAAGATCGCAATTTATCGAAAAGTTATATTTTTTCGCCATTTCGTAGCAGTCAAGAAAATCCTTGAAAGTATGTTTTCTCCCGATAAGCTCCAACGTCTTATCGTGCGAAGTTTGCGGATTTATGCTTATTCTGTTTGCCACTTTTGCTATTTCGTCTAGCTTTCCTTTCGTTATCGTGTCGGGACGACCTGCTTCGATAGTAAACTCATTAACTTCAAAATCGCAAACAGAAAGCACTTTTGCAAGCTGTCGTTCGTTTAATGATGTAGGAGTGCCGCCGCCCATATATACCGAGCGAAGCTTATAATTATTCGCAATAATAATCTGTTTTGCGCATAATATATCGTTTATCAGCGAATCGACGTATCTATCGACCATCTCTTCAGGCGTATGATGAAGATCTTGCGATATAAAAGAACAATAATAACACCTTGACAAACAAAACGGAATGCCGATATATAAATCGATTCCCCTATCGCCTCTTTCGTATAAAGGTTTTTGTATATCGTATATTTGCTTGACGAGCTTTGTTTTTTCGAGAGATACTTTGTAAATATCAGAAAAAAACATTTCAGCGTCAACGTTTTCTTTTTCGGTGAGCGACCTAAAAAGCTTTACGGGTCTTATTCCCGTCAAACTTCCCCACGGGTGAAATTCTGGATATATCTTTTGCAAAGACTCGTATAAAAGGATTTTGGCGTATCTTTTGATTATTCTCGTTCTTTTCAATTCGTCGAAATCTTTATCTGCTTTAACCGACGAATTAAATACATTTCCGTCGATTATAACGGTATTTATAAATTCGCCGTCATTTTCAAAAAAAATATGCTCGATTTCGACGTTTTCGGGAAGATTCACAAAAGATCTTATTACGTCGTTCAAATCGTTTTCGATTTTAGGATAATTGGTTTTAATCATTTCAAAAAGTATGGATTGCAGTTTTTCTCCAAATCTATATCAGACATTTCGCCGTGCCCGGGATATATTTTTACGTTTTCCAAAACAAAAAGCTTGTTTTTCACGGATTCAATCAGCTCGTCGTAATCTCCGCCCTCAAAATCGGTTCTTCCTATCGACATATGAAAGAGCGTATCGCCGGAAAATAACATCCCGTCAATAAGATAGCATACACTTCCTTTAGAGTGCCCGGGCGTAGAAATAACTTTTATTCTCAAATCGGCAATTTCAAGTAAATCTCCGTCGTTTACATAGACATCTGCCGAAAATGGCTTAGTATATTTTGATACGTCGGGGAAACCGTCAAGTCTCGGACATTTGGTAAAACCGTCGTCGGCGTAGTTTATATATATTTTTACTCCGTCTTCTTGGAAGCTTTTGCATGCGCCGATATGGTCGAAATGACCGTGAGTTAGTAACACTGCTTTCGGGCTAAGATTAAGTTCGTTAAGAAGATTTTTAATCTTTCTATAATCTCCGCCCGCATCGACTATCACGCATTCTCGGCTGTCTTGCTTAGCCAATATATAAGTATTAGCTCCCAAAAGCCCTGTTTCGAGTTTATATACGTTTATCATAGCTTCTTAGTTAGTTGTTCTGAATACTTCTTTAACGCCGTTAATACTCTCGATTTTGCTCTTTAACGCCTCAAGAGCAGATAGTTTCGTTATCTGTACGGTTAGAGTAATTATCGCGCCTTTATTTTTATCGGTTCTTGCAGAAAGATTGACTACGGGAATTTTCATCGCCGATATTTCAGCCGTTATCAAAGCAAGAAGTCCTACTATATCTGCCGATACGATTTGCAGCGTTACGTCAAATGGCTTTAAGTTGGCGATATGATCGTTCCAATCGGCTTCGATAAGACGTTCAGGCTCCATTCCCTTGACATTCGGACAATCCGCACGGTGGATAGTAATTCCTCTTCCGCGGGAAATAAATCCGATGATTTCGTCCCCGGGAACCGGAGAACAGCATTTTGCAAGCTTTACCAATAAATCAGTGCTACCTTTAACTATTACTCCCGATTCGTTCGAAGAACTCGTTCTCGGAGCAACGGAAGTAAACTCTTGCGGCTTTTGCCTCTCGATTGTCTTTAGGTAATGGTCGGTAAGCTTCAAGATTACCTGATTAACCTTGACTGCACCGTAACCAACGGCAGCAAACATTTCGTCAGTACTTTGGAAAGACAATTTTTCAAACACGATATTGAGACCCTCTTCCGTCATAAGATCGGAAAGTGAGAATCCTCTTCTTTTCGCTTCAAGGTCGAGCATGGCTTTGCCGCGTTTGATGTTTTCGTCCTTCATTTCATGCTTGAAGAACTGCCTGATTTTACCTTTCGTACTGTTTGATTTACATATTTTCAGCCAGTCCCAAGAAGGACCTTTTGAGTTGGGGTTGGTTATAACTTCGACAACGTCACCGGTTTTTAGCTCGTATGAAATCGGAACCATTTTCGAGTTGACGATAGCCCCAGTCATCTTGTTGCCGACTCCCGAGTGAATCTTATAGGCAAAATCTATCGGCGTAGACCCAGACGGTAACGATATTACGTCGCCTTTCGGAGTGAATACCAACGTTTCCAACGCATACAAATCGCCCTTTATAGACTTCAAAAACTCAACAGAATCTTTCAAATCCCCTTCGTCTTCCATAAGCTCTCGTATCCAAGAAAGCCTTGTGTCAAGGTCGGAATTATCGGTACGTTTTTCTTTATACTTCCAATGTGCCGCGATACCGTATTCGGCTGTTCTATGCATCTCGTATGTTCTTATCTGAATCTCGAACGGCTGACCGTAGTTTGTAACCACCGTCGTATGAAGAGACTGATACATATTCGGCTTAGGAGTTGCGATATAATCCTTTATACGTCCAGGAATAGGCTTCCAACGGTTATGAATTTTGCCGAGAACCTCATAGCACTCGTCGATGGAATTTACGATTACTCTCACTGCGATAAGGTCATATATCTCTTCGAAAGCAAGGTGCTTTTCCTTCATTTTCTTGTAAATCGAATATAAGTGCTTAGGTCTTCCAAAAACCTCGCCTTTTATACCCGATTCGACCAAAAGCTCCTGTATTTCTTTAACAACCTTTGTAACGAGCTTGTTGCGTTCGTCTAAGTTAGCGTTTATCAATTCAACCAAAGTATAATACTTTTCAGGCTCGAGATATTTTAAGCACAAGTCTTCAAGCTCGCTCTTTATCTTAGAAATACCGAGACGTCCCGCAAGCTTAGCATATATCTCAACCGTTTCTTTTGCCATTGCAAGCTGTCTTTCTCGAGACAAAAAGTTGAGCGAACGCATATTATGAAGTCGATCTGCAAGCTTAATCAAAAGTACTCTTATGTCTTTTGCCATAGCAAAGAACATTTTTCTGAAATTCTCCGCTTGCTCTTCTTCTTTCGACGTGAAATTGATTCGGTTTAGCTTCGTAACGCCGTTTACAAGCTCGGTTATCTCGTTTCCGAACTGTTTTCTTATTTCCTCTTCCGTTACGTCGGTATCTTCGATAACGTCATGCAAAAGGGCGGCGGAAATCGTTTCGTAATCAAGTCCGTAATCGACCAATATTTCGGCAACGTGAACGGGATGAATTATATAATCTTCCCCCGAGCTTCTTTTTTGACCGTCATGAGCCTTAACCGCAACGTCTAACGCCGCATATATCTTATCTGCGGTTTCTTTCGAATATGTCGAAGATATTTTGTTTTTTAATTCAGTGATACAGTCATTCATAATTTTAACAAATTATATATTTGCGATTGATTTAGATCTACTTTTTTGTTTTGAACGATAGAAAGCTTGCCGTTTTTGTTTTCGATAAGTCCAAGTTCCTTGAAAACGCTATACGCCAAAACGACTTCGAGCTTTGACAGCCCTAACGATAAAAGCGGTGAATACAGCGACATAAATGAAACTACGTTGCACTTATCGAGCGCTTTGATAGCCATATAGCACTTTACGAATCTATCGCGGTCTTTCTTAAGATCGATTCCTTTAAAGCATGCTTCGTCGGAAAGCGTAAAATACTCAGCCTTTTCTGGAAGCATATCGTAAGGAATATTAGAAAACCTTTCGACAAAAACGATTGTTTTGAATTTCTCGAAATTGATAGTCGAATTGGAAGAAATCAAAAGCCTGTTTATATTGCTTTTTACTATCAAAGTGTTGTGCTCTTCAAGATAGGTTTTGCCTTTAAGTAATTCTCTTATTCTTTCAACGCCCTCGCAAGTATTTGCGACTATCAGCGTTCCGAAAGGATTTTTGTCAATCTTTTCTATGAGATTTTCTTCGGATATTTCTCTGTAATATTCCGTATCGACCGAATATAAATAGTCGTAAAGCATATTTTCTCCGAAAAGCTTACTCGTACCGACGGTATAAAAGCTTTTTAAGTTGGCTTTTGCATAGCTTTTGCCGTTATATTCGTCTATATGATAATCTAAAATCAGCTTCTTTTCCGTGCCGTTTCGCAAAACGTCTAAATATTTACCGAAATTAAAACACGTTAAGAATTTATCTTCTCCGTCGCCTATCAAGTGATTCGGATTGGAAGACGGATAAACCATCAAAGAATTGACCTTTTTATAAAAACACAGTTTGGGATTCCCAACTCCGAAAGGCTCCAACAGTTTCAACGAATTCAAAAATGCCAAGTTGACATCAACACGATTACAATCGATGTCGTAATATATCTTAGGCAAATAATGCGATATCTCGGTATGATTTTTCAAATATTCGTTGAAACGCTCTTTGAAAGTCTCTAAGTTTTCTTTTTTGATTGTAAGACCGCACGCCTGAGAATGTCCGCCGAAAGTTATAAACAACTCGCTCATTGAAGAAAGCGCTTCAAATAAGTTTATTCCGTCTACACTTCGTCCGCTTCCTCTATAGTTTCCGTCTACTTCCGTAAACAGAATTGACGGCTTATGAAATTCCTCGGCAATTTTCGACGCTACTATACCAAGCAATCCAGAATGCCAATTTTCGTTAGCTATCACGACGCCGAATGTATCTGACTCACGATTATATTGAGAATATGCGCTTTCGTATATTTCTTGACAAAGCTTTTGACGCTTATAATTATCTTGGCTTATTTCGTCAACTATCTGAAGAGCCAAATCATAATCGTCTTGACAAAAAAGCATAAAGCTTCTTGCAGCCTCACCCATTCTTCCGCTCGCGTTTATTCTCGGCGCCAAAACGAAAGCGACCGTCGAGGAAGTTATTTCTCCCTTAATTTTTGCTCCGTCTATCAAAGCTTTTACGGAAACGGACGGATTCTCGTTCATTTTCTTCAAGCCTTTTTTAACGATAAGTCTGTTTTCCGAAAGAAGCGGAACGCTGTCGGCAATAGTTGCGATAGCCGCAAATTCGATAAAATCATCGGCATTATCGGGAACAAGTGCCTGTGCTATTTTATAAGCAACTCCCGCTCCGCAAAGGTCTATGCAAGGATATTTGCCCAAATCTTTTTTGGGGTTAACGCAAGGACAATCGGGAAGCTCGTCGGGAAGCTCATGGTGGTCAGAAACGACAACGTCGATTCCCGCATCCTCAATCAATGTTCTTATCTCTTCTTTGCAAGATATTCCCAAGTCGCACGTAACGACAAGATCGGGCTGATATTCTTCAGCAAGAATTTCAATCGTTTCTTCTCCGATTCCATACCCAAACTTTCTATCGGGAATGAAAACCGATACGTCTGCGCCGCTGTTATATGCCTTTATGGCGAGGAAAAGTATGTAGGACGCACATATTCCGTCGGCGTCGTAATCTCCGTATACGACGATTTTTTCGCCGTTATCGGAAGCCGTTTTTACTCTATCGATAAGCTTATCCATATCGGATAGCATATACGGCGAATTAAACGGAAGCTTTTCGGGATACAAAAACGCATCGACTTCGGGAATAGTTCTTATTCCTTTCGAAATAATAATCGAAGCGATTTCTTTTCTTATTCCGAAGTAATCCGAAAAAGACAAAGCCAAAGCCTCATCTTCATCAGACAAAATACTCGTATTGACAAATTCTAAATTCATATATATCCGTCTTCTTTTTTATTCGAATATATATTATCATAAAACCTATGAATTTTCCAAATATATTTATAAAAAATATCGTAGCTTAGTCAAATAATGACAATACGGATAAATATGTTAAATCTTTTTCTTCATTTTAAAATATTCACCCTCAGCGTTCCGAACAAAAATCCGAAAACGCAAAGAGAAATCTTTCTGATATTACATATAGATTCAATTCAAATGTACCTTTAACAATAAATCATAGAATCAGATATGAAAAACAAAATAAAAGCGCAGAAAGAAGAACTTTAAAGTACCTAAGTTTTTTCTCTCTAACGACAAGCAAAATTGCAATAGATAAGGAGAAAAGAAAAAGCCGCATAAAGCGGCTTGATTTCTATCAAAAATTAGTTATTCTCGTTGTCTTCTTCTGTAACGACTTCGTCATAAACTTGTTTGTCAACAGGTTTTGTCGTATCTTCTGCTTTAGCGGAAGCAGTGTCGGACGAAGCATATATTGCAGACTTGTCGATCTTCATATAAGACTTTTTGGTATTGGAACCAGTTTCGATTACGAAAGCGTTGTCTTCGCAAACTTCTACGATAGTTCCGATGAATCCGCCGATTGTCTTTACTTTGTCGCCGACCTTAAGAGCGTCGATCATGTCCTGAACTTTTTTCTGGCGTTTCTTTTGGCTTCTCGAAGAGAAGATCATCATTCCGACGAAGAATACAACCAAAATTCCGAGGAATATATAGGAAGTCCAGCCGTTTCCGCTCTCAGTCGCATCGGTTGATCCGGAAGACGACAACAATGCGAATAATAAATTGTTTAACATATTATTTCTCCTTCAATATTATCGATAAATACTTAACTTCTGGTTATTGCCTTTTAGAGACAATCCCGAAATAATTACCAGTTGATTATAATAAAACGTTTAGATTTTTGCAAGCGTTTTTCGGCTTTTTACGAAAAACGACGTTTTTCACATTTTTTCTCCGTATTTCGCTTCGAATTCGGCAATAAACTCAAGCAAAGAATCTGCAAAAATAGCTTCTCGCATATCTTCCATGAGTTTGCAAAGGAAGCGCATATTATGAATGGACACAAGTGTTCCGCCGACAATTTCGTTGACGTTGATAAGGTGTCTCAAATACGCTTTAGAAAAGTTTCTGCAGCAATAACAATCGCAATTCGGATCAAGCGGCGTGAAATCTTCTTTATACAAGCTGTTTCTGATTACGACTTTGCCTTGCGAGGTAATCGCAGTTCCGTTTCTTGCAAGTCTTGTCGGAAGTACGCAGTCACACATATCTATTCCGTGTTTGACGCACTGAACGAGATAATCGGGCGTTCCTACTCCCATAACGTATCTCGGCATATTTTCCGGAAGCTTTGGTTGAATATGCTCTAAAATTTCGCACATTATGTCTTTAGGCTCGCCTACCGAAAGTCCGCCGATTGCGATGCCGCACTTTGCGTAAGGAACGGTTTCTTTCAACGATATATCACGAAGATCTTTATATAAGTTTCCTTGAATAATCGGGAAAAGCATTCTGTCTTCCAAGGTGTGTGCGTTATTACATCTGTCAAGCCATCTTAACGTTCTTCCCATCGCTCTTTCGGCTTCTTTTCTCGATGCGCCGTAAGCAGAACACTCGTCAAACGCCATAATAATATCCGCACCCAAGTTTTCCTCTATCTTCATTACTCTTTCGGGAGTAAACAAATGCTTACTTCCGTCGTGATGAGACTGGAAAGTAACACCCTCTTCCGTTATTTTTCTTAAATCGGAAAGTGAAAAAACCTGAAATCCGCCGCTATCGGTCAAAATGGGCTTTTTCCATTGCATAAATTCATGCAATCCGCCAGCCTCTTTGACGATCTCGTCGCCAGGTTTAAGATATAAATGATAGGTATTTGCAAGAATAATCTGCGCTTTGACTTCTTCTTCGATATCTTTCGGAAGAACGCCTTTGACAGACCCTTGCGTGCCGACCGGCATAAAAACAGGAGTCTTTATCTCTCCGTGCGGAGTTATGAATCTTCCCGCTCTCGCACCAGTTTTTGCGTCGGTGTGCTCTAAAATAAATTGAAAATGATCTTGATATGACATAATTATCCTTTAATAAAAAGTGACGAATCGCCGAACGAGAAGAAACGATATCTTTCTTCGACGGCGGTCTTATAGATTTCTAAAGTTTTTTCTCTTCCGATAAGCGCAGATACAAGCATAATAAGCGTGCTCTCAGGCAAATGGAAATTTGTGATAAGGCAATCGACAACCTTATATTCGTAGCCGGGGTAAATGAATATATTCGTTTCGCCCGCATATTCTTTCAATGTTCCGAACTTTGCATAAGTTGCTTCTAAAACTCTTACCGCGGTCGTACCGACTGCAAAAACGCGTCTGCCCTCAGATTTCGCTATATTCACCTTATCGGCAACATCTTGCGAAATCGTGTAATATTCGCTATGCATAAGGTGATCTTCGATTTTCTCTTCGTTTACGGGTCTAAACGTCCCAAGTCCCACGTTAAGCGTTACTTCCAATATCTCAACGCCCATATCTTTTATTTTGGCTAAAAGCTCGGGCGTAAAATGAAGTCCGGCAGTGGGAGCTGCGGAAGATCCGGGGACTTCAGCATAAACGGTGTTATACCTTTCCTTTCTCTCAAGCTTTTCGTGGATATACGGCGGAAGGGGCATATTCCCAATTCTATCGAGAATATCCTCTAAAACACCGTCGAAGACAAATTCCATAATTCTGCCGCCGAAATCGGTGTGCTCTCTGACTATTCCTTTAAGTCCGTCGGAAAAATATATCTCGGTATCCTTTCTGAACTTTTTTCCCGGTCTAACTAAAGTTTCAAAATGAGTATAGTCGATGCGCTTCAAAAGCAACACTTCAACGTTCCCGCCGTGAACGGTCTTTCCGTATAATCTCGCTGGGATAACTTTCGTGTTATTTACAACAAGAACGTCGCCTTTTTTGAGATAATCGGTTACATCGTAAAAATGCTTATGCTCGATTATATCTTTATCGTAATGATAGACCAAAAGCCTCGAATGGTCACGAGGCTCAACAGGCGTTTGAGCAATAAGCTCTTCGGGTAAATCGTAATAAAAATCTGATTTATTCATTGTCAAAACCGTCTATAAGCGGCAAATAATCGTTTACTTTTGAGTTTTTAGGCATTTTTAAGCCGAAATGCTCATACGCGTTTTTAAGAACAATTCTTCCTTTAGGCGTTCTCGAAATAAAGCCGAGCTGTATAAGGTACGGCTCGTAAACGTCTTCGATTGTGTTCGAATCTTCGTTTATGGCGGCGGCGATAGTGTCTAACCCGACAGGGCCGCCGTTAAAAAGCCCGACCATATTCTTAATTAGCTTGATATCGATAGAATCGAGTCCCAAAGGATCTATCTCCATTTTCGTCAAAGCTTCGTCGGCGATTTCTTTTGTTATTATTCCCTCACCTTTTACTATCGAAAAATCTCTGACTCTTTTCAAAAGTCTGTTAGCTATTCTCGGTGTTCCTCGCGAGCGACGTGCAATTTCTAAAGAAGCTTCATGCTCTATTCCAACATTAAGCTTTATAGCGGAACGTCTTATAATTTCGGCAAGCTCTTCGTAAGTATAAACTTCAAACCTAAGAATTATTCCAAATCTGTCGCGAAGAGGTCCCGTAAGCATACCAGCTTTTGTCGTTGCGCCGATAAGAGTAAACGAAGGAAGGTCGATTCTTACGTTTTTAGCTGACGGGCCTTTCCCCAAAACAAGATCGAGCGCAAAATCTTCCATTGCAGGATAAAGAACTTCTTCTACGGATCTATTCAATCTATGAATTTCGTCAATAAAAAGAACGTCGTCGTCCGCTAAATTAGTCAAAATCGCAGCTAAATCCCCCGCTCTTTCAATCGCGGGACCGCTCGTTATTTTGAAATTAACTTCAAGCTCGTTCGCTATGATATTGGCAAGCGTAGTTTTTCCTAAACCCGGAGGGCCGTACAAAAGAACATGGTCAAGACTTGCGCCGCGCTTTTTTGCAGATTCGATATATATCTTTAAGTTCTCTTTGATTTTACTTTGTCCGATAAATTCGTCGAGATTTTTCGGTCTTAACGAAAAGTCTATATCGTTATCGAGATCTGTTTTTGTGCTTGTGATCAATCTGTCGTCCATAATTCACCTTAAAGCATTTTTTTGATTGCAACGCTTATAATCTTGTCTAAGCCAGTAGCTCCGTCGTTTATTGCGGCTTTAACGCCTTGTTCGGCTTCTTGCTTAGTAAACCCAAGACTCATAAGCCCCGTTATCGCCTCGCTAAGCTCGTCACTAGCTTGCAAAACAGAATTACCGCTCAAATCGATATCGCCGATAGCTTCAGTCGAACCGACCTTATCGCGAAGCTCGATAATAATCTTTTCCGCAGTTTTCTTTCCAAGACCTTTAATCTTCGAAAGAGTTTTGGAATCGCCGGTCGCGATATAAAAAAGTATCTTTTCAAGAGAATCGCCGGAAAGTATCGCAATCGCAGACTTTGGACCGACCCCGGAAACGGTGATGAGCTTATTGAAAAGGCGTTTTTCTTCTTTCGACGAAAAGCCGAAAAGGGTTACTCCGTCTTCTTTTACACTCATAAAAGTATATACTTTTACTTCGTCGCTAATCGCAAAACGGTCATAGGCGCTTGAAGTAACAAAAAGCTCGAAGCCTATTCCGTTTACGTCGACAGTTACCGTCGATTCGGATTTATCCGTGATTTTTCCGCTTAAATAATCAAACATATCAAAAACCTATAATTAAATTCTGAAAGAATCCTTGAAACTTCTCGATTGAATATGAGTTAACGCTACAGCAAGCGCGTCGGCAGCATCGTCGGGACGCGGAATGCTTTTAAGCCCCAACAACGTCTTTACCATAGACTGAATCTGATGCTTGTCCGCTCTGCCGTAGCCGGTCAACGCCTGCTTAATCTGAAGAGGCGTATATTCAAAGATATTGCCGATTCTTTTTACGACGGTAGCAAGAATAACTCCTCTTGCGTGGGCAACGTTGATACCCGTAGTAACGTTTTTTGCAAAGAACAATTCTTCTATCGAAACCTCGTCGGGCGCGTATTTATCAAGTAACGCGTGAATACCCTCCTCGATCATAACAAGACGTTGAGGAAAGCCCTCGTTTTTTGGCGTTTCGATAACGCCGTAATCGACAACGACAATCTTATTTTTACTCTTATCAAAATCAAGTATGCCAAATCCGATGGTCGCATACCCCGGGTCAATTCCTAAAATTCGCACGACAATTCTCCTTGCTTTATATATCATATTGCATTTGAAAATTATTGTCAAATTTTTTCGGAAAAATATTTGCATATTTCACTTTAGTGTGCTATAGTAGAGAATATTTTTATATAAGAAGGACAAGCATATGTCACATTATGTACAACGCGTTCTTGAAGAATTAAAGCAAAAAAACCCTAACGAACCGGAGTTTCATCAGGCGGCAACGGAAATCCTTTCTTCATTGGAAGTTGTCTTCGACAAGCACCCCGAATATGAGAAAGAAGGACTTCTCGAAAGATTTATTGAACCTGAAAGAATCATTATGTTCAGAGTTCCTTGGGTTGACGACAACGGCAACGTTAAGGTTAACAAAGGTTACAGAGTTCAGTTTAACTCGGCTATCGGACCATACAAAGGCGGCTTGCGCTTTCACCCGTCGGTAAATCTTTCGATACTTAAATTCTTAGGGCTCGAACAGATTCTCAAAAACTCCCTTACAGGTCTTCCTATAGGCGGCGGAAAAGGCGGAAGCGATTTCGATCCGAAAGGAAAATCAGACGCCGAAGTTATGCGTTTTTGCCAAAGCTTTATGACGGAGTTATATCGCCATGTCGGACAAGATACAGACGTACCTGCGGGTGATATCGGAGTCGGCGCAAGAGAGATCGGATACCTCTTCGGTCAATATAAGCGTTTAAAAAACGAACACACAGCCGTTTTGACGGGAAGAAGTATTTGCTACGGCGGATCGCTTGCCAGAAAAGAAGCGACGGGATTTGGGCTTATATATCTCGTTTCAGAGATGCTTAAAACAAAAGCAAACACAACGCTAAATAATAAAACCGTAGTTATATCTGGAAGCGGCAACGTAGCTATTTATGCTTGCCAAAAAGCCCAGGAACTCGGTGCAAAGGTAGTTGCCATGTCAGATTCTTCCGGATATGTTTACGACGAAAACGGAATCGATTTGAGCCTTATTAAGCAAATTAAAGAAGTCGAAAGAGCAAGAATTTCCGAATATGCAAAAAGAAAAGGCAACGCAACGTTCACGAAAGGCAGCAAGAACATCTGGAACGTAAAATGCGACGTCGCTTTTCCTTGCGCAACGCAAAACGAGCTTGACGAAACGGGCGCAAAAGCTTTGATCGCAAACGGAGTTATCGCAGTCGGCGAAGGCGCAAATATGCCCTCTACTTTACAGGCAATTTCAACTTTCCAAGAAAACGGAGTTTTGTTTGCTCCCGCAAAAGCGGCTAACGCAGGTGGCGTTGCGACGAGCGCACTTGAAATGGCACAATCTTCGCAAAGACTATTCTGGTCTTTCGACGAAGTAGACGCAAAACTCAAAACAATTATGGAAAATATTTTCCACTCTATCGATAACACAGCAAAAGAATACGGAAAAGACAACGATTTCGTTTTCGGTGCTAACGTTACGGGATTTTTGAAGGTCGCGGAAAGCATGCATCTTCAAGGAATTGTTTGATAAAAAATAGCAACAGAAACCGCTCTTATTTAAAATATAAAAAAGAGCGGCTTTTTTTTATTTTATTATGAATAATTTGAAAAAATACGTCTATAATAATATCGACAAGAGAATTTGAGATTAAAGATTTAATCTTTAACCAAGCGAAAATTTGCCATTCGCGATTCAAGACCTTTTGTCAGAAAGGTCTTGAGTTTTCAAGGCTTTTCTTTTTATGTTTCTCGACATAGCGCCAATGCTTCGATGTCGTTTGCTATGCCTTGATTGTATAGCCCTATGTTCGCA
>CAZIPL010000021.1:0-24613 GCA_964541255.1 uncultured Clostridia bacterium | reverse complement strand
GATTCTTTACAAAAGCTTTGAGAGATATGGGTTATCTCAATTTCGATGAACCATTCAAGTCCCTCATTCACCAAGGTATGATATTGGGTCCTGACCACGAGAAAATGAGTAAGTCGCGCGGAAACGTCGTTTCCCCCGATCCTTACGTTCAAAAGCTCGGCTCGGACGTTTTCAGAATGTACCTTATGTTTAACTATTCGTTTACCGAGGGAGGCGCATGGTCTGACGACGGTATTAAGCCCGTTTCGAAATTCTTAGAAAGAGTAGAAAAACTCGTAACGAGAAGCCTTACGGTCACAGACATCAATTCCGATAAAAAATCGGACGACGAGCTTGAATTTGTTCTTCACAACACGATTAAATCTTGCGACAGAGACCTTTCGAACTTCTCCTTTAACACGGCGATCGCTCGTTTGATGGAACTTGTCAACGCGCTTTATAAGTACGAATCAGACGGACACATCAACGCTTCGGTATTTAAGGACACTTGCAAGACGTTAGTCCTTCTTATCGCACCTTTCGCGCCTCATTTTGCCGAAGAGCTTTGGGAAACGCTTGGCGGAGAGTTTTCTATCTTCCAGCAAAAATATCCCGAATTCGACGAGAAAAAAGCCGTTAAATCGGAAGTAGAAATCGTCGTCCAGGTAAACAGCAAAATCAAAGCGAAAATGTTCGTTCCTACCGACGCAGATGAAAACACCGTTCTTGCACTTGCAACCGCAAACGAAGATATCGTATCGCTGATTGACGAAAAGAATATCGTTAAGCACATTTTCGTCAAGGGCAGACTTATCAACCTTATCGTAAAATAATAAATATCGGGGCTTCCTTTTCGAAGCCCTTTTCAATATGACAGATAAAAGTACTCTACTTAACAAGCTAAAAGAAAACTACTTACAAAACTTTGCGGCAATTTCAGCAATATCTTCTAAAGACGTATCCACCATTCTGTATTACGACGAAGGCGTTTGCTTTTTCGTAATTGACGGATATGACGAACACGGTGCCGCAATCGGGACGAATTTTGTCATTCACGAAAAGCAAGAAACTCTTAACTATTTTTTAGAAAAAATAGGCGAAAATAAAGAATTCTTCGTCGCGAATTACGACTTTAAGCAATGGAAAAACATAAAAACGAAATGGACTTCCGTTTGCCACCAGTTTGTTTACGAAAACGCCAAAATTTTTCCCGAAACGGAAATTGACGGAATAAGCTTTTCTAAGCTTCTTCCTAAAGATTATTCTCTCGCGCAGGAAACATATACATTCGGAAGCTCGCTGTCAAACGAAGAATTCATCGAGCATATAGAAAACGGTTTTTCCGTTGCGGCATACGACAAAGACACGAACTTATGCGGTTTTATCGGAACACACAGCGACGGAAGTATGGGTATGCTCGAGGTTTTGCCCGCTTTTAGGCGTCATCATATAGGCGAAGAGCTTGAAAAACGACTTATAAACGAAATACTTCGAGACAACAAAATCCCCTATTGCCACGTCGTTTACGGCAACGATAAGTCTTTTAACTTACAAGTCAAACTCGGCGGCACTTGCTGCGAAAAGCTTATTGTGTTTTTGGAAATCGAATGAAAGAATACGAAACGAAAAATCTCATAGTAAGGCAATATAAACCGTCTGATTACCTTTCGTGGAAAGAAGGAAACGATAACAGACTTCCGCCGCAAAACGAGTTTGACGTAGGAAAAATCGAAAACTTGGATAAAGAGTGTTTTTACAATTTCCTATCGTTTTTGGGCGAAATGAAACGCAAAGACAAAATGTATGTTTATGCTGCGTTCGAGAAAACAAGCGGAAAGCACATAGGGATTATCGAGATGTCGATTTTACTTCGAAACGGTTTCGATTGGGGGCTTTTCGGCATTTCGATACATAATCAGTTTTGGAACAACGGATACGGCAAAGAGCTTACGGAGTTAGCCTCGAAAATTGCAAGAGATCTTGGAATAACGCGACTTGAATGCGATATCGAGGTCGAAAACGAGCGCAGTAAGCGTATGATAAAAAGCTTCGGTTTTTCATACGAAGGACAACGAAAGAGCTTTTATTACAACGGAAAAGAATACGTCGATATGGACGTTTACACAAAAATACTAAGGGGTAACAATAATGAATGAACATCACGAAAAAACTTTGGTAATAGGAGTTGCGGGCGGTACGGGTTCAGGCAAAACCACACTTGCCAAAAAGCTTTACGACGCATTCTATCCCGATGTTTGTATGCTTTCGCACGATTATTACTATAAAGATAACCACAATCTTCCTTTCGAGGAACGAAAAAAACTAAATTACGATCACCCGAATTCTCTCGACACCGATATGATGATCGAGGATATAAAAAAGCTTACCATGGGCGTTCCCATTATGCACCCGACTTATAACTTCGAAACGCATTTAAGATCCGAATTCGTTCCTATGGAGCCGAAAAAGATTATAATCGTCGAGGGTATACTTCTTTTCGAAAACAAGAATCTTACAGACTTATTAGACGTCAAAATCTTTGTAGATACCGACGCAGACGTAAGATTTATACGTAGACTCAAACGCGATGTAAATAAGCGCGGACGCTCAATGGAATCGGTTATTTCACAATACCTAAGCACCGTCAAGCCCATGCACGAACAATTCGTAGAGCCGTCAAAAAGATATGCCGATATCATTGTACCCGAGGGCGGACACAACACGGTTGCCGTTAATATGATTGTCGATGCGATCAATAAGCGAATCGAAAGTATCGATGAATGATTTTTTACGGAACCTATTATAATAATAAAAATAGGCTTAAAACCATGTTTTTGTACTTTAAAAAACTATTATTGTACGTGTTTGTTATAACGGCAGTTAATATAAATCATTTCTAAATATTATGATATATAAAAAGAACAGACAATCAAGTCTGTTCTTTTATTCGTTATATTCTTATTTCTTTGCATCAATCCATATTTTCCAAAATGGTATTTGCAGCTTCAAGCATTTTGTTAAAAAGAGCTTCACCGTTTTCGCCCAAATACATTGCCAAAATCTTCAATTGCATTCCTCTAAACGAGCACACGTTTATCGGATTTATCATCCCGTTACTTGCTTTCGACAATGCTTCAAGCATATCTGGATTTGCAATCAAATCTTTGCCGTATGTATCGAGCGTTATTCTTTCAACTGCCGATTTATTGCGTTTTTCGGTATAGGTATATTCTCCGCTTCCGACTTCATATGTCGCACCTGACGGCAAAACGATTTTCGCCGTAGCATTGCACGGAACGCGGAAATTGTAAGTAATCTCCTCTTTCCCGATCTCATACGATGCTTCTATCGTGCCGTATACAGAATCGTAATGTCCGCATACTTTTTTAAGCTTATTTATCGGATTGGGCTTCAGCAATATCCTCTTAAAGCCCGCCTCGAGAAGGTCGATTCCGCAAACTTTTCTGTAAAGATATTCGATTACCGATCCGTAGCTATAATGGTTGAAGCTATTCATCGACGGCTCGTGAACGTCGCCGTTCGGAAGGATTCCGTTCCAACGTTCCCAGACGGTAGTCGCACCGCGATCAACGGCATAAAGCCATCCGGGATAATCGTGAGTCAACAAAACCTTAGACGCAAGTTCGTTTAATCCGACGTCGCAAAGCGTCAACAACAAGAACGGAGTCCCTGCAAAGCCGGTCGTCAAGTGATTGCCGTGTTCGAATATATTCTCTTTCAAAAGCTCAATCAAAACGTCTCTTTGATTTTCTCTTGCGATATTGAAAAACAGCGACAATACATATGCCGTTTGAGTATCGGACACTACTCTACCCCTATTCGAGAAATACTCTTCGCGAATATTATCAACCAACTTTTCATATCTATCTCTATAAAGCTTTACGTCTTCGTCTTTCCCGAGAACTTTTGCAGATTTAGCCATTTGGTCAAGAGAATTTGCAAAGAATACATTCGCCACGAAATAAACGTCCGTTGCGCCTACGGAATTATCGGAAGTTAATTGATCTCTATCGAGAGAAAGCCAATCGCCGTATTGATGTCCGCTGTTTATCAAACCATTGTCGTTCGTATAGGTCTCACAAGCTTGCAAGAACAAGCGCATGCTTTCGTATTGCTCTTCCAAAACAGTCTTATCTCCGTACATCTGATATACGACATATGGCAAGCTTACGCTTACATCACCCCATAAAGCCGCGCACTCCGATCCGTCAACAACTGTCGGAACAACGGGAGGAAGTGTTCCGCTAGGGGCTTGTTCGCTTCTCAAATCTGCAAGCCATTTTTCGAAGAAGAATTCGCTGAAATAGTTATAACAAGCAGATCTTCCGAAAACGTTGGCATCGCCAGTCCAACCGCAACGTTCGTCTCTTTGGGGGCAATCCGTCGGAACGTCTACGAAATTGCCACGCTGACCTCTTTTTATGTTATCGATAAGTGTATTAAGAGGCTCATACGACGTCGTTATTCCGCCCGTTTCTTCAAGCTCGCTCATAATTACGCAAGCTTTTACGTCGTTAACGTCAAAATCAACACCCTCGATTTCGGCATAACGGAAGCCGTGGAAAGTAAAATTCGGATAAAGAACGTCATCGTTTCCGTCAAGAACATATTCGTCGGTAGCTTTCGCTCTTCTTAAATTCTCAGTATAGAAGTTACCGTCTTTATCGAGAATTTCTGCGTGCTTTATCGTTACGACATCGCCTTTCTTTCCTTTGACTTTTAGTTTGACAAAACCCGTTATATTCTTTCCGAAATCAACTACATGCTCGCCTTTCGAAGTAACGATGTATTCTTTTACGTCGAGAGTCTTGATTATTCTTACAGGCTCGTTCTTTTGATAAGCCATTTTCGCATAATCGTAATTAACCTCTTTTAATCCGAAATAGCACTTCTCTTTATTGAGATCTTGCTTTTCACCCATAAATAAGTCGTTGGAAAGTATGCGATTGTCAGAGATTTTTGCCGTTTCATCGGAAACTATTATCTCCTCGTCTCCGTCTTCATACAAAACGTGAAGCTGGAAAAATGCCGCGTTCGTATCGCCGTAATATTTTTCTGCACACTGGAAACCTACCGAACCGCTATACCAACCTTTGCCTACCGTTATAGAAAGATTGTTATTTTCTGACAAAGCTTCCGTTATATCGGTAATTTGATATTCCAACGTATTGTTATAGCTTGTCCAGAAAGGTGCGAGAATATTTCCGTTGGCACGATTCCCGTTCAATTCGACGTAATAAACTCCAAGCGCGGTTGTATACAAAATCGCACTCTTGACTTTTTTCGAAACATCAAACGATTTTTCAAGTGTAAAGCTTTCTAAATCGGCATCGGGAGCAATAAACTTGCCTTTGAAATCTTTAATTCCCGAAATAATAACGGTTTCACTCGTTGCGGTTTCACCGTAATTATCGGTTACTTCGACCTTTGCGCGATAAACTCTTCCCTCGGAAAGAGTTGCGTTTACTCTTATCGCAACGGAATTATCGCTTTCGACAACACCGCTGTCGTAAACACCGTCTATGACAATCCTATAACTTTTTTGAACAACCTCCGTTTTATCGGAAACGAGCTTCCACCAAAAACGGAGAGGTCTTTCGAACGAATCGAATTTTGCCTTAAAGCCACTTAATTTGAGCATAATTTCACCTCTTAAATTCAAATTCTTTGAAATCTACCGAGCCATTGCCCGAATAGATTAATTTTAACATATGCTTTCCGACATTGTCAATTTCGCAAGAATATTCCGTCCATTCCTCGCTTTTTTCGATATCGACAGAATATTTTTTTTCGCCTATATATACGTCAAAGCGTCCTACGCCATTAGATTTAGCCGTCAAAGCCAATGTGGTTTTTCCTAAAAACTCAAAGTATTTATAGCAAATAACAGTTCCGTCGTCGATATCTTTTATTATTCTTTCGTTATCGACACACGTTATATACGGGACTTGAAACTCTTCGGGCTTTTTATCGGGCGAAGTATGCGGCATATGTCCGCGATATAAGTTGCAAGCTATCGGTGAAGGGTATTTCCCGTCTGCAATAAGAGGCGCACCATTCAAACCGCATGACGTCATTTCAACCTGCTTGATATGCCCGCTCTTATCGATTTCGATTTTCTCGGCACAACCTTGCCTTGAAAAAGCAGTCTTATTTGTCTGTCTATGATAGAAAACATACCAATCGTCGCCGATTTTTTCTATACTGCCGTGATTGTTCCCCGTTGCGGCAAGTTTGGTTTCTTCCGTAATTCCGTTTAATCCTATGTCGCCGTTTGAAATAATCGTGCCGCAATAGGTAAAATCTTTATCGGGATAGTCGCTTATCGCATAACAAAGCTCGTGACTAATCGACGAAGAATATATGAAATAATACTTGTTTCCGATTTTTCGAATAGAGCTTGCTTCAAAAAAGGCATGCCCCTCATATTCCGTTCCGAATGATTCAAAAAACCCGGGAACTATACGTTTCGGGATCTCCGTTACCGTCAGCATATCGTCTGAAAGCACCGCCGTGAATGCCCCGAAAACACTTCCGCCCGACGCTTCGATTTCCTCTTCGGACTTTTTGAACATCTCTTTTTGGATATACATGAACTGCTTTTGCATATCACCGTCCATTTCGCCGCTTTTGATGCCGACAATACACGGAAGCGACCAGCCGTAATATAGCCGAATAGTTCCATTGTCATTAATGACCGCGGGATCAAAAGGTACGTTTCGCGTAAACACGCTGCCGTCGGGGTTTTTTAGTTTCCCTAAATACTCATATTTTCCGCAAGGCGTATCGCATACGGCAACGGACATATCGCCGAACCTCGAACCGCCGAGTGCGTAATATAGATAATATCGTCCGTCGTTACCTTTAACGACATCGGGTGCGTACATACTTTTGAGCGTTTCGGAATAATCGGGGTCTTGGCAAGCTTTATATATCGTACCGTCTAAACGCCAATTCTTGAGATCGTCTATCGGTGCCGACCAGCACTCGTAATCGAGTAAGCAAAAAGCATCTCCGCCCTCTTTGTCGTGGCTCCCGAAAACATAGATTCGATCGCCGAAAACGTGCGGTTCGCCGTCGGGGATATATGTATCGAGCGGCAAATATGGATTATATACTTGTTTCATTTTTTATCCTCAATATTTTGTATCTTCAACCCCGCAGAACGGATCTACGGGAGATATTCCCTTGAATTCGCTTCTTCCCATAATCTTATCTATAGTAAGTTTCAAGTATGTATCGGAAGCGGAATAAGTATTAATATACGTATGCGCCATAGGTATATCGAATAGATGATAAGGATTCGACATCGATACGACTAAAAGCGGCATTTCTCCAGAATACCACGGCAAGTCGTTTCCAAGGCCTGCGACAACCTGCCAATTTATGCGGACAACGGTGTTGTTAGACATTGTTGCAACGTTGACAACTATCATTGCCATATCGTATTGCGATACGAACGAATCGGTATTCGACATTATTTCGTTAAGTGCTTTATTCTCCTCATCGGTCATTTCCCCACTAAGTAGGTGTAACGGATTGAATACGAGCTTTCTTTCGCGCAACGTTACGTCAAAGCCCTCTTCTTCGAGCATGGACTTTACTTTCAATCCGAAAGGCGAGTTATTGATAACTTCTCCCTCGATTACGTTAAGATAAATTCTCTTAATTTTCTCTTTATTAAGCGGAATGAGGCCTTTAACGTCCTTAACTAGCGTTATCGAATTATCAGCACATTCTCTCGTCCATTCTTTATATTCGGGTTTTCCTACGATATTTCGCGGATTTTCAGACGAAACCAAGGTGCCGTCGGCTTTCTTTTCGATAAGTCCCATGGACGCTTTAAGAGCAAGCATTCTTTCAACAGCTTCGTCGATACGCTCCATTGTTACCAATCCGTCCTCTAATCCTTTTTTGAAATAGCCGATATCTTCTTCTAAAGACCTATTGAAAAGAATAACGTCTGCGCCTGCTTGAATGGACGTAGGTATCGCGATACGTCTCGGGAGCTTTTGCATATACCCTGCCATCAAGGTCGAATCGGTTACTATAAGACCGTTAAAGCCGAGTTTTTCTCTCAAAAGCTTGGTCATAAGCGTTTGAGAAATAGATGCGGGATGATAACACTCCGCGTCGGAAAGCTCGGGGTTAAGTTCTTTCGCAACGCTTGGCTGAGCGATATGTCCTACCATTACAGACGGAGCGCCCTCGTCAATCAAGGTTTTATATATCTTTCCGTACGTCTCGAACCATTCTTTTGAAGACAAGCTGTTTACCGATACCAAAAGATGTTGATCTCTTTCGTCGGAGCCGTCGCCCGGGAAATGCTTTATCGTGGGAGCAACGCCCTCTTCCTTTGCGGCTTTTATGTATTCGCGAGCCATATCGATTACATCATTAGGATCTGACGAATACGCCCTTACGTTTACTATCGGGTTATGGAAGTTTCTGTCTATATCGACAACAGGCGCATAGCCCCAATTTATTCCGACAGAAGCTGCTTCCGATGCAGAAATCTTTCCGAGATGATAAGCATTTTTCTTATCTTTCGTCGCAGCACAAGCCATTTGAGGAGCAAATTCCGTTCCTTCGGTAATCGCACCGCTTCCGCCCGATTCGAGGTTTGCGGAAATCAGCATCGGGATTTTGCTCATGCTTTGAAGAAGCCTTACATTATCTTGAAAACCATCTAACGGGAAAGGTCTTACCATGCAAGAGCCTATATGTAAAACGTTGGTGTAATACCCCAAAAGATTGGGATCGAACGACGACAAAGACGGACAAAAAATTTGTCCGATCTTTTCGTCGATTGTCATGCTATTCAGAGTGTCCTTTACCCATGAAATTTGAGAATCGTTCAAATTGAAAGGTGCGCTTTTATAATCTACCATCTTTTCTCCTTTTAGCTACAATAGCTAAATCTTATCGTCAAAATTGAAATAATCGAGCCGTGTATTTATTTTTTATAAAAACAATACTTATACAGCTCAAACATTATTATTTGTTCTTTTCAGTCGCCAAAGCGTAGAAAGTTCTCTTATTCGGATTTATTCTTCTTGATTTTTCAAGAGTATAATTCAAAGTCAATCGCTTATCTTTGCTGTTAGCTCCGATAAAGAATTCGAAATCGCCGCTTTCGACAAGCCATTTGCCGTCAACGCCAATGAAAGACAAAACGTCGATATTAAACTTAAACGAAACGGTTTTGGTTTCTCCGACCTTTAGCGTTATGCGCTTAAATCCAATAAGCTCTTGTCGAGGACGAACCATAGAAGCGAATAAATCCTTTCCGTATAGCTGAACAACTTCGTCGCCGTCTTTTTCGCCCACGTTAGTTACGTCAACCGAAATTATAATATCGCCACGTTTATTTGATTTTATCGTCGCGTTAGAGTATTCGAAAGTCGTATACGAAAGTCCGAATCCAAACGGCAATAAGCTCGTTGACAGCGAATCGATATAGCCCGTTCCGTCCATACCCTCGTGATCGTCTGAAGACGAACCGTTATATTGCATATGGTAAACGGGTAAATGACCTACGCTTCTCGGCATATCTACGGGAAGTCTTCCTGCGGGATTGAATTTTCCGAAAATAACGTCGGAAATCGCCTTTCCGCCGTAAGTGCAAGGAAACCAAGCCTCAATTACGGCAGGGATATTTTCATGCACCCAAGTCGAGCATAGCGGCCTACAAGCAGTGTGAACCAAAATAACGTTGTTGTTCGCTTCGAAAACCTTTCTCATCAAAGTTTCTTGAACACCGGGCAAGTCAAAAGACGAACAATCCATACCTTCACCGGAGGTACAAGATGGTTCCAAACCGCTCTTTTCGCCGACGCAAAGAATAACGACATCGCTTTCCTTTGCGATATTAACCGCATTCTCGATATCCGATTCGTCAGAGCCTTTATAATCGCACCCCTCGACGAACGTTGCGTTTTCGCAATAGTCCTTTATGCCCTCGAATATCGTTTTCGCATCGGGATAAGCTTTTCTGATTTCGTCGTCGAAGAAGTATTTGTTTGCAATCGAAAACCCGACAGGAATGCCGTTTGCATCAACCTTTTTATCGTCAACCTTTTGGTTGGCACCGCCGTTATTGAAAATCGCGGCGATATCGAGATCTCCAGCCATTTCGGGAGAAACCGCACCCGTTGCAGACATTTTCGCCATAATGAGCTTTAACATTTCGCTTGCGCTTGTCGAAGTGTAATGGCTGTATAAAAGTCTCAAAGTATTTCCCGTAGGACCTATTACAGCAATCTTGGAATTGTTAGATAACGGCAAAATTCCGTTATTTTTAAGCAGCGTAATACTTTCTTGCGTAGCTTTATACGATCCCGCATTTGCTTTCGTATTATCCATAGCTTCGTCGTAATCACCGATTCCGTAAGGATTCTCGAAAAGTCCCAATTCGAACTTCAATTCGAGCATTCTAAGCACCGCACGATCGACAAGCTTTTCGTCGATTTCGCCGTTTTTTACTCCCTCGACGACAGACGCATACACGTCGCGTCCGGGAAGCTCAACGTCAAGACCTGCTTCAAGAGCAAGCTTTGCAGCACCTACGTTATCTTTTGCGAGCTTAAACTTAGAAGATATTTCGCCGATAGAGCCATAATCCGAAACGACAAGTCCCTTAAACCCCAAATCGTTTCTAAGTAAATCGGTCAATATTTTCTTGTTGGCAGTTGCAGGTCTACCTTCTATTGCAGCATAGCAATTCATTATCATTTTGACGTCTGCAAGGTTAATCGCAGCTTCGAACGGTTTTGCGTATTGCTCGCGCATTTGTATCATCGGAACGACCGCTTGATGAGAGTTTAATCCGCCTTCCGTAACGGAATACGCCAAGAAATGCTTACAGCACGCCCCCACGCCCACTTTGACGTCATCGCCTTGCAAGCCTTTTACGTAAGATACGGTCATTGCAGAAGTTAAAGTCGGATCTTCGCCATACGTTTCGTTGCACCGTCCCCAACGAAGGTCTCTTGCTAAGTCGCATACGGGAGAATTCGCGTGTCTGACGCCCGAAGCGGCAATCTGCTTTCTCATAAGCGTAGCCATTTCTTCAACTACTTCGGGGTGGAATGTCGCTCCTAAGCCAATCGAAATAGGATATTGGCTTCCGCCGAAAAGCCCCATAAATCCCGCCAACGCTTCGCTATGAAAAAGCGCAGGGATATGATGAGGCGAATTTTCCATAATATAATCCTGAACCTCCGTGATTTCGTCGATAACGCGTTCTTTACGCCTCATACCGATAATCGCAGCACCCGTTCCGTTTTTCAAATCTTGCATTTCGAGCGGGAAATTCATAACGCTCGAACAAGAAATCTGCCTAACTTTTTCCTCCAAAGAAAGCTTTTGAAGTAAATCTTCGGCCCTTTCTTTCGGCGATAATGTTTTATCCAAATACTTTTCCATAAAATCTATATTTCCTTTATTCGTTTATATACTTATTCAAAAAAGCGCACAGCGTATCTTTGCATTTTCTTGCGGTATCTTCCATTCCTGCAATATCGAGGAAGCCGTGACCAACGCCGCTATAAACAACGTGCGCAACGTCTTGTTTTCCGCACTTATGCAACATATCGACCAATTTTTGTCCGTCGAAATAAAGTCCGTCGTCTCTGCCGTGGAATACTATCGTTGCGGGGAAGCATTCGGGATTTGTATAAAGTGCCGTCGCACGGGGATCTTTGCGGTTCTTTTCGTAATCGCCCAAGTAGGTAGGCAAGAATTGATTTTTTAAGAAAGAAAGATACTCGGCTTTACTTTGCTTAACACCGGTCGGTGGCGCAACCGATTCATCAAACTCAACCAAATCGGCGTCCAAGATAACTTGAGGATATAACAACCCCAACGCTTCGAAGCGCAGAGTTTTTCTTTCGTTTGCCATTACACACATAGAAAGAGCAAAGTTTCCGCCTGCGGAGTTGCCGCAAACGGCGATTTTGGAATCGTCAAGCTCATACTTTTCTTTGTTCTCGACTATTTTTTCAAGAAGCGAATAAAGCTGCTCGATTTGAGTCGGGAATTGATACGTAGGAGCAAAAACGTAGTCGGGTGTTATTACCGCAACATCCAAATCTCTCGCAATCTGTCTGCAAGCTCCTTCGTTCATATTTCTCCATCCCGTTACGTATGCTCCGCCGTGGATATAATATACAATCTTGAAAGGTCCTTTCTTCCCCTCGGGATAATATATGTCAAAGGTAGTATCTAAGCCGTTAACGGTAATCGTATCGGTAATCACTCTAGCAGGAATATCGTTTCCGTCCGTTGTAAGTCTCATTTCGTTAGTTTCTGCCATTTTAATCTACTCCTTTTCATTTTATTATTTCAATCAAATCGTATAGATTATCTATCTTATACGTTACCTTTTCGTGCGTTTTTCCGTCCTTTATTCCCACCGCGTCAAAGCCGCCTCTGACAGCAGCTTCGATACCTGAAACGGCGTCTTCGATTACAATACATTCCTTGGGCGTTAGTCTCAGCCTTTTTGCAGCCAAAAGGAAAACTTCGGGATCGGGCTTTGAATTTTTTATGTCGTTACCGTCAACGATAATCTCAAACGCGTCTATAAGACCTATCTTTTTCAAAATAAATTTCGTATTCTTGCTTGACGAGCCTATTGCAATCTTAATTCCGTTTTTTCTTGCAAAATCGATAACTTCCAAAGCACCGTCTTCGATGTCGTTTTCAGATAACGAAGAAAGATATTTTTTATATAGTTCGTTCTTTTCAAAACAAAACGTTTCTTTTTCGCTTTCGGAAAGCACAACATTACTTGCATTCAAAATAGCATTAAGGCTATCCATTCGCGAAACTCCGCGAATCAAAGAGTTTGTGCTGTCGTCAAAACGCGCGCCGACCTTTTCAGCGATCGCTCCCCATGCTTTTTTGTGAAAAGCATCGGTGGTGCAAATTACTCCGTCTAAATCAAATATAATACCTTTATATTTCATCGTTGTTTTTTAATTCAAAACGCATAGTTTTGAAATTTTTCACAAAAAGAATATATCATTTTGAGTTTCATTATTTTTGCGTTAATCTTTTTAATTATTTTTTTTGAAATGCCCCGAATCTCGTTAAGAAAATCGGGGCATTTCAATATAGAGAATTGAGAAAAAGCTATATGATTAATTATCTTTTACTCTTTATTTGACTATGCTGTTAAACTCTTCTGCTAAAGCGTTGTAATAAGCCAAATAGTCATCTATTCCGAAGCTCTTCATTTTTTTGACATAAGCTTCCCAATCATCATCGACGCTAAGTCCGCCGATAATGAATTGCTGAGCGGATTTGTTAAGAAGATCTCCTACGTTTGTGCTGATATTGTTAAGCCTGTTGACATCTTCGCTCTTAACGTATGTTTCGAGCCAGTTATGCTTGCCGTAACACGTGTTGGTATAGAACGTCTTTTCGTATTGACCTTGCAAGTACTCTTTTGTTCCGACAAGAGCAACCGAACCGCTTTGCTGGCAACCGAGCATTCTTCCCAAAGTTAACGCATTCTTCATACCATCATATTTAACGTCTCTGAATTTTTCGTCAAAAGTGAACATTGTGTGATCTTCGTTCCAAGAACCCATAGTCGTAACGCCTTGCTCGGCATATACCTTGCCCCAGTCTTCATCAGCGACTTCTTTGATTTGTTCGTCGGAAAGACCGAATGTCAAAATTCCGTTTTCTTCGGTGTTATAGCACCAATCGAGGAACGTGAAGAGCGTAACCAAATCTTTTTTCTCTGCTTTCGTGCTTACTATAAAGGAGTTCCCGCACAAATCACTGCCACCGAAGAAAGATTCGGGAACGAATACGTTGTCTTCGGAGAATTTTGCTTTTTCGGAATAAGTGCTATATACGTCGTTTATCGGCATTCTGCAGCTTTGAACATAAATACCGTCCGTGTAAGGATTGTCTTCATTCTCAAGCTGATTTCCGGCAGCAGAACCCAAATATCCGAGCCAAAGTCCTACTTTTCCGGCATAAACGGTAGAAATATCTATTTCCCAGAATAACTCTGTACGAGTTGCGAACTTATTATCGAGCCAGCCATTCTTATACCACTTGTTCATAGCGCCTAAGTATTCGCGGAACTCTTCGGCTGTTGAAGCTTCGCACAACAAGCCTTTATCCTCATCGTAATAAAAATTTCCGTTATTCTTTCCGCCGAAAGCAGAAACGATTTCTCCGCCCGGGTTATAACCCCAATTATAAATCGAAACGCAATATCCGTCTTTTATTCCGAGATCAGACTGAGCTTTTGTGAAGATTTCAAACATCCACTCCCAATCGGAGATAAATACGGGAATAGTTCCGTCCCAAGTAGGATCGATCTGTTCTTTATATACTCTACCGGCTTCCGTATAGTAGCTCGGGAAAGTAATATCGTCAAACCATTCGCCGCTTGCATCATATCCGCCGCTGAAAGGCAATCCAGCTTTTTCGGAACCTTCGGGATGTACGCCGTATTTCAAAATCCAATCGCGACGATAAAGATAGCCTTCGAATTCTTCCGATCCGCCGGTATTCAAAATATTGATACCGAAATACCTTTCTTCCAAAACACCGTCGCCATCAGAATCGTAATATGTTACGGTAGAACGTTTAACTTCGGGATGAGCGTTAACGAATTCTATATAATGCGGGCAATACTCATAAAGATAGTCTGTCAAGTCAAGAGCTATTCCGTCTTCGACCATCTGCTTGTTAGACATCTGCGCCATGGTTACATCCATAAGCTCCGTAGTGTCACCTGTTGAAATAAGAGTGTTAAGAACGTCTTGTGCACCCGAAGTCGGAGCAACTGCGAACTCGATATTGATATGCTGTCCGTTGAATTCCATATATTTTTCAATGTAATTCATAACGGGATTATCGGAATATTGTTCATAGAATTCTCCGGAATCGTCAGACGGAATCCAAACAGTAAAAGTCGTGGAACCGCCGCTTGAATTACATCCCGTCAAAGCGATGCAAGTCGTCAAGGACATTACCAAGACCAACAATAAACTAATTATTTTTTTTATCATTTTTTCTCCAAGTTTTTATTCTTTTACCGCCCCGAGAACCATTCCCTGTTCAAGCTTTTTGATGAAGAACGGGAATAAGATGTATAAGGGCAATACGGATATTATAATTACTACATACTGAAGCGTGTTCTTTACATAATCGGGGTTTGCCGACTGCATAAAGTTTTCGCTTTGAGCAACGATTTCTTTGATCCAAAGCTGCAAAGGCCAATATTGCTTTTGGTTCGGAACGTAAATCAATGCATTATACCAAGAGTTCCAAACCATAACCATAGTATTGATTACGGTTACGAGAACTAAGCCTAAAGCTTGCGGAAGAGCGACAGCAAACATTATCTTCAAAGGCTTTGCTCCGTCAAGCTGCGCAGCTTCGATCGTCGATTCGGGTACTTGCAAGAAACCGTTCATACACAAAATTATGAACATCGCGTTCGTACAACCGGGGATTATCAAAGCAAGCGGCGTTTGCGTCATTCCCAAGAATTTCAAAACGAGGTACGTCGGAACGGTTCCGCCGTTAAACATCGTCGTGAACAAGAAGAACAACATCAATGGTCCTTTGAGCTTTGTTTTTCTCGATAGAACATATCCAGCAACAACGTTGATTAAAAGTCCCAAAGCAGTAGTTCCCAAAACATAAATAACCGAATTGAGATAACCTCTCGCAACCAAGTATTTTTTCGACGTGAAAATCATTTTATATCCGTCAAGGTTTGCTTGACCGGTCGGTCCCCACAAAACGCCTTTGTATCCGAGAAGCGCTTTGCCGTCGGAAATAGACGCCATGAAGGTATGCCACATAGGAACTATCGAAACGAAGATGACAAGCAGCATTATTATTACAAGAATAACGTCCGCCACTATTCCCCATGCGGAATTGTGAAAGACCATTCCGTCTTTAATCTTCAGCTTTCCCTTTTCATTAGTAGGTGCTTTTTTCATTTTAAACCTCCTTCTTAGAACAACGAGAAGCCAGAAGCTTTCTTTCCGAGCTTATTCGACAGAATAAGCATGATAGTTGCAACGATAGACTGGAAAAGTCCGCTTGCGGTTGACATTCCGTAGTTAGGACTACTTGCAAATGCAAGACGGTGAATATACGTCTGCAATACGTCTGCATAGTCATATACTATCGGCGAATACAACAAAAGTACTTTATCAAAGCCCGCCATAAACATGACGCCGATGTTGACCGTCAAAGTCATGATGAAAAGCGGCATAACGTTCGGAATCGTAACGTGGAACAATCTTTGAAGTCTCGAAGCTCCGTCGATTGCTGCTGCTTCGTGAAGGTTTCCGTTTACTTGGGCAATTCCTGCCATATAAACTATCGAGCCCCAGCCCATTCCTTGCCATACGCCCAAAAGCGCATTGATAATCCAGAACGACGGTCCGTTTTCGAAAAGCCATCCGAGTTCCGTATGAAGTCCGAGATTTTCAAGCCAAAGCGTTATGAATCCGTCATACGCCAAGAAGTTCTGCGCAAGCGAACAAACGACTACGGACGAAACGAAGTTCGGAAGATACGAAACAAGCTGAGTTGCACGTTTGAAACGCGGGAAGCGTACTTCGGAAAGAAGTATCGCAAAAATAACAGGCGCCAAGAATCCGAAAACAAGGTTTACGCAACCCATGCAAACGGTGTTTCTTATGCAACGCGCAAAAGAGTTACTTGTGAAAAGATCGATGAAGTTTTGAAGTCCGACCCATTCGCTTCTGAATACTCCGAGCGTCGGACGATAATTTTCGAAAGCAATCAAAATTCCGAACATCGGGATATAGTTGAAAATAATATAGTACGCAACAATCGGAATCATAAGAATATACAAAGAATAATTCTTTTTGAAATCCTTTCTCCAACTTCCGTTCTTCAAAATCTTCTCGGCTTTATCGCTTTTGTACTTTTTGTATTCAATTGTTTTTACTTTTTTATCAGGCATTATTTTCCTCACCAATTGAATTTTTAATATTTTTATGATTTACCCCGAAAAAAATCTGGGTAAATCACAGTAAACAATTTTTTAATTAAGCAACGTTAGTAAGCTCGCAAGCTTCGAAAACTCCGTCGCAAACAGCTTTTACGGTATAACCGTTTTCGCTTTCAACAAGTTCCCAATTGATTTCGCCGAGCAAATCGCTTGCAAAGTTAACATACTTAACGCCATCAACTTCAACGATAGAACCGATAGCATTGTCAACTACCATAAATCCACCGCCGTATGCGCTGATAGAAACGACTGCTTTATTTGCCAAAGGCTGAAGAACGACCTTGATTTCGCCCTCTTCGCCAAGACCGGGGTTCAAGTATTTGCAAGCGGTCGTAAGAACAACTTCCTTATAGGAAATTAAAACTTCGCCGTCAAATACGCCTTCGCCAGCATAGTTTGCAGGAAGCGTAACTTCCCAGTTTCCGTCCAATGCGAAGATCGTGAATGTGTTTTCTACTCCGCTTTCGTCCTTAACGACAACGGTATAAACGCCCTGAGTGCTTGTATGAGTTCCCGTATACGTCTTATTAACAGCTGCACCGCCAAAAGTCGTATCGAGAACAGTTACCTTAACGGAACCGTTGTTGAAGATATACATATGAACGTCAGCCTGTACTACGCCTTGACCGCAAGAAGTCGTTCCGAAAAGGTCTGCAATTGCGGTAAGCTTGAACGTAAGCGTTGTTCCGCAGACAGTTACAGTATAGGTATTAGTTTCGTCTACGGTTGCAACAGCTTCTTCCGCTGCTATAGCACCGTCTGCACTTGCCTTAACGGAAACAGCCAAAGAACCGTCTTCGTTTGCTTTCCAAGATACGTTTGCTTTACTCTCGCCGATAGTCAATTCGCCTACATATTCGCTATATTGGTCGATTCCCATGGTAAGAGACGCATTTGCGCCCGTGAACATATAAATCGTCGAAGGTTCTACGGGGATATATAAATCAATCTTTTGTCCTGCAGCGTTTGTCAAAACGGCACGCGTTGCGGATGTAACTTCTACTTTGTAGTTCTGATCGTTGCCGACAAGGTTATATGTATTGCCGTCTTTAGTCCAAGTTCCGTTGATAGGAGCTCCGGTCGTATCCGCAAACGTTCCGTCTACGTTGAGCTTGAACGTCGAGAGTTTGTCACCGATTACGGAATAATCAAGGAACGTTGTGGGAAGTGCGACATAGTCGTCTCTATCCTCTTCTCCGTACCATCTCAAAGCAGAACCTTGATTGAATGCGCCGTAAAGATAATCGTCTTCATAACCGAGCGTCGTAACGAGATTACCCTCTAAGTCATAAATTTCAAGTCCGCTTGCACAAGTCTTATCTGCGCCTTCGTGCTGAACGGTCGTTTCACCGACAATCTTATATGTTCCTACAGCGCCTGCCAAAGCCAAGTCGAACGAGCAGTATGTGCAGAAGCCGTTGGGATATAAATGTATACGAGCCCAATAAGCTCCGCCCATAGGCTCTAAAATTTCGAAGTTACCGTTTGTGCGGTCGTTAAGCGTCGGCTTAGTTTCTTTAGGCTGACATGCGCAAAGCGAAAGAAGCATTGCGACAGAAAGCACGATAGCCAATACTTTGAGTGCTGATTTTTTCATCTTTTCCTCCTTTTTTATGGCAATAATTCATTTTTTGACATAGTATTGCCTTTATATTGCATTTTACCAACCAAAATATGGCGATTTCTTATAATATTATGTAGTACTTTATAAAATCCTTGCTTTTTTGCAATTTTTGTGATAATTTATTTTCAGAAGTATTTTTGACGTGTAAACACAAACAAAAATACTGTTTACACAATCAAAAGAAAAACATCTTTACTCCAATATCACACAAGCCAAAAAGTAATAATATTAAAACCAATAATTCTTAAAAACCATTATGAAAACAGAAAGCGTAGTACAATATCTTGAAAACCTAAAAACATTATTCAATTTCCCAATCATATATTTTAACAACGAAAAAAGAGTATACGAGAATGATCTTTTTTCTCTTCATCCAAATGAACGTAATTACGAATACATATTAAAAAATATTCATAATTTTTCGTCTTCTAAGAATGACAATATATTTATTAGCATAAATTCTTCAATAATCATGACGGGAACAGTTTTTTCTTTGGATCATAAGCAATTTGTTTTTATCGGTCCCGTTTCCTCATCGATAACCACCAATAATGATATAGAAAACTTCGTATTCAATTTAGGCCTGACTAAGAATACCTCTACTTTGTTAACCGAATACTTGAACGGCGAAACAAGACTTAGCTCCGAGCAACTCAAAGCAATTCTTCTTAATATCGACATTATTCTTAACGATACGGCGGAAAAAGATAAAAACGTCGTCGTAACATACAAACAAGAAGACGTCAATAAACACGATTATTACAAAAAAGATAAAGAAAAATTCGATAGAGAACGCGATATCGATAATCAACAAGAAATCAACAGCTATACAGGCAAAATGAGATATGCATTGACGACGGGCGACGTTCTTGAAATGGCAAAGCTCGTTGACGGATTGAAGAACGTTTATATGGGAGAAGATTTTTCTTCGAACTATCAAGACGAAAAAATATTGTCTATTCTTGCGCTTATCGGAATACACGAATCATTGAGCAATGCAAATTATAATTCAAACGAATTCGATAATCTGATTAAATATTATCTTCTTCAGATAGACAACGCAAAATCCGTTTCGGAATTACACACCATAAACATAAATGCGTTGATGGGGTTCACAAAACATATTAACAACAACAAAAGATTTCAAACGTACAATCCGACGATAAAAAGAGTAATCAAATATATCGAGCAAAACATTACGCATAAAATAACAGCTAAAAAAATTTGCGACAGTTTGCATATTAACGAGCATTATTTGTTTACTAAATTCAAAGAAGAAACGGGGAAAACGCTCAACGAATACATCACCGAAAAGAAAATCGAAAAAGCGATGTATTATCTTTCTTACAGTAACAACACATTAAGCGAAATTTCGGAATTTCTCGATTTTTCATCGCAAAGCTATTTCCAATCGGTATTCAAAAAAAATACCGGGATTACACCGACACAATATAGGCACGACATAGAGCTTAAGTATTAAACAATCTCACTGTCGCGCCAAGAAAAAAATGCGTTATTATTTGAATGTTATTGAAAATATATCCATTGAACTTAATAATATAATTTGCTCAACTAAAAAAGTGCGTGAATAAAATCACACACTTTTGCTTTATTGTTTAACTTTTCCGACTCGTCGGATTAAAATGCTTTAATAACAATATGAGATACTTCAAACTAAAAACGACGCAACTTCTTTATAAATATAAATCATTTAAGTTGATTTTTCAAAAAGTCAATTACAGCCGATTTTACAGGTTCTTCGTTGAATTTACCCATATGCCCATGAGGTCCGTCGTCAAGATATAGCGACGTTACTCTGTCATTTCCCGCGACTTCTTTTATTTTCTCCTCCATTTTATAGCTGTTTTTAACAGGCACGAGTTCGTCGTTCTTTCCGTGAATCAAAAGAGTCGGAACAACGGCTTCGTCGCATTGATAATACGGGCTTGCTGCAATTCTTGTTTCCTTTTCGTTATCCGTTCCAAGACAAGCAAGCGCCAAAAGCCTATTCGTTCCGCCGATGTCACACGTCGGATCCTCTAGGTCGGTCGGCGCAAAGAACGACACAACGCCGTTTATATCGCTCGACATGTCGTCATAGCCCATGCTTTTATCTTCATACTCCTCTTTTCCGTTAGTCGTTCCCATAAGCAAGCTCAAATGCGCTCCCGCGGATTCACCTAAGAATATGATCGTATCGGTATCGAGATGATATTTTTCTGCATTTGCTCTCAAAAACCTTACTGCGCATTTTAGATCATAAAGCATTTTGGGATATTGCGTGTCGTAACGGTTCCATTCCTTTTGAGTCAAAGTATAATCGACTCGAACAACCGCAAAGCCCAATTCCTTTGCCAAATCGACGTTGAAGACGTTGGTATTTCTGTCGTTTTCAGTCCAACCGCCTCCGTGAACAAAAACCAAAACGGGAAAGTCTCCGCCGTGATCGTCGGGTAAATATATATCGAGAGCCTCATATCCGTTTGCTTTGCCCTCGACATAAACGAGATTTTTATATTCCGTTTCGAACTTTTTTTCGCACGAACAGCCTAAAATCATTGTTCCGAGAAGAACAACGCATAATAATAATCCGACAATTTTTCTCATATCATTATCCTCGCAATTTTTATGATATTATAATTTTATATCACAAAAAAAACGAAGTATTTTAATATTCTGTCGGATTTTATAAAATCATTACGTTTTTACAAATAATCAAACAAAGATTTGAGAATTCCGAATAAATACGACTTTCAGCCTCAATCGGGCACGACTTTCAATAGATAAACGAACGGCATTTATAGGAATTCGAGAAAAAAAATTACTCGTCTTTATAAAGCTTTCCTAAAATCCCCCTATCGACAAGCTCGGGAAAATGTTCTGCATTGATATATTTATCGAATTTATTTAGCGAGAATAAATACCAAAGAAGCATTATCGTCGGTGAAATAATCGTCGAAACCAATCGCCCGATCAAGTGACACAAAAAGTTCGGTATCATTTGAACGACAAAAGGCAAAAAACAGCAAAGAAGCGTTATTATACATTTTAATGGAGATTTAAAAAATACCGTAACGGATAATCTGAGATTTTGTAAGAACTTATTGTTATATGTCGGAATCGACGTTGTCATATACGCAAAAATCGGAACGAAAAGCAAAATGAATACGGCAGTAAAAATCATGCCTCCGATTTGAAGCGCACTTCCGTTTTCGGTAAAGCCGTAATAATACATAACAACGTATCTGAAAAAGCCGACGATAAGTCCGAGAGGCAGATACTGTGAAAGATTTTGGGTTATGCCTTTTGAAAAATCGCTTTTTATCGATACGTTTTCTTCATATGAAAGCTGCCTTATTATTCTCATAACTCCGGCAAAGCCAATCGAGAAAATTCCGAAAAAGAGAATTTCGATTAGCGCTTTCGTATTAGAAAAGGACGCATACAATGATTGCTGCGTATTTAGATCCATTTCCCCCGCTTCGACAAAAGCTGAAAGCTCGGACAAATATATGTCTTGAGCTATTGCAAAAACATGAAGGGGCAATGAAAACAGAAAAATCATCAGAGCGCAAAACAGCAGTTTTCGCCACTGGAGTTTTATTACGTCGAAAAATACCTCTGTTCTATTTTGAGGAAGCTTCGATAACGAATAATCGACTTTTGACGGTTTTAATCTCATAACTATTCACCCAAAAGATATTTCAATGCTATTAGAGCAGCATCGTTTTCAGTCTCGCCGTTGCCGTTTAGTCCCGCCATATTTTCGGACACTTTCGTTATAAACGCATAGCACTTGCTCTCGCCTTTATAAAACTTCGAAAAATTATCATTCGTCGGAATAGCAATTCCGTAAGGCACGCCGTCAACGTCGAAAGTATCGTATGACGAAAACTCTTCGAGAAGCTCGTTTGTCAAAGGCAAAAAATTATAATCTATATCTTTACAATACTCCTCTTCGTAAACGATGAAATCTGCTTCACCTATAGCGCGAACCGTCAAAGCTATCCCCGAAGAATAATCGTCGGGATCGGTGATTGCATTTACCGACAATTCGCGAAGTTCTTGGTTTGTGTTATTTGATATATACTCTTCAAAGAAAGTCTCTAAAGATGTGTTATCGAAGTTTTTGCCTACAAAAGTTATGTATAAGCACTCGTCTTGAGAGGGTTTATCGACCATAGTCATTGCGAAAAGCCAAAATACAACAACGAGAACCAAAACGATAATAAGCTTCAAAAGGTTGCTTTTTATATATTTACTCATCATCGACCTCCACAGCTATCCCGTCTACGACAATAAAGCTATAGCTTCTTCCTACTTCTACCGTAAAGCTGTTTTTTTCTACAAATACTTTTCGTATGCCACTATCGGTTTTTACATCGACTTCGTAACAATCAAAGGAAAAGTTTCTCTGCGTATATGGAGATATTTCCGCGACCTCACCGCGCATACGCTTTCCATAATTTTTCCTATCAAAAAGTTTAAGCTTACGAGAACGAGGACTTATTTTTTCGTCGAAAACATAAAACGCAACAGCGATACAACAAAAATCGACGAAGATATTCGAAAACAAAGTAAAATAATATTTGTCGTGGTTATACGTCAAAACGGTCGTTAACGAAAACGCCGCCGCAACGACCAAAACGACAACAAAAACAGCAACGGATTTTTGGTACTCTTTTTCGAATAGTTCTCGGTTTTTACCTAATATAGTCTTTTTCATACTCTCAAAAAATCTTTCACAAATTGGGTCTTGGGACGAGCTCGAAGCTCTTGCGGCGTTCCGATTTCCTCTACTACACCGTCGTTCATAACGACGATTTTATCGGCAAGCGTAAACGCGTCGTTGAGGTCGTGCGTAACAAAAACTACAGTCATGCCGAATTTATCGTGCAGTTCTTTAAGAAAAACACGCATTTTTGACTTATTCTCTGGATCTAAGTTCGAAAAGGGCTCGTCAAACAACATTAAACGCGGATTCTTGATAAGAGCTCTCGCAATCTCTACTCTTTGAAGCTGACCGCCAGAAAGAGAACGGGGTTTTCGCGTGAGTAGCGGAGTAATACCCGTTATTTCCGCAATCTCGTTTACGCGTTTTTTTATCTCATATTGCGACGTATTCATATTGCGGAGCGGAAAAGCGATATTATCAAACACCGTCATATGCCCCATCAAATTGCACTCTTGGCATATATAGGCAATGTTTCTCGTCGAAAGCTTTGCGCTTTGTATAGGTATGCCCTCATACAAAATCTCACCGCTCGTATAATCGATTAAATCTATAATACTCCTTAGAAGAGTAGTCTTGCCCGATCCTGAAGGACCGATCAAAACGACAAATTCCCCTTCAAATACCTTGAACGAGACATTGTCTACGGCAACCGTCATAAGCTTTTTTTCTTTGTAAAAAGCAGAAAATTCGTTAAATTCAAGTATTGTCATTCTATCCCCGATAATTTCTTATTAGCAAAATCAAACATTGCAAAATTTAGACTATTATACACATAAAGACTTTTGTTGTCAATATCAATGTCAAAACAATATGTTATTAGTCATTCAAAAATAGTTTTATTTTCTCATAAAAACCAAGCTATAAAGCACTTTAATTAACATATTAGTTTATTTAAAATTATTTCTTTATGACTGGAGAAAGGCCTCTCAATCGAGAGGCCTCAATAATGAAAAAGATCAACCCGGTACTCGGCACTCCTTAACGGCATGCTTTTTCAAGCGTCTTTTCAGAAGCTTTATCAAATATATGAATATGATTTACGTCAACGCCAATCGTCAATACGTTTCCGTCGATTCTCGTTCTCGAGTCAACTTTCGCAATAAGCTTCGTCTTGCTGTTTTCGTCTACTACGCCGGACTCCGCGTTTAAGTCAAGGTCGGCATATATTAGCGTTTCGCTTCCGAGCTCTTCCTTGACTTCGATCTTTGCTGTAACGGTATTTTCG
>CAZIPL010000020.1:0-25919 GCA_964541255.1 uncultured Clostridia bacterium | reverse complement strand
CGTTGTTCTCACTAAGCTTGACGGCGATACGAGAGGCGGTGCGGCTCTTTCAATTAGGGCTGTAACGGGTAAACCGATAAAATTCAGCTCAATAGGCGAGAAGTTTGGGGATCTCGAACCGTTTTATCCGGATAGAATGGCGTCTCGAATTCTCGGAATGGGCGATGTATTGACGTTGATCGATAAGGCGCAAAACGCCGTTACCGAAGAGCAGATGAAGCGCATGGAAAAGAATCTTCGCGAAAATACTTTTAACTTTGAAGATTACTTAGTTCAGATGGATAGCGTCAAGAACATGGGGGATATATCTTCTATGCTCAGTATGATTCCCGGGGCAAATAAGCTGAATTTGAAAGACGCAAAGGTTGATGAGAAGCTTTTGGAACGACAAAAAGCTATTATTCTTTCTATGACAAAGGAAGAACGTTTGCATCCCGAGATTATATCCGGTTCTCGAAGAAAGAGAATTGCAATAGGAAGCGGAAATTCAGTCAATGACGTTAATAAGTTATTGAAGCAATTCGATCAAATGAAACAAATGATGAAGATGTTCGGTAAAGGCAAAAAAGGCAGAATGCCGAGATTACCTTTCTGAAATAAATAAAGAATTTAATTGGAGGTCATATAATTATGGCAGTAAAAATGAGATTGACAAGACTCGGAGCTAAGAAGGCTCCCACCTACAGAATCGTAGTTTGCGATTCGAGAGCTGCACGTGATGCTGAATACATCGAGAATTTGGGACATTATAATCCTACTCTTTCTAATCCCGAACTCGTAATCAACGCTGAACGCGCTCAGTATTGGCTTTCTAAAGGCGTACAGCCGACAGAAACCGTTAAGTCACTTCTTGTCAGAGCAGGCGTTATCGAGAAATCCGATAAGCTTTCTCCTTCCAAGACCAAAACGAAAAAGAGCAAATAATTAGGTTTTTGAAATGAGAGAATTGGTAGAGTATATTGTTTCGAGGTTTTTGGGTGAGGGCGCTGAATTTGTCGTTGAAGAAACAAAAACCGACGAAACAACTGTAAATATCGTTGTCAAACTCCGCTCTGAGGATATGGGCAAGGTTATCGGAAAACAAGGCAAAATCGCTAAGGCGATCAGAACGATAGTCAAGGCGGCTTCTGCGAAAGATAACATTAAGTATCTCGTTGAAATAACTGAATTAAATGGCTAATATCTTAATCGGAACGGTATTAAAACCGCAAGGCATTAAAGGCGAGGTCAAGGTCAAGGCATATAGCGACGATCTTGACCGCTTTTTGCATTACAAAAAGTTTGATATGGACGGAAAAGAATTTGTCGTAGAAAAAGGAAGAAACGACGGAAGCTTTTGCTATATTAAGTTTGTCGGAATAAATTCGATGAACGATGCGGAGTTACTTAGAAATAAAGACCTTTTTATATCCGAAGATATGCTTGAAAAACTTTCCGCCGACGAGTATTATTATGTCGAGCTTGAAGAAAGCAAAATCTATATCGACGGTAAGGAATCGGGAAGAATAATCGAAGTAAACGACCAAACGAGAAACGTTGTCATCGAATGCGAAATAAATGGTAAAAAGGCATATTTCCCTTTCGTCAAAAAGGTAATAGAATCGTTCGACCGCGATAATAAAATTTTATATCTTAAATCCAAAGAATTGGGCGAGGTAACTGTTTTTGAAGATTGACGTATTAACGCTTTTTCCCGAGATGTTTTCGGCTCTTAACGAGAGCATTTTGAAAAGAGCGCAAGACAACAATTTAATATCCGTAAATGCTGTCGATATAAGGGACTTTGCTACAAACAAGCATAAGAAGTGTGACGATTATCCTTTCGGTGGAGGAGCTGGAATGGTAATGATGCCGCAACCTATTTTCGACGCGTTCGAAAAAGTCGATAAAAACCATGAGGCTTTGCATGTTTTTATGTCTCCTCAAGGAGAAAGACTTTCTCATCCGCTCGCATGCGAGCTTGCTAAATATGATCATATAGTATTCTTGTGCGGTCATTATGAGGGAGTTGATGAAAGAGTTGTCGAAAACCTTATCGATAAAGAAATATCGATAGGAGATTACGTGTTAACGGGCGGTGAGCTTCCTGCGATGGTTGTTATCGATACGATAGCTCGCCAAATCCCAGGTGTTATCGACGGCGAATCTCTTTTGTCGGAGAGCTTTACCGAAGGATCGCTCGAATATCCGCAATATACTCGCCCCGCAGATTTTCGTGGCATGAAAGTTCCGGAAGTTCTATTAAGCGGAAATCACGCGGAAATAGCAAAATGGAGAAAACAAAAGTCCGACGAGGCTACTATGAAAAAGCGTCCCGATCTAATCGAAAAGGAGAATAAATAAATGTTGATTCAATGGTTCCCCGGGCATATGACAAAAGCTCTCAGAATGATTGACGAAAACGTTAAAGTCGTTGACGGATTCATTTATGTCCTCGATGCGAGAGCTCCTTATTCGTCGCTTAATCCCGAGTTTTTGAAAAAAATTGCAAACAAGCCGTTTTTATATGTAATAAATAAAACCGACCTTGCCGATCCGAATAAGACCGCGATGTGGAAAGCATATTTTGAAAAAACGGGAAAAAGAGCCGTTGCGATTAATTCCGTAACGACAAATTCTTCGAGAATGGTTTATCAAGAGATTTTGTCTATGTTTTCCGAAAAAATCGAAAGGAATAAAGCAAAAGGAATAGTAAAGCCTATAAGGCTTATGGTTTTAGGGATTCCCAATTGCGGTAAGTCTACGCTTATCAATAACTTTTGCGGCGCAAAAAGGGCAAATACGGGCGATAAGCCGGGCGTTACGAGAGGCAAACAATGGTTGTCCGTTGATGACAGAATTCAGCTTTTAGATACTCCGGGGACGCTTTATCCTTCCTTTGAAAACCAAGATATTGCTAAAAACGTTGCGTATATCGGAAGTATAAACGATAGCATTTTGGATTTAGAGGGTTTGTGTTTGGAGCTTATCGGAAAGCTTTCCGAGACTTATCCCGATTATTTGAAAAGTAGGTATTCGGTCGAGCTTTTCGAAACGGCGATAGAAACTTATGAAGCAATATGCAAAAAACGCGGATTTATTTTACGCGGCGGTGATTTTGATTACACTCGCGGCGCTACGACTGTAATCGACGAGTTTAGAAAAGGAAAAATCGGCAGAATAACTTTGGAGACTCCAAATGACGAATACGTTAAAAATTGAACAAGAGCTTCTTGAAAAAGGATATAAGTTAATCGGCGGTATCGACGAAGCGGGAAGAGGTCCTCTTGCGGGTCCCGTGGTTTCGGCTTGCGTTATTATGCCGCTTGACGAAGATAATCTTATCGAAGGCGTTGATGATAGCAAAAAGCTTTCTGCAAAAAAGAGAGATAAGCTTTTCGATGAAATAAAAGAAAAAGCAATTGCATATCACGTTTCCGTCGTTTCGGAAAATGTTATTGACGAAATAAACATTTTGGAAGCGACCAAACAATCAATGCGCGAATGCGTAGAAAAAATATCGATAAAACCGGATGCGCTTCTTATAGATGCGGTAAATTTATCAGGAATAGGAGTCGATGTTTTTCCGATTATTCACGGCGACGCTCTTTCTTATTCGATTGCAAGTGCTTCGATTTTAGCAAAAGTTACGAGGGATAGAATTATGGAGGAATACGATAAAGTTTATCCCGAATACGGTTTTGCCAAACACAAAGGCTATGGAACAAAAGCTCATATTGAAGCGTTAAAGGCACATGGTTCGTGCAAAATCCATAGAAAGACTTTTATTAAGAAATTTGTATGATTACTGCAAAAAGACTGTTCGGTAATGTCGGAGAACGCATTGCGGCAAGGTACCTCAAAAGACATGGGTATAAAATTATCGAAAAGAACTATGCGGTGCACGGCATGGGCGAGATAGATATTATCGCTAAGGGCAAGTGTGACGAGATTGTTTTTGTCGAAGTAAAGAGAAGAAAACGCGACGATTTTGCGCCGCCCTCGCAAAACGTCGATTATAACAAAAGAAAGAGATTGACAAAAACTGCTAAAAAGTATATCGCGACTCATAAAATCAATGCGCTGACGAGATTTGACGTAATTGAAATTACGGGAAGAAAAGTTAATCATATTATCGGCGCTTTTTATGCCGAAAAATAGATAAAAACGCTTGCAAATATAAAATATTTATGTTAATATATCAAAGTTGACTTCGGGCGTTCCGCTGCATAGACATGAACGTACTGTGAATTTAGGAGGTAAAAGTCATGAACAAGCTTATTGAAGCTATTGAGAAAGAATATCTCAAAGAAAACGTTGAAAATTTCAACATCGGTGATACCGTTAAGGTATGGGTTAAGGTTGTCGAAGGTTCGAGAGAAAGACTTCAAGCGTTCGAAGGCGTAGTTATCGCAAGAAAGAACGGCGGTCTTAGAGAAACGTTCACGGTAAGACGTATTTCTTACGGTGTAGGCGTAGAAAGAACTTTCCCCGTTCATTCGCCTAAGATCAGCAAGATCGAGATTGTAAGAGCAGGTCGTGTTCGTCGCGCTAAGCTTTATTATCTCAGAGGTCGTTCGGGCAAATCTGCAAAGGTTAAAGAGCTTATTGCTAATGATAATAAGTAATTGATACTTTTTCACCGAATAATTAGTTTATAAAAAGAGAGGATATTGTAATTCAATATCCTTTTTTTATTGAAATATTCTTGTCAAAAATATGTTTTTGTATTAAAATGTAATATGTGGTTTGATGTGCCATTTTAAGGATATAATAAATATATTCGAATTTAGCACAAAATCATCGATTCGTTTTAAGATAAGAACAGGAAAGAGGAACTATGGGCGATAAAACTAAAACGTCGAAATCAAGGGAAAGATACGAGGGACTTAACAAATCCCTTTCTAATATAAGAAAAGAAGAAAATTTCAAGCTGACAAAAATAGACCGCATTATTCTCGCGGTTATTTTGGCGGTTGCCGTTCTTTTGACTTTTGTAAGGCTCGGTGCCATAAACACCCCCGAAACTTTCATTGAAACGGCTGAAAAGAATGCAGTAGTTATTTTTGAACTTCCCGAGGATGTTAAAGCCGATGCGCTTTTTATTCATGCGGGGATATCGGAAAAAGACAGCTCGAAGATTACCGTATACGTTTCAAAAGACTATACGCTTAATTCTTCATCATGGACATATAAGTATACGTATGACGCAAAAAATTCCAATATGTATCGTTTTATCGATACCGGGGATTTGAGCGGAAAGTCTATAAATTATTTGATTCTTCGATTCGATAACGCAAAAATGCGAGTAAACGAAGTTGTCGTGACTGATGTCGACGGAAATCCCGTAGAACTCAAATTAGCGTATTCCGACGGACTTAATCCAGAGTATTCCGCTACGAATCTTCTCGACGAGCAAGAAAAGTTCGAGGGAGGATATACAAGTTTTAACGGAATGTATTTCGACGAAGTATATCACGCAAGAACGGCTTATGAGTTTATTAACGGTTGGTCTGTTTACGAATGGACGCATCCGCCGCTTGGAAAAATCATTATTTCGCTCGGAATTCTGATTTTCGGCATGAATCCATTCGGATGGAGATTTATGGGGGCGATCTTTTCGATAGCGACCGTTTTGATGATGTATCTTTTCGGTAAAAAGGTATTCAAAAAGACGATGTTTGCCGTCGCTCTATCGATATTCTCGTTGTGTGAGGGATTGAGATTTACTCTTGGTCGCATCGCAACTGTTGACGTATTCCTCGGCTTTTTCGTTTTGGTATCGTTCTATTTTATGTATTCGTTCTACGAAAATGGTGTCGATCCCGAACACATTGTTAAATCGCTTGTTCCGTTCGGTCTTTCGGGAATATTCTTCGGACTTTCGTTCTGCACAAAGTGGAACGGCGCGTATGCCGGACTTGGATTGTTGATTTTGTTTGTTATCTTGTTTGTTAAGACGATAATAACGTTTGTTAAATCCAAGAACGCTATTTCGGACGACGATTACACAAATAAACAAAAAACTTTTGTCAAAAAGTTCCCGATGATGATTGTCGGAATGATTTTGACCGGTTTGATTTTCTTTGTTGCAATTCCCGTAGTTACGTATTTCACTCAATATCTTATTTTTAAGAGGTGCCAAACTATCGAAGCGTTTATTCCGTTCGTTATCGATCAGCAGAAACGTATTTTCGATTATCACGCAAAATATGTAGTCGGTTCCGTTCATAATTCCGCATCGCCTTGGTGGTCATGGATATTTAACGGCAAATCTGTTTACTTTGCACTATCTGACAGCTTCTACGGTAATTCGACCTATTCGAGGATTCACTGTATGATGATTACGGCAACGTCTGTTTTCGGAATTTGGGCGATAGTATATTTTATTAAATATTTATTCGTATATTTTAACAAAAAGAAAAAACAGATTCTGACGCCTGCTGAAACTGCGTTGATGAACAAGATTAAAACTCCGCTCGTATTCTTTGCTGTTGCAATGCTAGCAAATTGGCTTCCTTGGGCGTTTGTTTCGAGAACGGCGTATATATATCACTTCTATGAATCAGCTACGTTCTTGCTTTTCATAATAACGTTATATCTTTATGTTAAATATCTTTTGGAAAGCGAAGTCGCTTATTCGGGAGAAATTGCGATATTGAACGGAAAGAAGAAAGACGTAACTTACGGTATGTATCGATACTTCTTCTTTGTCGGGATATATTGCGCAAACTTCTTGTTGTTCTTGCCTGTTCTTTCGGGATCGCCTGTTAGTTATACCGCTGCGATGTTTATGTTCGGGTGGGCTAATCTTTGGTTTGGCTACGGACTTATTCCGCCGATATTCGGATAATATTTCACATAAATTCCAAGCTCTTTTTCGGGCTTGGAATAAATACTATTAAGATACAATAAAAGGAGGAAGTTATGTTATCAAGAGTAACCAGTATGGGCTTAAACGGCTTAAACGGATTTAAGGTCGATGTCGAAGTCGATATTTCAAGCGGACTTTCTACCTTTGAAATTGTAGGACTTGGCGATACAGCCATTAAGGAATCGAAAGAGCGAGTATCTTCCGCTATCGTTAACAGCGGAAAGACTATGCCGTTTTATAAGATTGTAGTAAACTTAGCCCCTGCGGGGAAGAAAAAAGAAGGTGCGTTTTACGACCTTCCGATTGCTGTCGGAATACTTGCCTCTTCAAATCAAATTAAGACCACCGCCTATAGAGATTATGTGTTCTTAGGAGAGCTTTCTCTCAACGGCGAAATACGGGGAATTAACGGCGTTTTACCTCTTCTTATATCTGCTGTCGACCTTGGCTTTAAGAAGTTTATAATACCTGCAAAAAACGCTCGTGAAGCAAGCTACATCGAGGGAATAACGGTTTATCCGGCATCGACGCTTAACGACGTACTCGAATTCTTGAACGGTGACAAAGATATCGAACCTATATCGGTCAGAAAATACTCTGACATCGTTTCTGAAAAAACTTACGATTCTGATTTTAAGTATATAAAAGGACAAAAAACCGCGAAAAGAGCAATAGAGATTGCTGCCGCTGGCGGACATAATATTCTTATGATAGGGCCTCCCGGAATGGGAAAAACTATGCTTGCGAAAGCAATTCCGTCAATACTTCCCGAGCTTACTTTCGAAGAAGCTTTGGAGGTTACGAAAGTTCAAAGCGTTGCCGGGGTTCTTGACGATTCTGTCGGTATCGTAACTGAAAGACCGTTTAGAGCTCCGCATCATACTGCAACAATAATTGCTCTTTGCGGCGGAGGATTGCATGCACGTCCCGGTGAGGTCTCGCTTGCCGATAGAGGTGTTTTGTTCCTTGACGAGCTTCCCGAGTATTCGAGACAATCGCTCGAATCTTTAAGACAACCTTTGGAAGATCGAAAGATTGTTATATCTCGAGCGTTGTTGACTGCCGAATATCCGAGTAATTTTATGTTGGTTGCGAGTATGAATCCTTGTCCGTGCGGAAATTTCGGCTCCAATACGAGAGAGTGCCATTGTACGAGAAGCCAGATTCATAAATATGTTTCTAAGCTTTCCGGACCTTTACTTGATAGAATAGATATTCAAGTTGAAGTGGATAGTATAGAATATGACGACATCGCGAGCAAAGAGCTTTCGGAGCCCTCTTCCGAGATCAAAAAGAGAGTCGATTTTGCAAGGGATTTGCAGAAGAAGAGATTGGCGGGAAGAAAAGCGTCCAACAACTCCGAAATGACGGAAAAAGAGCTTGTCGATTTATGTCCTATATCAAAAGAATGCGACGAAATATTAAAAATCGCGTTCGAAGATTTGAATATGTCTGCAAGAGGCAGAAGCCGTATAATTAAAGTTGCAAGAACTATTGCCGATATAGAGGGTAAAGTCGACATCGAACCGTCGCATATTGCAGAAGCGATTCAGTATAGAACCCTCGACAGAAAGTATTGGGAGAGATAATGAAGTTAAACAGAACGGAATTTGCATATTACATAATTGATTGTATAGAGGGAATAAACTCCGACGTTAAAGGAACCTTGGTTTCTTTATTTGACGAGCCGTCTATGCTTATATCGAATTTTATTGATTATGAAGAGGATATAAAATCAATAGTAAAAGGCAAACCGTTCGATGAACTTAAAAAACTTGTCTCAAACAGAGAATTACTTAAACGAAAATACGATGAATTCTTGGAGTTCGATTGCGGGTTTACTGCGATCGGACTTGATTCTTACCCCGAAAAACTTGCGGAATTATCCAATCCGCCGTTTGCGATATATTATCGCGGTAATTTGCGTATGCTCGATTCCGAGCTGATTCTGTTTGCAGGTACAAGAACGTGTAGCTTATACGGAATAGACGTTACTAAAAGCTTGACGAAAAGCTTTGTCGAAAACGAATTGACGGTTTTATCGGGAATTTCCGACGGAATAGACACTGCTGCCATCGAAAGCGTTATCGAAAACGGAGGAACGGCCGTTATTGTTTGCGCAGGCGGAATAGATAACGTATCGCCCGCAATAAACTTTGATTTGAAATCCGATATCGAAAAAACGGGTTTGGTTTTGTCCGAGTTTTCGCCGAATGTTTCCGCTCAAAGGTTTCATTATTTATTAAGGAACAGAATTTTGGCTTCGCTATGCGACGTTGCGATTCTTGTCGAAGCAGACGAAAACAGTAAGTCGTTAGGCGTAATCAATTATGCTTCCGATATGGGGAAAGAGATATTTGCAATTCCCGGGAATTTATCGTCAAAAACATCTGTTGCACCCAATACGTTAATAGCAAACGAAACTGCAAGAGCATTGGTCGATCCGAAGCAAGTAGTTGAGATTTTTAGGGACGAATGCTATTATACTCCTAAAAAGATTAAAGTGTTTTCCGATGTCGAAAACAGAATATTATCGGTTTTTGACAAAAAAAACTTGCATATTGACGAAATTTGCGATAAATTAAATACTAACGCGTCCGACATAATAACAGACCTTATTATGTTAGAGAGCAAAAAAGCAATCAGAAGACTTGCGGGTAATTATTACGAACTAATCTCAGAAGAAGGTATTTTATGAAGCTTATTATAGTAGAGTCCCCGAATAAAGCATCGACTATAGAAAGATGGCTCGGGAAAGAATATAAAGTTTTAGCAAGCGGCGGACATGTCAGAGATTTGCCCGAAAGCTCGTTCGGAATCGATTTTGAAAACGATTTTGCACCCAAATACGTTATTTCTCCTAAAAAGAGAGAAACGATAGCGAGGCTTAAAGCAGCAAAGGCGAAAGCCGATTTTGTCTATCTCGCAACCGACCCTGACCGCGAGGGAGAGGCGATAAGCTGGCATTTGGCGCATGTCTTGAATATCAGCGATAAAGAAAACAATAGAATAGAATTCAACGAGATAACCGAAAAGACGATAAAGGCGGCAATTAAAGCCCCGAGAAGCATTGATTTAAACCTTGTTGACGCACAGCAAGCAAGACGTGTTTTGGATAGAATAGTCGGTTATACGCTTTCGCCGATTATTTGTAAAAGAATTCAGCCCAAGCTTTCTGCGGGACGCGTTCAGAGCGTTGCCTTAAAGCTCGTTGTCGATAAAGAAAAAGAGATTAAAGCGTTCACTCCGAAAGAATATTGGAATATATGCGCAAAACTATTTGCTAATACGAATAAAAAGCTTGTTTTTAAGGCTTCGCTATACGGAAAAAACGGCAAAAAGTTTGTTCCTTCAAATAGCGAAGAGGCAAATAGCGTTTTGAATGACATAAAAGGAAATAGCTTTGTCGTTTCGGATCTCAAAAAGACTGTTACTAAAACTCACGCTCCGGCACCTTTCACTACAAGTACAATGCAGCAAGATGCCGCGAATAAGCTTAATCTTTCGTCGTCTGTAACGATGAAACTTGCTCAGAATTTATATGAAGGTATCAATCTTCCGGGTGAAGGGCATGTAGCGTTAATAACGTATATCAGAACCGACTCCGTAAGAGTTTCGCAAGAAGCCGTTGCGATGGCTAAGGATTATATTATTGAAAGATTCGGAAGCGAGTATTATCCCGAAAAACCGAATGTGTATAAAACCAAGAAGTCTGCTCAAGACGCTCACGAGGCGATAAGACCGATTTCTCTTGCAAGAACGCCCGCTTCGCTTGAAGGTAAGCTTGAGAAAAATCAATTGAGGTTATATAAGCTTATTTACGAACGCTTTGTCGCTTCGCAGATGGCTGAATCAAAGCATAATTCCGTAAATGTCGAAATACTTGCAGATAAGTATACTTTCAAGGCAAGTGGCAAAACCTTGCTTTTCAAAGGCTTCTTGTCAGCGTATTCTTCCTATAAAGAAGAGGAAAACGACGACGATGGTGCTAATGCAAAAATCCCTGATATATCTATAGGAGAAGAACTTTCGTCAAAAGAAATGACTTCCGAACAAAAATTCACGAAGCCGCCTCTTCGCTATACCGACGCTACGCTTATTAAGGCGTTGGAAGAGGACGGAATCGGACGTCCGAGTACCTACGCCACAATTTTGACTGTTCTATTAAAGCGTGAATATACGCATAAAGAGGGTAAATTTATCGTTCCAACAGACGTTGCTTTCGAGGTTACGGATTATTTATCGGAAAACTTTGCTCCTATTATGAAAGAAAGCTTTACGGCAAGTGTTGAAAAGCAACTTGACGAAATCGAAGAGGGTGGAATCAAATGGCAGAAAATTGTCGGAGATTTTTATGAACCGTTCTCCGAAATGGTCAGAAAGAGTAAATCGTCTTTTTGCGAGCTTACCGATGAAAAATGCCCAAAATGCGGTGCGTTCTTATATAAAAAAGCAGGCAAATACGGAGCATATTACGAGTGTGCCGAAGAAGGCTGCGGATATAAGCGAAGCGTCAACGACATCGTTACCGATAAAGTTTGTTCAAAATGCGGAAGCCCGTTAATACTAAAAAGCGGTAAGTTCGGAAAGTATTATGCATGTTCGAACTATCCCGCTTGCAGTAACACGTTGCCGTTTGAAGAAGACGTTACGGATGAGGTTTGCGATAAGTGCGGAAGTCCGATGCTTATTAAAAACGGAAAATTCGGTAAGTTTTTAGCATGCTCGAATTATCCTACTTGCAAAAATACAAAACCTATTGAAAAACCCGTTGTGAAATGCCCAAAATGCGGTAAAGACGTTTATGCTCGAAAATCAAAGAAAGGAAATCTTTTCTACGGTTGCTCGGGATACCCCGATTGTGACTTCGTAAGTTGGGATTTGCCTCTTGAAAAGAAGTGCCCTAAGTGCGGACAATATCTTGTCGAAAAGACTGATAAAGCTGGCAAAAAGTCAATTAGATGTTCTAACAAGGATTGTGATTACAATGAATAGAGTTAACGTTATCGGAGGAGGCTTAGCCGGATGCGAATGCGCGCTTTATCTTGCAGACCGCGGATATAGCGTTACTCTGTTTGAAATGAAACCTCAAAAGAGGTCTCCCGCGCATAAGCTTGACGGAATGTGCGAGCTTGTTTGTTCGAACTCGTTGAAGTCTAATCTATTGACAAACGCTTGCGGACTTTTGAAAGAAGAAATGAGAATCTTGGGCTCGAATGTAATCAAAACCGCAGATACTTGCAAAGTCCCTGCCGGAAACGCATTGGCAGTCGATAGAGATTTATTTTCTGAAAGAGTTACCGAACTTATAAAGAATAATCCGCTTATAGACGTAGTTTATGACGAAGTTAAGGATATTCCGAACGGAACGACCGTTATTGCGACGGGACCTCTAACTAGCGATTCTCTTGCATTAAAAATATCTGAATTAACAGACGGCGTACTTCATTTTTATGACGCCGCAGCTCCGATTGTTACCGCTGAATCGATAGACTTCGACAGAGCTTTTTTTGGTGACAGATACGGCAAAGGTGACAATGATTATCTCAATTGCCCGATGAATAAAGATGAATACTTGGCTTTTTATGAGGCTTTGATTAACGCTGAATCGGTAACTTTGAGAGATTTCGAAAAGGGCGATTTGTTTGAAGGATGTATGCCGATAGAGCTTATGGCAAAACGCGGAGTAGATACTATGCGATTCGGCCCATTAAAACCTGTCGGTTTTGAAAAACAGACGGCAAAACCTTATGCTATTTTGCAGCTTAGAGCTGAAAACGGTGAAAGGACGTTGTTTAATCTTGTAGGTTTTCAAACTAATCTGACTTTCCCCGAGCAAAAGCGAGTGTTTTCTATGATTCCCGCTTTAAAAAACGCAGAATACATTCGATACGGAGTTATGCATAGGAACTCGTTCATCGATTCTCCGAAAGTGCTTGAATTAGGTTGTCAATTAAAGTCGAATAATGATATATTTTTTGCAGGACAAATTACCGGTGTAGAGGGTTATGTTGAATCGGCAATGTCGGGAATGTATGCCGCAATGCAGATCATCAATAAAGATAGATTTGGAAAATTGTTGGAGCTATCCGACAAAACCGTTTTCGGTGCGCTTATAAAATATATTTCGACCGAAAACAAGAATTTCCAACCAATGAATGCCAATTTCGGAATTGTTAATTACGACAATCAAAAATATAGGAAGCTGAAAAAGCTCGATAAATATAGCGAAATCGCAAAAGTTTCGATTGATGAAACAAAGAAATTATTAAGGAGTTTATAAGATGTCTTACGAACTTATGGGGACGACAATTTGCGCCGTAAAAAGAAACGGCGTGACCGCAATAGCAGGTGACGGACAAGTTACTATGTCACAATCTGTAGTAATGAAAGGAAACGCAAAAAAGGTCAAAAGGATTTATAACGGAAACGTTGTAATCGGTTTTGCCGGTTCTGTTGCAGACGCATTCTATCTTTCTGAGTTATTTGAAGAGATGCTGCAAAAATATTCCGGGAACTTAATGAGAAGTTCCGTTGAGCTTGCTCATATGTGGAGAACGGATAAGACGTTAAGAAAACTTGAGGCAATGATGATAGTCGCCGATAAAGACACACTTCTTGTTGTTTCGGGACAAGGTGACGTTATCGATCCCGAAAACGGTGTTTGTGCTATCGGAAGCGGCGGAAATTATGCTCTTGCCGCTGCTAAGGCTCTTTATGACGAAACGGATATGTCTGCTCAAGATATAGCGAAGAAAGCTCTTCAAATCGCAGGAGAGATATGTATTTTTACTAACAATAACGTCATTTGCGAAACTGTAGGAGAAAACGTATGAATTACACACCTAAAGAGATAGTTGCCGAACTTGATAAACATATCGTCGGACAAGACGATGCGAAAAGAGCGGTTGCCATTGCTCTTCGCAACAGATATAGAAGAAGTAAGCTCGACGAATCTTTGAAAGACGAGATTACTCCGAAAAATATAATTATGAAAGGTCCTACGGGTGTCGGTAAAACCGAAATAGCGAGAAGACTTGCTAAGCTTGTTAAAGCACCTTTCGTTAAAGTCGAAGCGACAAAATATACAGAAGTAGGATATGTCGGAAGAGACGTCGAATCGATGATCAAAGACTTAGTAGACGTATCTATCAGAATGGTAAAAGACGAGCGTTTCAAAGACGTTGAAGTCAAAGCCAAAGAGACTGCCGAAAAGAAAATTTCTACTGCGATTGCTAAATCAAAGATAAAAAATAATCCCGACGTCAATATTGACGAATTGACGGGAAGCGTATTGCAAGATATTAGAGACGGCAAATATGACAATTTAATGATCGAGATAGACGTTGCCGAAACGCAAAAACCGTTGGAAATAATGTCAGGAATGGGCGAGGGCATGACTGTCGATATGAGTAACGTTCTCGGCAATATGTTCGGCAAGAACAAAAAGAGAAAGAAAGTTTCCGTTAAAGACGCGCTTAAAATCATTATTGCCGAAGAATCTGAAAAGCTCATAGATATGGATTCTGTCAATGCCGAAGGCATAAGAAGAGCTGAAAACGAAGGAATTATTTTTATCGACGAAATAGATAAAATATGCGGCGGAGGCGGCGGTAGCGGTCCTAACGTAAGTCGTGACGGCGTTCAGCGCGATATTCTTCCTCTTGTAGAAGGAAGTACTGTTATAACAAAATTCGGAGCTTGTAAAACCGATTATATTCTTTTTATCGCAGCAGGCGCTTTCCATGTTTCGAAGTTTTCCGATCTTATTCCGGAGCTTCAAGGAAGATTCCCGATTCAAGTCGAACTTAAGAGCCTTACAAAAGACGATTATTTGAAGATTCTGTCTCAACCCGAAAACTCTGTTTTATTCCAATATAAGAATCTGTTGGCAGTAGATAATATCAACTTAGTTGTCAAAGAGGACGCGCTTGACGAAATCGCAACTATTGCTTATGAAGCTAATTCCACAAACGAGGATATCGGCGCAAGACGTTTGCATACCATTATGGAAAATATACTTGACGAAGTTAGCTTTAATGCGGATAATCTTAATGAGATGACCGACGTCGTTATCGATAGAGATTATGTAAAGACTCACGTAAAAGAATCTTATTTATCGCAAGATTTAACGAAATATATTATTTAAGGTGATTTATTATGATAAATATTCCTAAAGGTACAAAGGATGTTTTGCCGCAAAACTCTTATAAATGGCATTATATCGAAGAAAAAATAAGAGAAATTGCCAGAGAATTTAATCTGAAAGAAATAAGAACGCCGACTTTTGAGCATACAGAGTTGTTTTTGAGAGGCGTAGGAGATACGACTGACGTTGTCAACAAGGAGATGTATACCTTCCTTGACAAAGGCGAGCGTTCTATAACCTTGAAGCCCGAAGGAACGGCAGGGGTGGCGAGAGCTTATATAGAAAACGGTCTTGCATCTCTTGCTATGCCGTTAAAGATGTTTTATATCACGCCTGTATTTAGGTATGAAAAACCGCAAGCGGGCAGACTTAGAGAACATCACCAATTCGGAATCGAGTTATACGGAAGCGAACGTGCCGAAACCGATGCAGAGGTTATTTCTATTGCTGCGACGCTTTTCAAAAAGCTAAACATAGAAAACATAACGCTTAATATCAATTCCATAGGATGCCCTAAATGCAGAGCTGAATATAACAAAGCGTTGAGAGAATATTACAAGCCTTATCTTAACGAAATATGCGAAACGTGCAGAGAAAGGTTTGAAAAGAATCCTTTGAGAATTTTGGACTGTAAAGAAGAAAAATGCAAAGAAATCAATAAAAATGCTCCGAGTATCATAGATTATCTTTGCGAAGACTGCAATACGCATTTTGAAAATCTTAAAGAGTATCTTAATGCTATGGGAATTGAATTTGTTGTCAACCCGCGTATCGTAAGAGGACTTGATTATTATACTCGTACCGTATTTGAATTCGTTTCTGAAAATATCGGCTCTCAAGGCACTGTTTGCGGCGGCGGCAGATATGACGGTCTTGTCGAACAGCTCGGCGGAAAGCATACGCCTTGCGCGGGATTCGGAATGGGTATAGAGAGACTGTTGCTTCTTATGGATTCCGTCGGCATTGAAATTCCCGAGGAAGAGGGAGTAAAGGTATACTTCGCGACATTCGGGAATGAAGCTTTGAAAAAAGCTTTAAGCTTTACCGTTAAGTTAAGACAGGTCGGTATTTCTGCAGAATTCGACCATATGAATAAATCCTTCAAGGCTCAGTTTAAGTATGCCGATAAAATAGGTGCAAAGTATGTTATAGCGATCGGAGACGACGAAATTGCGAATAACTCGTTTAAGATTAAAAATATGAGTAACGGTGAAGAATCTATTTGCGCTATTTCCGATTTTGAAAATGCAATAGAAAACAATACCGTCGCGGAGCTTTTTGCTTAATGAGAGAGTGTGGTGTTGTCGTCAACGTCTCGGGACGTTATGCGAAAGTTAAAATGGAAAGAAAGCAAGGCTGCAAGGATTGCAATCTTTGCGGATTTGGCAAGAATAAAAAGACAGTTAATCTCAATGTAATAAACGATTTTGAAGCAAAAGTCGGAGACATTGCCGAGGTCGAGTTTTCTTCCGTTGAAGTTTCAAAAGCAATTAGCATTATATACGTTGTACCGATTATTCTTGCAGGTCTTGGAATATTTATTACATCGCTTTTGAAGCTTCCTGAGCTTATTCAACTTATCGTTGCTTTTTCGATGCTGTCTCTTTCGGTATTATTCATTTATCTATTCGAAAAATCTTTCAAAAAAAGAGAAGCTTTGCCGAGAATTGTCGGTATTATTAAGGAGAATAACGTTGATAAAGTATAAATATGTTACCGAAAGTACTTTCGATGATATTATAAATAAGAGTAATAAACCTATAATTGCTTACTTTTGGACGCTTTGGGCATCTGACTGTAAAAAGGAAGAGATTGTTTTGAATAAGATTCAAGAGCGATTTGGCGATGATTTCGAATATATTGCGATAAACATCGACGAGTGTCCTAACATAAGAAAAGAATACAATATCAATATCGTTCCGACGGTTATATTTTTTAATAACTGCACGGTTACGGCAAAAGAAATCGGAAATAAATCCGAAGCGATATATTATTCTCATATAAAAAGATTGACGACTTATTGATACGTCGGTATAAAGGAGGCATATTTATGAGCATAGAACTTAACCAAATTAAAAATTTCGATCCCGAACTTTATGAAGCGATGCAAAACGAGCTTAATCGCCAAAGAGGTAATATCGAACTTATTGCAAGCGAAAACTTTGTTAGCCCTGCAGTTATCGATGCGATGGGTAGTGTTTTGACAAATAAATATGCCGAAGGATATCCTTCGAGAAGATATTACGGCGGATGTCAATACATTGATGTTGTCGAGGATTTGGCAAGAGAACGTGCAAAAAAGCTTTTCGGTGCCGAGCATGCAAACGTTCAACCGCATTGTGGCGCAAATGCGAACTTGGCGGTTTATTTTGCTTGTTTAAATCCAGGCGATACGATTTTAGGTATGAATTTAGCTCACGGCGGGCATTTAACTCACGGCAGCCCTGTCAATATTTCGGGCAAGTATTTTAATATCGTTTCATACGGCGTTGATAAGGAAACTGGTACGATCAACTATGACGAAGTAGAGAAAATTGCCGTTGAATCACACCCTAAGCTCATTGTAGCAGGTGCTTCGGCTTACCCGAGAAGAATTGATTTTAAGCGTTTCAGAGAAATTGCCGATAAAGTAGGGGCTTATCTTATGGTGGATATGGCTCATATTGCCGGGCTTATCATCTCGGGCGATCACGAAAATCCCGTTCCTTATGCGGATTTTGTTACGACTACAACTCATAAGACTTTGAGAGGCCCTCGTGGCGGAATGATTTTGTGTAAAGAAAAATATGCTAAGATGATCGATAAAGCGGTTTTCCCAGGAATACAAGGCGGGCCTTTGGAACATATTATCGCGGGTAAGGCTGTTGCATTCAAGGAAGCGTTGTCTCCCGAATTTTCCGAATATCAACATCAAATCGTTAAAAACGCTAAGGCACTCGAGAATGCTTTGAGAGAAAACGGTGTTAAAATGGTAAGTGACGGCACAGATAACCATTTGATTCTTATCGATTTGACAGATAAAGATATTACGGGCAAAGAACTTGAAACTCTTCTAGATAAAGCTCATATCACCGTTAATAAAAACGCAATTCCGTTCGACCCTAAAGGACCCAACGTAACAAGCGGAATAAGAATCGGGACTCCTGCAATGACGACAAGAGGTATGAAAGAGCCTGAAATGGAAAAGATTGCAAAATTTATTTCAGATATTATTAAAAACGGTGAAAAATCGGTTGACGAAACCGCACAAAAAGTTGTAGAATTATTGAGTAAGTTTCCTTTGTATGCTTAAAGAAACTTATTGAATATCAGATCTGGGTATGGCGCAGTTTGGTAGCGCGCTTGAATGGGGTTCAAGAGGTCGGAAGTTCAAATCTTCTTACCCAGACCATCTTAAAGCAATAAAGGATTGACTTTGTCAGTCCTTTTTGTTTTATATTAGCGAAATAAATATTATTCTTTTCGAAAGTGTTTGGAATTTTTAACTTTTTCGATCTTTAGATGCATAGTGATAGTTGTGTGGCAATGGGCTTTTTCGAAATCTGTTGTAGTATGACTTGAGATTGCTTCTTGCCGTTAATTTAAGTAATTCTTACTATACTTTATTATTAATATGGACGTTACCGACAATGCTAAAAACTTAATAAACGAAATAGAGGTGATTTCAAAAGATGTCTGCATAGTTGCCGCGAGTAAAATGCAAAATATTTCTGAAATGAATCTCGCAATGTTTGGAGGAATAACAGTTTTCGGAGAGAATAAAGTACAAGAATTTATCGAAAAATACGGAAAGATTGATTGTAAATGGCATTTTATCGGTCATTTGCAGACTAATAAAGTCAAGTATGTCGTAGGTAAAGTTGATTTAATACATTCCGTTGAAAGTATTAAGCTTGTTGACGAAATTGATAAACTCGCAAGAAAGCTCGATATCGTTCAAAAAATACTTATCGAAATCAATATTGGAAGGGAAGAATCGAAACACGGTGTTTTGCCTGAAAACTTTGATGATATATATAGTTACTCAAAAACTAAAAGCAATGTTTTGGTTGTCGGAATAATGTCTGTTATGCCAAAATGTGCAGATGAAGAATTATATTTGCAATTAAAAGAGATTTATGATAGAATGAAAAAAGAGGACGATAATATTTCTGTATTATCGTGCGGAATGAGCAACGATTATATAACTGCGGTAAGATGCGGAGCCAATATGGTTCGCATCGGAACCAAAATATTCGGGAATAGAGATTATTCAAAGGAGACGTAAATGAGAGGGCCAACAGACGCAACAACATATTACAATAACAATAAAAATTCGTTTGCTATATTTCATCCGAAGTCTTTCGACGATGTAGAAAGCGCTATATCGATGCTTCGCGATCAACACACTATTATAGTATACTTAGATAAGCTCAAGGCAGAAGATGCTCAAAGAGTTCTCGACTTATTGTCGGGTGCTGTTTTTGCACTTAACGGCAACGTATTCGAAATGCAAAAAGATATTTTTATGATGACGTCAAGCAACGTTGACATTATAAGCGATACTTAATTTATGGGACTTATTTTAGCTGCTATTATTATCGTATTGGCTATTGTTTTAGACCAATTGACGAAATATCTGGTTGTATCGAACATGTTTATAGGGCAAACGATTCCTGTCATTAAAGATGTTTTTCATATAACCTATGTTAGAAACACTGGTGCCGCTTTTTCGATTTTAAGCGGCAGTATGACATTGTTTTATATTATAACGCCGATTGCGCTTGCTGTATTTACTTATATTCTTATCAAAGAGAGAAAAGGGAAAAAGCTTCAGCTTGTTTTGTTGGGCGGAATTATTGGCGGTACAATCGGTAATTTTATCGACAGAGTGGCATACGGATACGTCATTGACTTTATCGATTGCAGATTCATCAATTTTGCTATCTTTAACGTTGCCGATATGTTTTTGACGTGTTGCGTTATTTTATATGTTTTGCTGCTTATAGTAGATCTTGTTAAAGACATGAAAAAAGAAAAAGAGAGTAAAAATGACTGACAATTCTCCGATAATAATTAATGTTGAAGAAAACGGACAAAGGCTTGACGCATATGTTGCGGAAAGCCTTGATTTGTATTCGAGAACAAAGGTAAAATCTCTGATAGAAAAAGGCGATGTTTGCGTAAACGGCAAAATAATACTAAAAAGCTCTTATTCTGTAAAGGACGGAGATATTATCGAGATAAAGCCGCAAGAAGTTATTCCTTGCGAAATACTGCCCGAAAGCGGAATAATGTTCGAAATCGTCTATCAAGACGACGATATTGCGGTTATAAATAAGCCTCAAGGTCTTATCGTACACCCGACAAGCTCTTTACGAACGGGTACGCTTGTCAACGGTCTTTTATTTGCGTTAAATAATTTAAGCGGAATTAACGGCGTTTTACGCCCCGGTATTGTGCATAGAATCGATAAGGATACGTCTGGGCTTTTGGTTGTTGCTAAGAACGATATTGCACATAAATGCCTTGCCGAACAGATTGCAAGAAAAGAGGCAAGGAGAAGTTATCTTGCGATAAATGAAGGGATTATAAAAGAAGATAGCGGAGAAATTGAAACATATATCGGTCGCAATCCTAAAGACAGAAAAACAATGACGGTTGTTAAAGAAGGGAAAATCGCTATAACCAACTATATAGTATTGGAGAGATTCAAGAATAACACTTTTACAAGGTTCGATCTAAAGACCGGGCGAACGCATCAGATAAGAGTACACAGCAAATATATCGGACATCCTATCGTAGGAGATAAGGTGTACGGCTACGAAAAACAGCGTTTTAAGCTCAACGGTCAGCTTCTTCATGCCGAAACTTTAGTATTAAAGCATCCTAAAACGGGGGAGATAATGGAGTTTCATTCTAAAATACCAGACTATTTTGAAGAAGTTCTCGACATATTAAGAAAATCGAACAAATCTGAGTAATTATTCCGATATTTATTGCGTTTTACGCATAGATAATATTGTTGTTCAATTGATATAGAATAATTACATATTTTTCAGCATTAGTTTTTTGATTTATATATCTAAAAGTAAATTTAAATAAACTTAATAAAATTATATGCACCTCGAAAGTTAACCTTCGGGGTGCAATTATTTATAGTGAAGTTATTTTAAGACTAATATTATAAATCAATATTTTTATTAAATCGCTTTTGGTTTATTCGTTATATATTAAATCGAATAATGTTTGATTGAAATTATATCTATCTTTTAGTTTAGCGATATTGTCTTTATTTCTGAAGATTTCAGATTTATTCTTTGTAGCTCGTATCATTAAATTCTTAGGCGAGTGAGCAAGATCGACAAACTCCAGAACATCGACGTTATAGCCCATATCTTCGAGAATTTCAGCTCTAACTGCGTCGGTTAATAGGGCAGAAGTTCTTTCTTTAATGATTCCGTATTTTAAGAGTATGTCTAAGTCTCCGCCGTCTTGTATGCTAAGATTTATTTCATGTTGGCAACACGGAACTGAAAAGATATATTTTACGTTCTTCTTTATCGCATAAGAAAGCGCATAATCTGTCGCCGTATCGCAAGCATGTAAGCTTATTACCATATCTATATGCTCATTCGAAAGAATATCTTTAGAGACGTCTGCTTTGACGAATTTTAGATTTTCATAACCGTATTTCTTTGCAATTTTGTTGCAATCATTTACTATGCCTTCTTTTAAGTCGTATCCGATTATTCTTACGTTGATTCCTTTTATCTTAGCAAAATAGTAGTATACGATGAACGTCAAGTATGATTTTCCGCACCCGAAATCTAAAATTGAGATTTCTTTTAGATCTGACTTTTTAAAGCAGTCGTCTATTAGTTCGACAAAGCGGTTTATTTGTTTATATTTATCGTATTTGCCGTTTACGATCTTGAAATCTTTTGTAAACACGCCCAAATCGACTAAGGGAGGAATATTTTCGCCTTCGTTTAGTAAATAATTCTTTTTTCTATTATTGTCTGAAACTTCGTATTTGAGATTGTTATTCGAAATAACTTTCTTTATTGCGTTTTCTTTAATAAAATACGTGGTCGATTGACCTTCGTTATGAACGACAATTTGGGAATAGTTCGGAAGTAAGATTTCGTTAAAATATTCTTCGAGTTTATCGGAATCTATATTTTCGTGAAAAACTTGTTTATTTTTGAATTTTTCGACTTGAAAATATAGAGAATTCTTTATATAAATCGGTCTTATAGATATTTTGAAATACTCGAAGTTTTCGACTTGTTTCTTTGCAACGATTTTTATCAAATCTTTTGTGTTAAGAGTTTCCATTTTTTAATTCCTCGTGATTATTGGGGGTGCAGATTATGCTGTAATTTGTGTTGTATATGACTAAGCCGAGCTTTGCGTTTGGCGGCTTTTTAACGTTCTTAACGTCCGTGTAATCGACTTCGACTTTGTCTGAGTTTTTTTCGTCCGAATAAAATGCGGCGATTTCTGCTGCTACTACATATACGTCGTCCGGGATATTTTCGTTTCCGTCTGTTTTTAATAAAACGTGAGAGCTGAATGATTTTTTTGCGTGGAACCAAATATCTTTCGGTTTTCCGAGTTTGTGCGTTACGTATTCGTTTTCGACAGAGCTTCTACCGACGTAAATTGTGTATCCTCGATATGTGTATTCTCTTGGTTTACTCTTAATTACTTGGATCTTTTTATTGTTCTTTTGTTTTTGTTGAACTATTCCGCAAGAAATCAAGTCTTGATTGATAAGCTCGATTTCCGACGTGTTTCTTACGTTATTAAGCATCGATTGAATGCTTTTCAGCATATTTAGATGTGCTTCCGAGTCGATAATCTGATTTGAAACGATTTCTATCGTACGCTTCTTTTTATTATATTTTTTGTAATAATTTTGAGCGTTTTTCGACGGCGATAGGGAAGGGTTAAGCTTGATTTTGATTTTTTGCGGCGGATCAAGATAATAATTATCTACATATATTTCCGATTCTTTACCGGCTATTCTATATAGATTTGTCGTAATCAATTCTCCGCACAGTCTGTCGTTTTCGAGATCTTCCGAATCTTTGAGCTGATTTTTTTGCGCCGAAAGTTTTTTCTCGGTTCTTGAAACATTATGTTTGATAATATCGTTAAGGCGTTTACTGTGCTCTTTTATTCGTATAACATTGTCTTTTTCGGAATAATATTGCGCTATCGCTTCGTTTAACGATTGAAAGCATTTATATTCGTATTGCAAATTGTCGTAAGACGTAACAAAATAATCGCTTATTTTCCCGTTATTATATCCTATACACGGATTATATCCGCAATTTTCTTTTAGTGTATTAAGATCGATTATATTTTTGATTATTGTCTCATAATCTGTTATTGTGTCGTTTTTTGTGATATATTGCGCAGTTTGATAAGAGTATCCGCCGATATATGTCAAAATATCTTTTGAAGTATATGGGGTTTCGAGATTTTTTATTATATTTTTTATCGAATCTATATCTTTATAAGATATTTTATCGTTCTCCGGGTAGTTGTAAGTTGCACCCGACATAATAACTCTCTTTGAATTTTCGTCGTCAAGAGATGTTTTTCTTAAAGCTCCGTATATTTTGAAGCTATCGTCCGTTAAGATTATGTTACTTTGCTTTGAAATTAACTCCGCGATAAGCTTAATCGATACGTCGTCTTTCATTTCGTTTTTGGATATTATATCAAAGCAGATAATTCTATCGTTTTTCGGATTAGTTACACGTTCTATAATGCCGCTTAGAAGATGCTTTCTTAAAAGCATGCAAAATGAGGGGGCGGTAATAGGGTTTGGCTTATCGTGATTTGTGATATGACATCTCGGCATATTTGCATTTGCCGATATCGTAAGCTTTTTCGTTCCGTTTTTGGTATATACGTAAATGACGATTTCGTCGTTTTCGGGTTGGTTGACTTTAGTTATTTTACCTCCCGAAAGAATATCGTCAAGTTCTTTCGCTATGTAAGAAATCGTTAGTGCGTCGTTTGGCATTTTTTAACTCCGTTAAGGTATTTCGCTGTTATTGTATACTATTTTGTTTGCATAAATCAAATAATTATGATAAAATGTTAACTACAAAAAATGATTATAATGTACTACTATGTAGTTCGGAGGATTTATGAACAGTAACATCGAAAAAATCGAAAAAAGTCAAGTTAAGATTACAATTACTTTGAATGCCGAAGAGTGGCAGGAAATGAACGTTTTGGCATATAACAAGACGAAAAATAAATATCCTGTTCAAGGATTCAGAAAAGGCAAAGCTCCTATGAAGGTTTTGCAGAATGCTTACGGCGAAGGCGTTTTCTATGAAGAAGCTATCAACGAAGCTTTCGTTAAATACTATTATGATATTCTTGAAGCAAACGAAGAAATTTTCCCTGTTGGACAGCCTGATCTTGACGTAGAATCGATTTCCAACGACGGAATTACTCTCGTAGCAAAAGTTCCCGTTAAACCAGAAGTAGAACTTGGTCAGTATAAAGGTATTAAATTCGATAAAATTGAGTATACTGTTAAAGATGCCGACGTTAAGAAAGAACTCGAGAAAAAGCGTGAGGACGCAGGCAGAATGGTTGACGTAGAGGGTAGAGCCGCACAAAACGGCGATACAGCGAATATCGACTTTGAGGGAAGCGTTGACGGCGTTAAATTCGACGGCGGCACGGCTCAGGGATATGATCTCGTACTCGGGTCCAATTCTTTCATTCCCGGTTTTGAAGACGGTGTTGTAGGAATGAATATCGGCGAAGAAAAAGACATTCCGCTTACTTTCCCCGAGAACTACGGTGAAAAGACTCTTGCCGGAAAGGCATCGGTATTTAAAGTTAAGCTCAATTCTTTACAAGTTAAAGAGCTTCCCGAACTTGACGACGAATTTGCAAAAGACGTTTCCGAATTCGACACATTAAAAGATTTGAAGAAAGACATCAAAGCTAAACTCGTTGCCGAAAACAAGAGAAAAGCAGAATATGAGCTCGAGGACAAAATGCTTGAAACTATCGTTGAAAGCAGCAAAATGGAGCTTCCCGACGCTTTGATCGAAAACCAGATAGATCATATGGTTCAGGATTTCAATTACCGCCTTATGTATCAAGGTATGAACGTTGAAACATATCTCAACTATACCGGAACTTCCATGGACGCGTTCAGAAACAATTTCCGCGACGAAGCTGTTAAGTCTTGCAAAGCTCAGCTTGTTATCGATAAGATCATAACCGTTGAGAATTTGAAAGCTGAAGATACCGATATCGACGAAGAGATTAAGCCTATGGCAGAAAACGCAAACAAGACGCTCGAAGAGTATAAAGCTGGATTAAATCCCGAGCAAATCAACTACATTTCTCAGAATGTTGTTATCAAAAAGCTTTTCGACCTTTTGAAAAAAGAAAACACTATCGAATAATTAAGGATTTTATATGAACGAAATCAAAAATAATCTTATCCCTATGGTTGTCGAACAGACATCAAGGGGAGAACGTTCTTACGATATTTATTCTAAGCTTTTAGAAGATAGAATTATATTCATCACAGGCGAGATAAACGATGTTACGGCAAATACTATTGTCGCGCAGCTTTTATATCTTGAATCTTGTGATCCCGACAAAGACGTTTGCTTATATATCAACAGTCCCGGAGGAAGCGTAACTGCGGGACTGGCGATATACGATACCATGCAATATATCAAGTGCGACGTACAAACAATCTGTATCGGTCTTGCTGCAAGCATGGGGGCGTTCTTGTTGTCTTCAGGAACAAAGGGAAAGAGATTTGCATTGCCGAATAGCGAAATAATGATTCATCAGCCTTTGGGCGGTGCTCAAGGTCAGGCATCTGATATCGCAATTCAGGCAAACCATATTTTGAAGACAAAAAAGAAACTCAAC
>CAZIPL010000019.1:0-26606 GCA_964541255.1 uncultured Clostridia bacterium | reverse complement strand
TTTTTAATCATATCGAGAAAAAGCGGAACGGTCAGATAATGAGAACAGGAAAACGTCGCCAAATAGCCGCCGCTTTTGACAATCTTTAACGCATTGACGTTTATGTCGTTATAGCCTCTTATTGCGTCCTTGACTTTATCGGACGTTTTGGTGAAAGCGGGCGGATCGAGAACGACGAAATCGAATCTTCTGCCCTCTTTTTTATATTCCCTAAGCTTTTCGAATACATCGGCGGCTACCGTCGTTATGTTGGTAAAGCTGTTGAGCTTTGCGTTTTCTTCGACCTTTTTGAGCGCCGTTTCGGATATATCGCACGATACTACTTCTTTTGCCCCCGCTTTTGCCGCATTAAGCGAAAAGCCGCCCGTATGGCAAAAGCAATCGAGAACGGAAGAATCACTATCGATATATCTTCTGATATTGAGTCTGTTTTCCTTTTGGTCGAGGAAATAGCCCGTTTTTTGACCGTTTTCGACGTCCACATACATCTTTATGCCGTTCTCTTCAATCAAAACGTCGGTGGAAAAATTGCCGTATAAAACGCCTTTCGTTAAAGGCAAGCCCTCTTTTTCTCTCACTTTGACATCGCTTCGTTCGTATATTCCCTTTGGCGAAAACAGCTCGACCAAAATATCGACGATCATATCCTTTCGCTTTTCAATTCCGAGCGTCAATATTTGCACCGAAAGAACGTCGGCATATTTATCTACGATAAGTCCCGGCAAGCCGTCCGCTTCGCCGAATACCACGCGGTAGTTGTTCGAAAAGCCGAGCTTTTCTCTTTTGTCGCGCGCTTTTTCTATCTTTGTTTTGAAAAAATCTCTGTCGATAGTCTCGTCCTTTCTCGTCAAAAGTCTGACTATTATCTTCGACGCGTGGTTGATATATCCGCTTCCTATATATCTTCCGTCGGAAGAATATACCTTTGCAATACTGCCTTGAACGTCTTTTCCCTCGATTTTCGCAACTTCATTAGCGTACACCCAAGGATGTCCTGCCAAAAGGCGTTTTTCTTCGTTTTTCTTTAGCGTTAATGTGTATGTCATTTTCCCGTGAAAAAGCAGGGACACCCCTGCTTTCCTTTATGTTTTTTATTTTGTTATGCTATTTCGAGCGCAAGCTCCATCATCTCTTTGAAAGAAACCTGTCTTTCTTCCGCAGGAAGCGCTTCTCCCGTTACGATACTATCGGATATAGTGCAAATGCAAAGCGCGTTTTTGCCTGCTCTTGCGGCGTTCATATATAGTGCGGCAGCTTCCATTTCTACAGCCATAACGCCCATTTTCGCCCATTCCATAGTGGAATTGGAATCGTCATAGAAAGTATCTGACGAAAGAACGTTTCCGAAATGAACATTGAGTCCGAGCTTTTTCGCAGCTTCGTCGGCTTTCTTGATAAGCTTATACGAAGCTATCGGAGAAAAGTTTCCGGGAAGTGAGAATTGACTTCCGTAATTGGAATTCGTGCAAGCGCCGACTCCGATTACGATGTCTCTTACGTTGATGTCTTTCTGCATTGCTCCCGCAGAACCGATTCTTATGATATTTTCAACACCGTAGAAATTGAAAAGCTCGTAAGAATATATGCCGATAGACGGCATCCCCATACCCGAAGCCATGACGGAAACTCTCTTTCCTTTATACGTTCCCGTATAGCCTTGAACCCCTCTTACATTATTTACCAAGACCGCGTCTTCGAGAAAAGTCTCCGCGATGAATTTCGCTCTCAAAGGATCGCCCGGCATGAGAACCGTCAGAGCGAAGTCCCCTATCTTTGCGCTGATGTGAGGTGTAGGTACGTTAGCCATAATATTTCTCCTTGATTGTTATTCCGATTGCTTTAATTAAAAAGCTTACGGATATATTTTAGGCTATATTTTTGTTTTTGTCAACACTTGACTTTTTGAAAGCGGTTATTCTATCATAAAAATATGGAAAAACCTTTTGACAGAAGCGAATTATTATTAGGCGTCGGCACGACGGATATTTTGGCGAAAAAGAAAGTCGCGATTATCGGCGTCGGCGGAGTCGGCGGTTATGTCGCAGAGGCGCTTGCAAGAAGCGGAATCGGCGAGTTTTTGCTCGTTGACGGAGACAAGGTCGCGGTTTCGAACTTAAACAGGCAGATTATCGCACTTAATTCTACGATAGGGAAATTCAAAACCGACGTTATGAAAGAAAGAATCCTCGACATAAACCCGAGCGCTGTCGTAGAAAACAAAAACTTGTTTTATCTTCCCGAAAACGGCGACGAGATAGATATCGGAAGCTTCGATTACGTCGTCGATTGCATAGATACCGTTACGGCAAAGCTCGACATAGCAAAAAAATGCTTTTCTTTTAACGTTCCAGAAATTTCTGCTATGGGTGCGGGGAACAAGCTCGACCCGACAAGGTTCGAGATTGCCGACATATACTCTACCTCCGTATGCCCTCTTGCAAAGGTTATGCGAAGAGAATTGAAAAAAAACGGAGTAACTCACCTTAAAGTAGCTTATTCGAAAGAAGAGCCGATTTTGACGGGAGATTGCACTTTCGAAAACGGTCGACGCGTTCGTCCTACAACCGGAAGTCTTCCGTTTGTCCCAAGCGTTATGGGACTTTTGATTGCAAGAGAGATAGTAATAGATTTACTTGAAAAACAATAAAGCATCGGCTGTTTTCATATTCACAAGATAGCTCTTAACAAAATTTATGCATAATAAAAACGTACGATTTATCCGAAAAGTTCTTAATACTTAGAGAATAAATCCGTACGTTTATTTTTTTGATATTAAGTATTCTAAATATCGTTATTGAAGTAAAAAAAATCAATAATACAAAAAACAACTTAAAAATACACTATATTGTAACTTTAAAAATACAAGAAGTTACAAACTTGCTTGCAAAGGTTTGGAACCTCGATATTTACCATATAATGACAATCTCTTTAGTCTTACGGCGACAGCCCCTTACTATGAGAGCCTTTATTTAATTTCGGCGAAAGTTGTACCACCGCCCTACTGGTTAGTGGCGCAATATTACGCAAGGATGCAAAAGCGAAGCATTTTGCAAAGATTATTTCGTTATAAAAGATTACTTCTTATAGGATATTTATTCTTCGATTATTTCTACGCCTTGCGGAACGGACGAGAATACTTCGACAAAGGGATATTCTTTTTTAAGCGCCTCGGCGACGATTTCCGCCTTTTCTTTCGTGAAAAAGCCAATAACAGCAGAACCGCTTCCCGAAACAAGCACCGCTTTTGCTTTCAAGCTTTCCAAGCGGTTTTTTATTTTTGCTATATCGTCGCAAAGGCTCTCCGCGGAAATTTCAAGCGCATTGAATGTATGGTCGAAAAAGTCATATTCCAAGAGTTTTTTTCTAAATCCCGAAAGCCCGTCGGCTTTTTCTATCATATCGAGCCTTTCAGCCTCTTCGAACGCTCCTAAATTACCCGCCGCTTTCACGATAAGTTCGGGATCTTTTTCGTAAAGCTCGTTAAGGTCGTCAAATTTATTATAAACCTTTGCCGTGTCGTTGCCGACATCACCCTTAACAATAACGCCGTGAAGCTCGACGGAAAAAGGAAGTTTCTTCACCTTTTCGCCAATCCCCTCTACCCTTGCCAAACCCCCGTTTATCATAAACGGAACGTCGGCGCCGACTTTCGCAAAGCCCTCGATGTCGTGGACGAGCATTGTTTTTTTATATAGCTTCGACATGCCGTATATTACCGCCGCCGCATCGGCAGACGAACCGCCTAATCCTCCCGATATCGGTATATTCTTTTTGACGGATATTTTCACTCCGCCCGTTTTATAGCGTGCGCAAAACGCTTCGGCAGCCTTTATCGCGGTGTTATTTTCTATTTCGTCGCCGTCGTACTCTATTTTATCCGACTTTTCCAAAGTTACCTCGTCATAAAGAGAAATCGACGAGTTGAGCATATCGAGCAAGTGATACCCGACGTCGTTTTTCCCTACGACGTTCAAAAAAAGATTTATTTTTGCATAAGCTTTAAGTTTCATAATTTGATTTTAGCATACAACGCTTTTTTTCGCAAGTTTTATAATATCGACAAAGCGATATAAAGTCATTTACGGATTCTATAAATCAATTAGATAAAACCCGATTTGATATTGCTATCAATTTACAAGCTTTTCTAAATAATAAAAGCACCGCAAAATGTCGATATGCTTTTGAGCTTTTTCATATTTCGCGGTGCGTAATTTTTTGTTTTAGATTGTTATTAAAACCTGATTTCGAAAAAATCCAACAATCTTTTCGTTTGTTATTTGATTTCGATAACGTCGCCTTGCGTTACGCCTCTTTCGTTGAAGACGTCTACGCGGCAATAATAGGTCTTGTTATCTTCGTCAAGGAAAGTGATATTGACCTTTTCGCCGTCGTATACCTGCCAAGAGGAATAAAGCGTATCGGGAGTCAAGCCGTAGGCAACGATATATCCGACGTTTCCGTCGCACTTATCCCAAGTAATCTCTGCCTCTATTCCCGAAACTCTCTTTGCGGTTACGTTCTTTACTTTTTCGCAAAGCTCTTCGTCGCCTACGCCGAAAACTCTGAGTCCCGAAATAGCCATACGGGAATTGTAGGGGAATTCGTATCCGACGACTTTGAGGTATCTTGCGTTGACCTTTTCGTCAAACGTAATGAAATCGTGAGCAAGATTCGTATCGGCATTCTTCTTATCGACAACGACGTTCCAGTTTTCGCCGTCAACGCTTGCAAGAAGTTGCCAGCGAGTCTTTAAGTTGCTCTTCATATCGATATATCTCTTATCGTAGAACTTGCCCGCTTTCTTTACGCCTTTAAGCTGAGGAATTTCACAATCGGCAAAGTTCACCTGAACGGAGGAAATCGCTCTTTCCTTTCCAAGGTCGATTTGATACCATTCTCCCGCGTTCGAGCTGTTAGCGCACCACCAGTTTCTTATGCATTCGTTTACGCCCTTATCGGGAGTATTGTCTCCATAAACAGAAGAAGCGGTTGCTTTAGCTTTATACGACAAAAGCATTTGAGAAGGTTTGACGGAAAGCGGATCGAATTTGCCGTCGGGAATTTCAATAGGAAAGTCGCACAAATATTGGTTTGCGAACATCGTGCCGTTTTTATCAAAGCCAACCGGGAAAAGTCCGAGTCTTCTTTCGAAGTTTTCGTTGACCGCAACGCTCATAGATGCGGTATGCCAGAAGTTTCCGTACTTATCCTCGATCGTAGAGCCGTGTCCTGCGGCATTGATAAATCCTGCCGGTTTTGTCGAGAACGGGTTATGCGCCTGAACCTCGAATTCACCCAAAGGAGAATCAGAAACGTAAACGCCGTCGCCGTATGCGTTGACTTCCGTTGCGGGCGCGGCATATTGCAAATAATACTTGCCGTCATGCTTTGTCATAAACGCGCCCTCGATGAAAGGAAGATTGCCGACGTATTTTGCTATTTGCTTTTCCATGAAAGTCTTAGGTTCTTTCTTTTCTTTATATAGCTCCGTTTTTTCCCAACCGAGTTTTTCGTAACGGTTGCCGATAAGCGGTTTAGGCTCTCCTATAGGCTCAAACGTTTTGTTGTCAAGCTCGATTCCGTAAATAGGAGTTTGGTTGGAGCAACCCCAATAGAAATATACCCTCTTGTCGTCGTCCTCGAAAATGTCGGGATCCCAGAAAGGGAATATTTTGATAACCTTTTCGAACTTTCCGCTCATAGGATCTTTTGTTCTGTATATCCAGTTTTTCTCGCGCTTAGACGCAGAAAAATAAAGATAATCGCCGATCTGACGAACGTCGGGAGCGTAAGAAAGCATTTCTACGTCACACTCTTTGAACTTCCAATCGAACAAGTCGTCGGAATACCAGAATCCGCCGCTCATCGAAGCAAACAAATAATACGTACCTTTGAAAAGAACAAAGGTCGGATCTGCGGCTTCTCTGAACGCATTATTCGTGTTCTTGTGCTGGAACCTGTAATTAAGGTTCAAAGGGTTACAATATTTTTTCATTTCATTTTCTCCTTTCGGGATTTATTTTTATATTTTTTTAATCACAAGCATAACTTATTTAGCTTAGGATTTCAATACACATCAAAGATTATATGTATAAACGATCTTTTGTTTTGCTTTTAAACATATTGGTTTGCGAGAAATTGTAACATTTAACAATCCCTCAGTCGCCTTTCGGCGATAGCTCCCTTACTAAGGGAGCCTTGTTTTTTCGGCGGCAGTAGAACCACCGCCCTACGTGAGAACATCTCTTTTTGCAAAGGAAGACTATGAATTTGCGGTGGGAGTAGAAGCCCCGTCCTACGAGGTTGTTGCATTAAAGCAATGTTGTGCGGCGATATAACAATCCCTCAGTCGCCTTTCGGCGACAGCTCCCTTCAAAGGGAGCCTTTATTAGATTAGGCCGCATCAATTGCATCCTTTTCGTAAAGGGCGACTTTTTTTCGGCGTAAGCTGTGCCACCGCCAAGCGAAAGAACATTACTTTTCGCAATGGGAGCCTTTATCGAATTCCTCGATTCAATAATACTTTATCCAAAATATTCTTGCAAGTATTGTGCGCTTATTTGGACAGATTTTAGATTATTGTTATCGATAAAGTCGGATGTTTGCTCCAAAACGGCATATTCAACACCGATTTTTTCGGCGATGCCAAGTATTCCTTTTATATCGATGTTGCCCGTTCCAAGCTCTGTGCAAGTAGCTTTTTTGATACTTCCTTTCTTATCGGTTGCCCTTATTCCTCTATCGCAGATATGAATAAGCTTAACTCGGTCGGAAAGGCTTTCCAAAAGCATTTTCGCATCGACGCCGCACTCCGAAAGCCAATACGTATCGACCTCGAAATTGACGTATTCGGGATTTGTGTTTTTGACGATCATTTCGTACGGATTTTTATATTGCGACGCTCTAAAAGTCATAAACTCAACGTTGTGGTTGTGATATAAAAGCTTTGCTCCGCACTCTTTCAAAAGCTTTCCCGCAATATTCAGATCGTCGCAAAGTTTTTTAACGTTCTCTTCTTTTGAATAATCGAAAAACTGCATTCCCGTTACGACGACGAATTCCGTCCCCATAGACTTAGCTTCTTCCGCAGTCTTATCGGGTTCGTTCAAGATTCCGTTCAAGTCTTTGTGATAGGAGATAACCTCTAAGTTCCTCGACTTAACCTCTTCTATCCAGTTTACGTCGCCGTTCCCGACGGGCATACCTGCCATTTTGCAAAGCAATCTTACTCCGAAAGAAAGCTTCCCGAGCATGAACGCATTAAGTTCTATACCCGAAAAGCCGTATTCTTTGATTTTGTCAAGCGATTCTATCGCGCCCGCCTTGTTTTTTGCAACTTCTCTTATCGAGAATTGCTGAATTCCGAATTTCATTTTGCCGTCCTAATAAAAGTTTTTTCTTTTATTGTAGCACAATATTCTTCTATCGTATTGCAAATAATTATCTATTTTTTGCAATTATTTATGATTTTTAATCCTTTTCAACTCTTCTCTCGACAAGTTCGGCTCTAATTATCGGCATTTCTTTGTCAAGACGATAGAAAAGCATAACTATTATCGTTACTATAATGGCTGCAAGATGCGCACCGAGTGCCATAAAAACCAAGGTGCGTTTGACGGTATCGTTTTGAACGAACGGAAGTCCGTTGTCGATAGGCGGTTCGTACCCCGACAAAGTCAGCGACATATTGAATATGCTTTGCCCTATTCCGCCCGCTATCGTTCCGATGACGCCATATAGCGAAACCGCAAACCCGTCGGCTCTTATGCCACTCTTATATTCGATATGATCTAATGAGTCCGCAAGCATTGCCGTCATCATATACGTATACGGAATATAACCTACGGCGTATATGAGCATACCTATTATAACCGTAGTTAAATCGGACGGCGCAGTCAATGCGTATATAAGCCCCACTACGCAAAGTATATTTCCGAAAAGAACGCTTCTCTTTTTCCCGAATTTTTTCATCAACGGGAACACCAATAAAACGCCGACTCCGATAGGCGCTTGCCCTACGGCATTGAAAATCGTATATATCGTATCACCGCCAACGTAATCGGCAAGAACGAAACGGCAATAATAAAGCTTGCTTACATTTGCCATAGAGGTCAATATTCCGCTCAAAAAAGCATTAACAACGAGCATGACGAAATACTTACTCTTCAAAACAGACTTTATCTGCGTGAAAATCGGAATCGACGAATCGATCTTTTTTCTGTTGTAGTTTTCAGTTATCCTTTCTCTCGTGAAATAGTATTCAAGCAAAATACACGGGAAAGCCGCTATCGAAAAGCACGAGAAAACGGTAAGCCACGTTCTCGAATCGACTCCCATTATCGGCAAAAGCACCATAGGCATAATGAGTGCGACAAACGCACCGGGAATGAATATGCTGCCGACATTAGAGAAAACTGCGTTTTTATCGCGCGACGAAGAATCGAGCGTCGAAAGAGGCATCATAAGGCTATGGCTCGTGTTATACATCTGATATGCGATAGTGTAATATAAATTATAGCTTATCGCAACCCATACCGCTTTGACGACATCCCCTACGGTGTCGGGAACGGACACTATCAATATGCCAGCAATCAGCATCAAGGGTGCCGAAATCAAAAGCCACGGACGAGCTTTGCCTTGCACTGTCTTCGTTTTTTCGATAAGCTGCCCCATAATTAACGCAGAGATCGAATCGAGTATCTTCGAAACAAGAGGAAGCGCCGCTAAGAATATTCCGCCGTATAATGAGCCGAGCCTCAATACGTCGGTGTAATATACGGTGATGTAGCTTCCTATCACCATATTGAGCGTCAACGCGCCAGAAGGTCCGAAAAGAAAACCGAAAAGTCGTTCTCTTATCGTCACCTTATCTTTAGGAACTTTCGAGTTGAATATTTTAGCCGAAAATGCGTTGCTTTTCATGATTATCCCCTTTATCCGTTTAGTTCTATGGCGTTCTCGAAAAACCGCCGCCTATCTTATCTAAATATATACTAAAATGTCAACGTAAACTTTTCGTAAATAAAAAATTATTTTATTATAAAAAAAATCCCCACGTGCGGATTATCGCCGTTTGGGGATTGAGTAGTTTTATTATCCGTTGAGGTTATTGATTGGTTAATAACTATCTATAATAAATCTTTTTATAAATAAATCTAACTTTGATTTTCTAATCGGTTACTTGAGAACGACTTTCGACGGATATGTATTATTAAAGTTACTCAAAAGATTTTACAAAGCGGTTAGGTCTATTTCTTAATTACCTCGATTTTTCGATAATCACTTTGGAATTATTCTATTCCGTAAAGAGCGGAGTATTTTTTTATCAAATAATCTACGTAATACTTAGGATTAAAGTCTTCGCCCGTTGCAAGCTTCAAAAGCTCCTTAGGCTTTTTGGACGCGCCGTATTTATGGAGATGTTCTTTGAGCCATTTCGCAATCTCCGAAACGTCCCCTTTCGCAAGAGATTTTTCGATGTCGAAGTCTTTATTCATTGCGTGATATATTTGCGCCGCATAAGCCGAACCCAAAGCATACGTCGGGAAGTAGCCGAAGTTGCCGTACGCCCAATGAACGTCTTGCAAAACGCCCTCTTTGTCGCAAGGTACGTCTACACCTAAGTATTCTTTATATTTTTCATTCCACACTCTCGGAAGATCGTCTATTTTGACATTGCCCGCAACAAGCTCTTTCTCGATTTCGTATCTTACGATTATATGCATAGGATATGTAAGCTCGTCGGCTTCTGTTCTGACGAGCGACTTTTCGACGTGGTTGACATATTTGACAAAGTCGGAGCACGTTACTCCGTCAAGCTCTTCGGCGAAAATCTCTTTAAGCTTAGGGAAATGCACTTCCCAGAAAGCTTCCGATCTTCCTACCATATTCTCCATAAATCTCGACTGACTTTCGTGCATAGCCATGCTTGCGCCGCCACCGGACATGGTATTGTTTATTTCGTCCGAAACCTGAAGCTCGTATAAGCCGTGTCCCATTTCGTGAATTGCAGAGAAAATCGAGCTTGCGAGGTTATCTTCGTAATAGTGGTTGGTTATTCTTACGTCCTTATTGCCAAAGCCCGACGTAAACGGATGCTCGCTCTCTTTGATGACGGTATAGTTTTTGTCAAAGCACATAACGCCGCGCAAATATTCGCAAAACTGCCTCTGTTTGTCGGCGGAGAAATGTCCGTTGACAAGCTTTTCGTTGAGCTTTTCTTCTTGTTCGCAAACCTTTTGAATGAACGGTACGAGCTTTTCTTTCAGAAGATTAAAGAACTTGTCGTATTCTTTTTGCGACATATCGTCTTCATATTCGTCAAGCAAAATGTCGTAGCCGTGCATATTTTCGGTGTCTTGCCATACGACATACTTTTTAGTAAAAGTCGCGATTTTTTCTAAGTACGGCTTAAAGGAAGCGAAGTCGTCTGCGTTTTTCGCTTTGACGTACATGGGATATGCTTCGTTCATAAGCTTTTGATGTTCGATATACTCTTCTACGGGAACTTTCGAAAGCTTAACGCTTGACTTTTTCGCGTTTTCGATCTCGTGACGCAAAACGTCGTCGAGCTCCTCTTTGTTTTCGAACAAAACGTCTATCGCCGTTTTATACTCCTCCCCGTTTGCCGTTTCGTAATACATTCCGCTCATGTCGCCGAGCGTTTCGCCTCGAGACAAAATCGCACCGTCGGGAGCTTCGGTCTCGGCGTCCCAGCTCGACAAAAAGTTCGAAAGGGCGAATACTTTAAGCTTCTTGTTTGTTTCGTTATAAATCTTCAAAGCCTGTTCTTTGTTCATATATTTTCTCCTTTGTTTTATCTTTTTTTTAAAACCGCAAATATATTTGTCGGCGATTGACTAAATAGAAGCGATAAAAGATATATCACATTCTTACGTCAAAGATGCTTGTCATTTCATAATCATTTAGCAAAAAGTGAAATAACTTTCATATAATACTATATTATATCTAACGATGCGTTATAGTCAAGAAATTAGAAAAGATTATTGACCGCAAATCGATATTTTGCTGTTTTTCGGTACGGAGCGAATTAGGAATACGTTTCCGCCTATCACGCTGTCGTCGCCTACCGTCGTTTCGCCGCCCAAAACGGTTGCGTTGGAATATATCGTTACGTTGTTGCCTATCGTCGGATGACGCTTCACTCCTTTAAGCCCCTGTCCCTTTCTCGTCGAAAGGGCACCGAGAGTTACACCTTGATATATCTTGACGGTATCTCCTATTTTCGTCGTTTCGCCTATAACGACGCCCGTTCCGTGGTCTATGAAAAAGCGACGACCTATTTCCGCGTTCGGGTGAATGTCTATGCCCGTTTTGCCGTGGACGTATTCGCTCATCATTCTCGGTATCGCGGGAATTGAAAGCAACGCCAATTCGTGAGCAATACGGTATATCGTTATAGCAAAAAACCCCGGGTACGCCGCTACGATGATTTCTTTCCCCGTCGCCGCAGGGTCGCCGTCAAAGGCGGCGGCTAAGTCTTCTTCCAGTAATTCACGCGTTTTTGAAAGTCGCTCGAAAAAGGTCGCAAGCGTTTCTTCGATAGATTTTTCAGTAAACGCTTTTTCTTTAGAAGTAAGAATAAGCATGTATTTTTTCAGCATAGAAAAAGCTCCTTCGCAAAGGCTTTCGAAGGAGGTTTCGCTAAAATCTATTGCCAAATATCCGTGAAGAACGATTTTTCTTAAAACTCCGCACAACTTCCCTATTTCATCCATTGTCGGTAGCGTTGCGTTATTATTTTTCTCTCCAAACGTTTTTATATATAGTTTTTCGTATTCTTTCTTCATTCAAAAAGCTCCGTTGAAAGGTATTTGTCTCCGCCGTCGGGAAGAATCACGACGCAGGTTTTGCCGATATTTTCTCTTCTTTTCATCACTTCGACCGCAGCTTTTATCGCCGCGCCCGACGATATTCCGACCAAAAGTCCCTCGGTCTTTGCCAAGTATCTCGAAAACTCGACAGCGTCTTTCGTCGAAATGTCGATATATTCGTCAACAACGCTTTGGTCTAAGTTCTTCGGCACAAAGTTCGCACCTATTCCCTGAATTCCGTGAGTGCCCGTTTCGCCTTTTGTCAAAAGAGGCGATTCTTTGGGTTCGACGGCGACAACGCGGACGTTTTTATTATATTCTTTGAGCGTTTTGCCCGTTCCCGAAACCGTTCCGCCCGTTCCGAACGTCGCGACGAAAAGGTCTATTTTGCCGTCCAAATCTTTAATTATCTCTTCGGCGGTGCTTTTATGCGCTTGAGGGTTTGCAGGATTATCAAACTGCGATAAAACGCAAGAATTTTCGGTGTTTTTATGTATCTCTTCGGCTTTTTCTATCGCACCTTTCATACCCTTTTTTCCGTCCGTCAAAACAACTTTCGCACCGTATGCAGAAAGAAGCTTTCGGCGTTCTATGCTCATGGTATCGGGCATAACCAAAACGGCATTATAGCCCTTAACCGCAGAAACAAACGCTAAGCCTATCCCCGTGTTCCCGCTCGTAGGCTCGATTATCGTGCCTCCCTTTTTCAATATCCCGCGTCTTTCGAAGTCTTCAATCATATTGAGTGCGATTCTGTCTTTGACGCTTCCCGCGGGATTGAAGTATTCGATTTTCGCAAATATCTTTCCGCTTATTTCAAAGTCCTTTTCCGTCTTTTTAAGCTCTATCATCGGCGTATTACCGATAAGTTCGCAAATATCGTTATATAGCATATCGTTCCTTTTTCGTTTTATTTCAACTATCAAGAATTTTTTAGATTGCAAAAAAGTTTAAAACTATGTTTTTATATAAAAATTCGGCTTCCTTTGCTTCTTTACGATTATCGTTATTGTATCACATAATGGCTATTTCGCAAAAAGATTTCTCGTTGCGATATATTTTATTCTTAATATCGGAAAGATATTTTGATTTTCCTAAGCAATGTGATAAAATAATTAAACAAAGTAATTTCTTTTTGCGAGGAGTTTTTATGAAAATATGCGGATTCGAAAAGCTGTCGCTTGTCGATTACGATAACTACACGTCATGCACGCTCTTTACGGAGGGGTGCAATTTCAGATGCCCGTTTTGCCACAACGGACCGCTTGTTTTGCATAAAAACCCGTCTTATTCGGAAGATGAAATCTTCGAGTACCTAAATAAGCGCAAAAACTTACTCGACGCGGTGTGTTTGTCTGGCGGTGAACCTACGCTTCAGCCGAACCTCCCCGAATTTTTTAAGAAAATCAAGGAGCTTGGATATTTGACTAAGCTCGATACCAACGGCACAAACCCCGATATGCTGCAAAAGCTTATAGACGAAAAACTCGTCGATTTTGTCGCGATGGATATTAAAAGCTCGATTGACGGATACGGCAAAGCAGTAGGCATAAGCGGCTACGTTCCGTCGAAAGTCATGCGTTCCGTTGAAATATTAAGGAAAAATTCCGTTCCTTACGAATTCAGAACGACGCTCGTCAACGAGCTTATCGAGAAAAGCGACATAGAAAAAATCGCCGACTGGCTTTCGGGGACACCGAAATATGCGTTGCAAAAGTTCAAGAATGCGGACGGTTGCATTGAAAAAGGCTTTTCGGAAGTTCCAAAAGAAATCGCGCTCGAATATAAAAAAATCCTCGAAAACCATGATATCAACGTGATTATGAGAGGCTATGATTGATAAAAAATATCCGCCAAAAAAGCGGATATTTTTGTTTTTCGATAAGTAAAATTGCAAAACCACGACAAAAGAACATCAAAAGCTTTTGGTCTTGGGGCGGAAGATTACGGCATTGAGCCAGCCGAAGATTATTGCGACGGCAACACCCGTAACGCCGGCTTCCAAGCCGCCCGTTATCGCGCCGAAAATATTTTCCTTTGCGCCGTTCATTGCACCTTTTGCAAGCAAATAGCCAAAGCCCGATATGGGTACCGTCGCACCGCTTCCCGCGAAATCCACAAGCGGTTGATATAAGCCGACGGCTTGCAAAAACACTCCGCAAAGAAGAAAAATAACGAGTATTCTCCCTGCGGTAAGCTTCGTGAAGTTCAAAAGAAGCTGTCCGACGACGCAAATTGCTCCGCCGACTATAAAGCATTTTATAAATTGAAACATAATTTCCATATCGACCTCTTTTAGGTTTTCGAAAAACCGAACGAAAACACAAATCCTATTATATTAACAAGTTGTTTTTATCTTTTGCATTTTTCGCAATTATTAGTAATTTAGTTGGCTTAAGATTTTAAAAATCAGTCAAAGCTTTTACGTTTTTCTAACGCCCTCGATCTCGACAAGGTGCGAAATCCCGGGGATCGATTCGCCTTGCTGAGAGGATGTCGTTGAAAGAAGAGCGCCCGTTGCAAGAAAAAGCATACGGTTTATACTTCCGTCTTCAAGCATTTTATATATATAAGAAGACAGCACCGCCGCCGAACATCCAGCTCCACTTCCGCCTTGAAAGACTTTCGGCGAGGATTTATATATCATCGCACCCGTATCGTTATGGACGGAAGATATATCGTATCCTCTATCCTTGACAAGCTCGCATAGTATTTCACTACCCAAAACGCCCAAATCGCCCGTCAATATCAAATCGTAATCGTTAGGAACACTACCCGTCTTTTCGAAAAATCGAACTAGCGTACTCATTGCCGCAGGTGCCATCGCCGCGCCCATATTGTTGACGTCGATTATGCCGTAATCCTCAACCTCGCCAACAAGCGCACGAGTTATCTTAGGTAGATTTTCAGTCGAACGCTCGATTAGGCATGCACCCGCCCCCGTAACCGTCCATTGCGAAACGGGCGGACGCTGAGTGCCTTGCTCGAGAGGAAAGCGATATTGCCGTTCCGCCGACGAAAAATGGCTGACGGAGCATGCAACGGCATTTTCAGAATATCCGCCGTCAACGAATACGCTTCCGACCAAAAGAGACTCGCTCATTGTCGAGCATGCGGAATATAGCCCCAAAAGCGGTACGTGCATTTCTCTTGCGGCAAAAGACGTCGTTGTCAGCTGATTGAGTAAATCTCCGCCTACAATAAGGTTTACTTCCTCGCCGCGCTTTTTTAGCTCTGTAGATATTTCGTCAAGCACAAAACTAAGCAGCTTTCTTTCGGCTTTTTCGAAGGTTTTTTCCTCCATTTTATCGTCGGAAAGTACGTTTTTGAAATACTTTCCCAACGGGCCGTTCCCCTCTTTTGGCCCGACGATACTTGACGTTACCGTTATTTTAGGCTCGTTTTTGAAAACTATTACGTTGTTCTTTTCCACGTCTTTCATATTCTAAAATAAAACTTTCTATAAATAGATGAAATAGTATATAATTCCTACCGCGGCACTCGCAATCGTGCCGTATACTATTATGGGACCTGCAATTATAAACATCTTCGCCGCTAAGCCGTATATCATTCCCTCTGAACGAAATTCGAGCGCAGGCGAAACTACGGAGTTTGCAAAACCCGTTATAGGCACCATACTTCCCGCACCCGCGACAGAACCGAGCCTATCGTATATGCCGATTCCTGTAAAGAGCGCGCCGAAAAATATCATCGTAGCCGAAACAGCCGACGCGATCTCCTCTTCCGTAAACGTCCAGAACAGCTCTTCGTATAAAAGCCTAAAGCATTCGCCTATGCAGCATATCGCTCCGCCAACCAAAAACGCCGCCAAAAGCGTTTTTGTCTCGCTCGTTTTGGGACATTTTTTCGAGACGTATTCGACATAATTATTGTGCGATATTTTCATTTAATCTCCTCTTTGGCACCCTTAAAATACCTTTCTTTTTCGTCGATATTGCGATATTCCTTTTCGTCAAAAGATTTAGTCTTCTTTTCCATATCGAAAATAGTATTCCTAACGAAAACGGTTTTTATTCAAAATAAAAATCCGAACCTAAATAAGATTCGGATCGATGTTTTAGATTTCTTATTCTTCTTCCTTGCGGTATCGCATTTTTCCCTCTTCGCCGTTTTTGCCTTTGACATAATATTTTCTGTCTTTAAGCTTATCGGGAAGATATTGCTGTTTGACGTACCCGCCGAAATCGTGAGGATATAGATAAGACTTCTTCTCGTACGACGCTTTTTCCTCGGGGGTGTAATGATAGTTTCTTAGGTGTTGAGGAACGTCGTCGTCGCAAATTTTCGTCGCGTCTTCATGGGCGCTATCCATCGCAACGACAACGGAATTGGATTTTTCGGAAAGGCAAACGTATATTATCGCCTCGGTCAAAGGGAGTCTGCCCTCGGGAAGACCGAGCTTTTCAAGCGCGGTATACGCGCTCGTCGCAACGACAAGCGCATTCGGGTTTGCCAAGCCTACGTCCTCGGCAGAATGCGCGATGACACGTCTTGCGATAAGAAGCGGATCGCACCCCGCGGCAATAAGCCTTTCGGAATAATACACCGCGGCATCGGGGTCACTCCCCCTCAAAGACTTGCAAAACGCCGAAAGCATATTGTAGTAAAGCGTTTCGTCAACGGAAATAACTCGCCTTTGCGATGATTGTTCCGCGTCGGTTTTCGTGATATGAACGACCCCGTTTTCGTCGGGATATGCCGAAAGCACGGCAAGCTCCAAAAAATTATATGCCGATCGCAAGTCTCCGTTTGCTGCAAAAACAAAATGCGAAAGAGCGTCGTCGTCCAGCTCGATTTTCATATGCTTCAAGCCTTTTTCGCTCGATAAAGCACGCAAAAGTCCCTCTTTTATGTCGTCGTCCGAAAGCTTTTTAAGCTCGAAAACAGCGCAACGGCTGACTATTGCGGGAGTCATTGCTATATAGGGATTTTCCGTCGTGCTTCCGATAAAAATTATATCGCCGCTTTCAATCGCGGGAAGCAAACTATCGCTTTGAGCCTTGTTGAAACGATGGCATTCGTCGAGAAGAAGATAGGTCTTTTTGCCGAACATTTTGAGATTGTTTCTCGCTTCTTCCGCAACCTTTTTGACGTCCGCAACTCCGCTTGTTACGGCGTTGAGCTTAACAAAGTTGCCCTTTGTTTCTTTCGAAACGATATTCGCAAGCGTAGTCTTTCCGCTCCCCGGAGGCCCGAAGAAAATGCAGCTACCGAGCTTATCCGCGCGAATAGCTCTAAAAAGCATAGAATTTTTGTTTACGATATGCTTCTGCCCCAAAAACTCGTCGAGAGTTTGCGCTCTCATTCTGTCGGCTAACGGGCGAGACATATTCGGTGTGTTGTTAAAATCAAATAAATCCATAACTAAATATTACCACATCGCAAAAGCTTTTTCAAGAAAAATCGTTAACTTGCCGCAATTACTTGCAAACGGCTTTTTTTTATGCTATAATCACAAGGCTTTTTAAGATAGTCGGACGGTCGCGGGAAGGTAACTTCACGAGGAAAGTCCGAGCATCGTACGGCAAGGGTGGTGGGTAACGCCCACTAAAGGTGACTTTAAGGAAAGTGCAACAGAAAATTACCGCAAAAGGCTTGCTTTTTGTAAGGTTGAAAAGGCGAGGTAAGAGCTCACCGACCTCTTGGTGACATGAGGTGCAATGTAAACCCCACCCGATGCAAGATAAATTGTCGAGGCTGCCCGCCATTTCGACAGAACCGTCGCTTGAACGTTGCGGCAACGTAACGTCTAGATAGATGACCGTCTTTAACAGAACTCGGCTTACAGACTATACTTAACAAGCTTCATCGGAGACAACGCGAAAACCGCATTGTCTCCGTTTTTTTATTACGAAAAAAGCCTCGGAACGGTTAGTCTTCCCCTATTCCGAGGCTTTTAATTCTAGGATTTCATAAAGCGTTTATCCAAACAAAACTTCAATATCTTTTTCGGCTTCGTATATCGTCTTTCCGTCAAAGATTTTTGCTTTCTCGAATGCTTCGATGCACTTGCTTCTTTGATTAGAACCAAACGCAAATAAAGTTTTGCTTTCTATTTCAATTGTGCAGACTTCTAATGTATAGAATTCCCCCGTTGTATCGACAAAACCTGTTACGGCATATCGCTTTCCTCTATATACTAACTCTTTCTCCGGATTATTATATAAATCGTCCATGAATTCTTTTAATGTATTACCTATCATTGTTATTTATTCCTTTGAAGTATTTTAGTAATTAATTTCTGTGATAAAATCAATTATTTCATAAAATGATTTCCCGTCAAATATTATCGCATCAAATAGATTATTAGTGTTATCATTCGCATTCTCTTCAACTGCAGAATAGATTTCTATACATTCAGCTTCATTTTCACCTTCGTATATCGAATCTTTAGATTTAAACACGGTCACCGCATGCTTATCAACATTATTCATTTCAATCCTACCTGAATTTATATAATAATAATTATCATTGTATTTGAATTCTAAATCCGCTCCATAATACACAGCATCAAATAATTGATTTAAAATACTCATAACGGTCTACCTCTAAAATATTTTTTATACAACTCAAATTCTTCTCTGGTTAATCTTCTACCAATAACATCCCTTACACCGTTTTTATCATAGAAATGTATATGGAATACTTTTTCCGTTTTATTACCCGTAATTCTGGGCTCTTTATGATAATCAATATCAAAATGTGTAGTCTTATCCGAATTATACTCTCTATATCGGATAAAGTTACCCTGTCCGTCAACTTTTAAATAAGCATTGCTCGAATGTGATTCTTCCGGTAAATTGTGTACTTGACCAATTCCTTTTAAGACTTTTATTCCATCTATTATATCTACTGTTTTATAAGTACAATTCACATCTTTCCCTACAGCAAACGTTCCTCTACCGCCCATTTCTTTCAACCCTCCTTGAAGAAATGTAATCGACGGGTATGATATTTCCTTGCATTTCCAGGAACGGCGATCCGAAGCATATTATTGCGGTTTGCTTTATCCTCCGCAACATTTCATTGTAACCGCGCATAAACGACCGTTTACTACGCTTGCAACCTATCGTTCCGACAGCAACAATCGAGCCCTCTTCAATTCCGTCAAAGCAAAAATCAAAAGTGCTTGCGTCTCCCCAACCGACATTAGGAATAACGGTCATTCCAAGACTTTGCCAATAAGCACCGCACCAACGGCTCTTGAAAACATTAAACAGCTGCAAGGCTTTTGGCATATCTTTATATATACTATAGTCGGGAGAAATTAAAAACTTATATTGGCTCAATCTATGCAGAGACTTTGTCGGATTGTTATACAGCCCATTCATTCTGTAGTCGTCAATATAAAAATGGACTCCCTTTTGCCTGTTTTTGTCGGTGTCATTAGTTTTTATATCAGAATAACTAATTAAATCGACATTACCTAAATCAAGTTCTGTTTTACGGATAAACGGAATATCCCATTTACCGAACGCATCGAACTCGTTGCGTAAAAAGGTCTGTTTTGACCTAGCTTCAATTGAAAGCACTCTTCGCTTTCCTCCAAAAATTTATTTACCGCTTTGGGTAGCGTCAAAATAAATCGTTTGACATAAAGGGCGGAAAATGCTAAACTGAAATCAACCAAGATTGTAGTATTACAATTTCCGTTAAAGTACTTAGTTGCTGTTGCCGCAGTAATTAAGTGCTTTTTCTTTATATAAAACGTTATTTTATTAAATTATCTGAAAAGATTTTCTAAATCTTTTTCATAAGGCTTTTTGGCTATCGGAAGATTAGCCCACCGCAAATACCTAGCAAAGGAAATATCCGCGCATTCTTTCGAAACATCGAATCTCTTTGCGACATCAATATAGTCTTCACAGTTAAGTCTACCTATCATAGGCGTAGGAGCTAAGGCATATGCAGCAAAATAATTCGCACATTTTTCGGCATATTGCGAACTCTCTTTATGTCCTAAAATAATATGCCCTATTTCGTGCATAATTGTGAATCGTTGTCTCGCTTTAATAACAAAATCATTATAGAAAATGAGATAGTTTCCGTAAATACCTTTTCTAAAGCTCAATCCGGATTCTCCGATCTCACTTATCACTTTTAATGTTTCACTGTCTATCTTTGAATAAGGCAACAACTCACAGCCCAATTTCATCGCTATCTCAAATGGATCTATCGGGAATGAGTTAATTCCCAATCGCCTAAATAATTCAAAGACAGCTTTTTCTATTTTTTCATAAACAGTCCACGGCAAGCTTTCGTTTACACTACACTCGTCATCAATCATCAAGCAATAAAATCCTCACCAATCTCATTTTTTCGTCTTTATCCATATTCTTTGCTCCTCTTGCTACAAGACGATAAATTTCAGCAAAATCTTCTTCGCTCGTTTCACCTTTGATTAAATAATCCGATGTCGTATTTAGAGCGGTTGCGATATTTGCCAAAATATCTGCTTTAGGTTGTCTTTCGTTGTTGATGTATCTTGACAAAGCAGCTTCGGTAACCCCCGCCATTGCAGCCAATTCTCTTTGAGACAACTTTTCTTCTTTCATCAAAGTCTCTATTCGTTCTCCAATTCCATCCATAGTCAACCCTCCATTGTATGAGAATTATAGCACAATAAAATCCATTTGTCAAGCACCTTTTACCTATTGGTAATTTTTATTTAAGAAATGTATAATATTTCTATTGAAACAAACTCAAATCTTATTTCGTATCACTAAAAACAGCCTTGAAGCGTTGTTCAAAGCTGTTCGGGTATTTTATTTGGTTTTTATCGGTAAGCTTTTTATATAGTCTCGAAAAAGCGTGCCGATGTAATTAAACGTTGAAATACTGCGGTGTTTCTATTCTTAGCAAGATAGAAACATCTTGTATTAAACGTTGGAAGCGTTGTGGTATACGTTCTGAACGTCGTCAAGTTCTTCGAAGCGCTCGAGCATTCTTTCGAAAGTCTCGATTTTGCCTTCGGGGATTTCAACGGTGTTCTGCGGAATCCAACCTCTTTCGGAAGATGCGATTACGATCTTCTTTTCCTCCAAGAACTTGCATACTTGAGAAAATGCCGATATGTCCGTCAACACTTCGTAGCCGTCGTCTTCTTCGGTTATATCGTCTGCGCCTGCCTCCAAGCAGTAATCCATAAGGGTATCGAAATCAAGATTAGGATTCTGCTCTTTATCTATCGCAATGATGCCGCGTCTATCGAACATAAAGGATACGCATCCGCTCGTTCCCATCTGTCCACCCGATTTATCGAACACGCAACGTACGTCGCCGCCCGTTCTGTTCTTGTTGTCGGTAAGCGTTTCCACCAAAACGGCAACGCCTGCGCAACCGTAGCCTTCGTAGATAAGCTCTTCGTAGTTTATCGCGTTAAGCTCGCCCGAAGCCTTTTTGATACCGTTCTGAATACGGTCGTTAGGCATATTGTTCTGTTTTGCTTTCTGAATAGCGTCGTAAAGCTTGGAGTTAGAGTTGGGATCGGGTCCGCCCGCTTTTACAGCAACGGCAATCTCTCTGCCGATCTTCGTAAATATCGCAGCCTTAGCCGCGTCCGCTTTTCCCTTTCTTGCCTGTATGTTATGCCATTTGCTATGTCCTGACATTTTTTATTCTCCTTTCTGAAATTGATACATCACTATACTTCCCGACACCGCTACGTTTAGTGACTCCACTTCGTTTTTCATCGGTATCGAAATAACATCGTCAGCTAAGCTCTTTATCGTTTCGCTGACGCCGTTGCCCTCATTGCCGACGGCAATCGCAACGTTTTTCGGCGAAAGCGACTTCTCGAAGATGTTTTCGCCGTTCATATCGGCGACAAAAAGCTTTCTGTCAGCCAATATTTCTTTAAGGTTATCGATCGTTGCGTTTATAATATTTACCCTGAAAATCCCGCCCATAGACGACCTTATCGCTTTCATCGAAAATGGATCCGCGCAATTTATCGCAATGACGTCGATAAAATCCGTCGCGGCGGCCGTTCTTATCAAAGCGCCGACATTCTTCGGGTCTTGAAGATTTTCCAAAACGATCGCGCGGTTATTCGCGTTAGCTTTTTTCGCGCCGCTTTTTTTAACGACGGCAATCTCGCCTTGCGGAGTCTTTACGTCGGAAAGTTTTGCGATAACGTTTTCCGTGACAAGCTCGATCTTTTCTTTCGGCAAAAGGGATACTCTTTCTTCGTTTATCGCATAAACTCTCTCGACGTCATAGCCGCATTTTACGGCTTCTTCGATAAGCTTTGCTCCCTCGAGAAGAAATTCTCCGTTTTTGTCGCGCTCTTTTTTGTCTTTAAGGCGACAGTCCGAAATTATTGTCTTGTTGCTCGTTGACGTTATCATTCCTGTTTTTGTTAAAAAAGCAGCCGTTTTTGCGACTGCTTGTCTGATTTTCGGGTTAGTTCAAAGCAGCTTTAGCCTTTTCGGTCAAAGCCGTGAAGCCCTGCGGATCGTTTACGGCGATGTCGGCAAGAACCTTACGGTCAAGCGCGATGTTAGCCTTTTTGAGTCCGTTGATGAACGTAGAATAGCTCATTCCGTTGAGACGGCATGCAGCGTTGATTCTCGTGATCCACAAAGATCTGAAATCTCTCTTTTTGTGCTTTCTGCCTACATATGCGTAAGCTTCGGATTTCATCTTTGCCTGACGTGCAACTCTATAAAGTTTGCTCTTTCCTCCGAAGTAACCCTTCGTGAGTTTCAATATTTTTCTTCTTTTCTTAACAGCGTTTACAGCTCTCTTAATTCTCATGAAACTTACCTCCTCTCAATTACGCCTTGTAAGGAATCATATTCTTTACGTTCTTTTCAACAGTCTTATCGACGTAACCGCCGTGACGAAGATTTCTCTTGGTCTTTCTGTCTTTCTTGTTCAAAATGTGGTTCTTGTAAGCTTTTGCTCTTTTGATCTTACCTGTTTTCGTAAATCTGAAACGCTTCTTGGACGCGCTGTGCGATTTCTGTTTAGGCATAACTTATTTCCTCCGAATTTATTTTTGATTTATTTTTTCTCTTTATTTTTAGCCAAAACCATGAAGATGTTTCTTCCCTCTTGCTTTGGCGCCAAATCGATTGTGCAACGATCTTTAACAAGCTCGTAAAACTTATACATTACATCGACCGCAAGCTGCGGACGAGCCTGCTGACGACCTTTCATTCTTATCGAAAGTCTTACTTTGTCGTAATCATCGAAGAACTTGACGCATTGACGCGCTTTCGTTTCAAGATCGTGAGTGTCAATCATGACGGAAAGCGAAAGCTCTTTCGCTTCGTTTGTCTTTTGATTCTTCTTTGCTTCCTTTTCTTTCTTCAAAATCTCGTAACGATATTTGCCGTAGTCCATAATTTTGCATACGGGCGGAACGGCGTTAGGCGAAATCTTGACAAGATCAAGCTCTTTTTCGTCAGCCATTCTCTGTGCATCCGCGCGAGGCACGATTCCGATCTGCTCGCCGTTTGCGGCAATCAAGCGAACTTCCTTATCTTTGATCGCTTCGTTGATCTGATGATTGATGTTAATAGTCGTTTTCTCCCTGAATATATTTCTTTTTGCGATTATAATAAAAAAAAAATCGCGAGCAAAAAGATACCCGCAATTACGACATAAATCATATTCGAAGTAACAACCGTTTCAAACTATATCTAACGGTGGAAAGCTCTCGCTCTCTCTTTTTGCCTATACATAATAACATACCTAAGTTTTCATGTCAAACGATTTTCCTCAAAAAACCCTTGTTTTTCAAGGCTTTTTAACTTTTTTTCTAAAACAAAAGTTTCAACGCTTCGTCTAGTTTTTTCGACGTGTTTTCCGAATATATCGCAAGCTTTTTCGGCATGTTTTCTATTATTGCCGCAAGGATTTTCTCCTCCTCGTCAAGCCCTTTTTCAAAATCGGAAAAGCTATATCTTATCGGCTTAAACTCACAATCGGTCAAATACGCTCTTCCCGCATCCAAAATATATAAGCACTCTCTTTTACAATCGATATTAGACGTAATGCAACGCAAAAGCTTTTTGAATTCGTTTCCGCTTTGAAGCATCACGTCGCACTTTTTCGTCGCAGCGGCAATTTCACTCCACTCTTTTTCTTCGTCTTTCAAAAGAAAGCTTCTTATTCCGTCGAGATTATATTCGTAAAATCCGCTTATCGACGATTTCAAAACGTTCTTTTCTAAGCAAAAATCCGAAAAAACCAACGCCCGACAGAGCAAAAAGCCGTACATTGATTTCCCGCATACATTTGTCAAAACATCGGAATATATATCGCTCTTTGCATTGAAAATCACAGACGCCGCAATACTATCTTCGAGCTTTTCCTTAAAAAGCTCCGCAAAATTATTCGAAACGCTATATTCGATTATCCCCTCTTTTTCAAGAAAACTTTGGCTTTTTACTTCAAAAGCAATTATATGCTTTTTCATCCTCTCGTTTAAGCCGCGTAATAACTTGCGACTTTTCGCCATAACCTTTATTATTTTCATATCCACCCTATGCTTATTTTATGACCGAACGAAAAATATATGCAAAGACAATTGAGTTTTAATCCGATCAATTTGCAAAATCGGCGAATAACTCACTCGTAATACGTTAAAGCTAAAAAGCAATAACATAAAAATCAAATACGATTTTTAGGCTTTACGGCAACCTATTATATAAGAAATGCTCGAGAAAATTCCCGAGCATTTTTCATAAAAAAAGAGTTCTCTGTCAAAAAGAACTCTTTGAAATACGATTATACTTTCTTTGATTTATGCCAAAAGCTTATTCGCATTTTGTTATTTCGTCTATCGCGCCGCCGCCTAAGCATAGGCTGCCGTCTTCGGAATATACCACCAAGTATTGTCCCGGAGTTACTGCGCGTTGCGGCTCGTCGAAGTTGCATACGAGCTTTCCGTTTATAAATGTCGCCGTCGCGTTTTGGTCGGGCTGACGGTAGCGGGTTTTTATCTTGCAACGGAAGTCTTTTTCTTCGACGGTTTTCGTAATAAAGTGAAACTCGTTGCATACGCAAGCGGTCGAAAAAAGCTTATCGTCCTCGCCGTTTTCGACAATAAGGCGATTGCTTTTTAAGTCCTTGTCCACAACGAACCATCTGCCGTTATCGAACCCTTTCAAGCCGCCGATATTAAGTCCTTTTCGCTGACCGAGAGTATAGTACATAAGACCTATATGCTCCCCAACCTTGATGCCGTCGGGGGTAACCATATCGCCCGGGGTATTAGGCAAATAGTTTTGCAAAAAGTTCCTGAAATTTCTTTCTCCTATGAAGCATATTCCCGTCGAATCTTTTTTCTTCGCTGTCGAAAGTCCGAGCTTTTCGGCGATTTCTCTAACCTTAGGCTTTTCTATATCGGCAAGAGGAAAAAGAACTTTGTCAAGCTGAGAATATGAAAGCTGGTTTAGGAAGTACGTTTGATCTTTATTCAAGTCCTTGGGTTTTGCAAGGTATTTCAATCCGTCCTTTTCGACAATCTTGCAATAATGCCCCGTCGCTATCATATCGGCGCCTATCGACATCGCAAAATCAAGGAAAGGTCCGAACTTTATTTCTCGGTTGCACAAAACGTCGGGGTTGGGAGTTCTCCCCTTTTCGTATTCGGCGAGGAAATATTTGAAAACTCTGTCGTAATATTCCTTTGCGTAATTGACACCGTAAAAAGGTATGTGAAGCTTTGCCGCAACGCTTTTCGCGTCGGCATAGTCAACATCCGAGGTGCAACGTCCGTTCTCGTCCTTTTCATCCCAATTCTTCATGAAAACGCCGATTACTTCATGTCCTTGCTCTTTCAAAATGTACGCCGCAACGGAGCTATCGACTCCGCCAGACAATCCCAAAACTACTTTCATATCGGCATTATAACAAATCTTTCGCAAAAAACAAAAAACTTTTTAAGCGATATTATAAAAAACTTTCGGAACAAATAAACGCTTTGGGTCTTTATTCATTAAAAATCCGAATCGATTGAGCCTTAAAGTCGCCTTTTGCGTAATTTTCATCAAGTCATTGCTTGTAGTATTTTAAGTAATCCGTAAAAACGAGTTTTTTCGTATATATATTTATCTTGAAAACACGCGCATTAAAAAGCAAGGTAAGCTTAATTATTTTTTATTGCAAAAAAGGCTGCAATATGATATTATATATCTGCGTTTGATATATATAATAATAGTTTGTACCTATAGCCCAGTTGGATAGAGCGTGAGACTCCGACTCTCAAGGTCAGCGGTTCGAATCCGCTTAGGTACGCCAAATGTAATACGAGCTTAAATAGCTCGTATTTTTATTTATATCAAAAACAAAAAATGAATATAAAAAGAAACAGGCGTCTAACTGTTGTTAAACGTCTGTTCCTTTATGATAAGGGGAAAAATGATGAGCTAATTAAGTTGCAACCAAAGTTTTTCGAGCACTCTTTGCTCAACCTTGATTACGCTCTTATTATATATAATAAAAACAGATTTGTAAAGCAAATAAGCACGTTTTTATGAAAAAATCAAGATATTATATTGCTCTATTTTACGCAATATTTCGCATTTAATAATTTTTTGAAGCGTTTACTACTCCGAAAAGGAGTCATACAACCATTTGATATATCGACTGCTTAGAATTTGAAATCCAAAATATAAAGGCTTTTTAGATTCAATCTTAGATTTTTAATCGCCATCCGCCCCTTTTAAGTACGTTATCGATTTCGGTTGTCGATATTACACAAAAGACGATATCCAATTACAATTTCTAAATAGCCCA
>CAZIPL010000018.1:0-27052 GCA_964541255.1 uncultured Clostridia bacterium | reverse complement strand
GAAGAACTCGGGTTTGATTATTACGACAGAGAGATTATTTCGGCAATCTCTCAAAAGCAAGGATACGACGAAAAATACGTCGAAAACGCGTTGAATAACCATGGATGGAAAAATATACCGTTGACATATAGGCGAAGCTTTACGGGGTATATTTCGAATAATTCTTCGCAGATCAACATTTTGGTCGAGCAAAAGAAAGTTATCGAAGATATCGCAAAACTCGGTCGCGATTGCGTTATCGTAGGTCAGAATGCCGATATATATCTTGCAAGCGAGAATCCGTTCACCGTTTTTGTTTGTGCCGAGATGGATGCGAAAGTCAAGCGTTGTATCGAAAGAGCAGACGAGAGCGAGAAGCTTACCGTAAAACAAATCGAGCAAAATATTCGTAAGATAGACAAAAATCGCGCGGCGAATCGCGACCTTGTTTCGGGCAAGGTTTGGGGAGATAAGTATTCTTATAATCTCATTGTCAATACGACCGATTGGGATATGAAAAAACTCGTATTAGCCGTTAAAGATTATATTACGCGTTATTGGGAGAACTAAAAATGAGGATTCAATTATCTGATCATTTCACATATAAAAAACTGTTTCGCTTTACGTTGCCGTCTATTGCGATGATGATATTTACGTCGATATACGGCGTTGTAGACGGCGTTTTCGTATCGAATTTCGTCGGCGATACTCCGTTTGCTGCGATCAACTTCATTATGCCCGTAATCATGATTCTCGGTGCTTTCGGCTTTATGTTCGGAACGGGCGGAAACGCATTGATTTCAAAAACAATGGGTGAGGGCAATTTCGAAAAAGCCAACAGCTTGTTTTCGATGCTAACCTATATTTCGATAGGAACGGGTGTCGTTATCGCTGTTTTAGGAATAATCTTCATTCGTCCTGTAACGATTTTACTCGGTGCCGAAGAAGAAATGGTCGAATATTGCGTAAGTTATTCTCGAATTATTCTCGCCGCAATGCCGGCTTATATGCTTCAGCAAGAATTCCAAAGCTTTTTCGTTACAGCCGAAAAGCCCCAAATGGGATTATATACGACGATTTTGGCGGGCGTTACCAATATGGTGCTCGACGCTTTGTTTGTCGCTGTGTTCAGTTGGGGCGTAGAGGGTGCGGCTATTGCTACCGCAATAAGTCAATTAGTCGGCGGAATTATTCCGATTATATATTTCGCACGCCCGAATTCAAGTCTTCTTCGTCTTTCAAAGCCTGTTTTTGACGGCAAAGCACTTCTTAAAACTTGCACCAACGGTTCGTCAGAGCTTATGAGTAACGTAGCTATGTCGCTCGTAGGATTATTGTATAATGTTCAGCTTATTAAGTATGCGGGACAAATCGGCGTTTCGGCTTACGGCGTTATGATGTATGTCAATATGATTTTCATTGCGATTTACCTTGGCTATTCAGTGGGAATCGCGCCTGTTGTCGGCTATCATTACGGCGCGGGTAACACGAAAGAGCTCAAAGGAATACTTAAAAAGAGCATGATTATAATTTGCGTTACGTCGGTATTTATGCTTTTATGCGGCGAAGTTTTTGCAAAGCCTCTTGCAATGATATTCATGAGTAACAGCCCCGAAACGCTTGAAATGACCATTCACGGGTTTAGGATTTTCTCTATTCAGTTCTTGTTCTGCGGAATATCGATATTCGGCTCTGGCTTTTTCACCGCTCTTAATAACGGCTTGATTTCGGCTATTATTTCTTTCTTGAGAACTTTAGTTTTCCAAGCCGCTTCGATTCTTATTTTGCCGCTCATTTGGACTCCTGCCGTTGACGGTATTTGGGGGTCGGTTGTTATCGCAGAAATAGCTTCCGCTATTTTGACGGTGATATTCCTTGTTTTGAATAAGAAAAAGTATAATTATTGATTTATGCTGAATTTTTAGCGGAAATGTAATTATTATTATGTTTTAGCTTTAAATATCGCTTATGCCGTAAAGTCTTAGGGAAGATTTTGCGGCGTTTCTATTGTTATGATATTGATAAATAAACGTTGCAAGAAAGGATTTCTCGTGGTATAATAAAAGAAAATGAGTGAGGGTGTTATGTTTGATTATACTCGAAAAGTAATTGCGTCGTATTTCAATCTCAAACCGAGCGAAAGGTTTAGAAGAAAAAGTCAGGATATGCCGAGAGATTATTCAGATCTTCCCGATATGATGATGTTTTTTGACGGAAACAAAGTAAATAGCACTTCGGATTTCGAGAGAAGAAAAACAGAGATAGTCGATTTTTATGCGAAAAACGTTTATTCTCCGATTCCTTCTTCGCCGTATAGATTAACGTTTGAGATAGTAGAAAGCGGCAAATATAACGACATATTGAGAGAACAGGTGAAAGCATGCATAGAAACCGATAACGGCAAATCTATTGCAAATTTTCTTATATATAGACCTAATATCGAAAAAGAAGTTCCTGTAATCGTAGCTTTGAACTCCGGCGGAAATTACAAAATAACGTCGGATAAAAACGTACTTGTCTTTGACGATACTTTATCCTTAAAAAAGATAGAGAAAGCAAGGGGTAGTATTAAATATATCGATTTTGAAAGGATAGTAAAAGCCGATGTCGCTGTAATAACTTGCGAAACAAAAGATTTCGCGCCCGACGATAAAGAAAACTATAAGAATTCGCTCGGAAAGCTTTTCCCCGAAAACTCAGACATATCTGCAATTTCCTTATGGGCACTCGGAAATGAGATTATGGTTGACTACTTGGAATCTTGCGATTGGTGCGATAAAAACAAAATCGCCGTTTTCGGACATTCGAGACTCGGGAAAACAGCTCTTTGGACTGCGGTAAACGATAAGCGTATCGCTTTGGCAATTCTCAACGATTCGGGCTGTATGGGCGCGAATTTATGCAGAGGTTCCACGGGGGAGACGACTAAGCTAATTATGCAAACATTTCCGCATTGGTTCTCGAACAACTTCCAGAATTATTGCCAAGATCCGTCAACGCTTCCTGTAGATCAACATATGCTTTTAGGTTGCATTTCGCCGAGAAAACTATATGTAGCAAACGGCAAAGACGACCTTTGTGCCGACCCGCAAGGAAGCTATAACAGCTTGCAATTCGCGTTACCCGCTTTTGAATTGTACGGGCTTGATACTATTCCGAAAACCGATACTCAGCCTAAGCTCGATACTTATGTTCATTCGGGGAGCGTCGGCTATCATTTGAGAAGCGGCTCGCATAACGTATTGCCGATAGATTGGGATTATTATCTCGAATACATCAACAAATACTTATAAAAACTTATTTTGGGTTATCAAATCTGTTATTATTCGCAATTTCATTTGTTATGCGAAGAATTATATCAATATGACAAAATTATTACTGAAATTATTTGTAAAAAACTATGAAGACGTCAACGACGTAAAGGTGCGCGAGGGATACGGAAAGCTTGCAAGCGTAGTCGGAATGATTGTCAACTTATTTCTTTCCGTTGCAAAAATTTTGATTGGTTCTCTTTTCGGTGTTCTTTCCGTTATGGCGGACGGACTTAATAACTTGACAGACATGGGAAGCAATCTTATTACGCTTGTCAGCTTTATAATAGCGGGTAAACCTGCCGACAAAGAACATCCTTACGGACATGCGAGAATTGAATACGTCGCATCGATGATAGTTTCGTTTTTAATTCTTCTTGTGTCTTTTGAGCTTTTGAAAGAAGCTATAAGCGGAATAATAACTCCGACGGAATTTGAATTTTCCATCGCTCTTGTTATAGTGCTTTCGATTTCCGTCGTAGCAAAGCTATTTATGTACTTTTTTTATAAGAGCCTATCTAAGCCTATTAAGTCAGATGTTCTTGCCGCGACGGCGAGCGACAGCATAAACGACGTATTTGCGACATTAGGCGTTCTTGCTTCCGCAATAATATCCATTTTCGTGCCTTTCAATCTCGACCCGTATATTTCTATTATCGTTGCGATAATAATAGCAAAAAGCGGTATTGAGATTTTGCATTCGACTTTAAATAAGCTCTTGGGTGAAGCTCCGTCAAAAGAGCTTACCGATTCTATTAAAGAAAAAGTTTTGGGCTATGACGGCGTTTGCGGCATACACGACTTGGCTGTGCATAGCTACGGCAATAACAGATATTACGCCTCCGTTCACGTCGAAGTGGATTCGGAAGTTCCTGTTCTTGAAAGTCACGAGCTTATCGATTCGATTGAGCGTGATTTCGAAGAAAATACAAACATTTCTTTGGTCATTCACTTAGATCCTATCGAAGTGCACGACGAAGAAACGTCTAAGCTTCACGTCATCGTTAATAACATCGTAAAAGATATAGACGAAAGCTTTTCGATTCACGATTTTCGTATCGTCAAAGGGAAGACTGCTACTAATATGATTTTCGATGTTTCTGTTCCGTTTGGCGCGAAACTATCTGACATTGAGATAGAAGAGGAGATTAAAAAGAGAGTAAGAAACCTCGACGGTAACTATTATGCTGTTGTCAAAGTCGAAAAACAATTAGGGTGAGATTATGATGAGGGTTGACGTAAACACAAAGCTTTGCGATATATATAACGCAAAAGAGCTTAATTTATGTAAAAAGTATTTGATAACAAACGGCGAAGAAAATTTTACGAAAAGAGGCGGAAGAACGCTTCAAGAGATGAATAAAGATACTCCGCCTTGGGGTGCGGAGGATATGGCGTTCGGACTAAACAGGCTTTTGGAATTGACTTCGAACAAATACCTACACAACGTATATTCCGAGGACGAAATCAAAAAGAATAAAGAAAAAGAAGAGGTCGTTTTGTTTCATTTCCCCGCTAAATCCGAATGTAAGGGGTATGCATTGATTTTGCCTGGCGGTGGCTATACGTCCGTATGCTCGCTTGCGGAGGGTTTCCCGATTGCGGCAAGACTTAACGAGCTTGGCATAACTGCGTTTGTTTTGAATTACAGAACAAAAAAGTTAAAGCTTTTCCCAAGACCTTTAGAAGACGTTGCTACGGCACTATCATATATTGAAAAAAATGCCGATTATTTCAACGTAGATCCTAAAAAATATATCACTTTCGGCTTTTCCGCAGGAGGTCATTTGGCTGGGCTTTGGGGAACAAAATCACAAGGCTACGGCAAATACCGTTGCGAAAAACCTATTTTGACAATATTAGGTTATCCGCTTGTTTCAACAAAGAAAATAACTTCCGAAATGCCTTTTTACGTAAAGCTTTTTATGAGAGTAATGCTAGTTGGCTTAATCGGCGGGAAGAAAAAAGAAGAGGTGCTTCAAGTAGACGAGCTGATCGATAACGACTATTCCGAATGCTTTATCGCTCATAGCAAAGACGATCCGACCGTTTCGCCGAGTCAGACAATATCTCTTGAGGAAGCGCTCAATAAGTTCAATATTCCCCATAAAATCGAATGGCAAGAAAAAGGCGGACACGGTTTCGGACTTGCGACTAACGACGAGCTTAACGGCTGGGTGGATCGTGCGGTCGATTTTTCAGGGATTTTGAAATCTTAACAACGTTTGATATGACGTTATTAAATCAGAATTGTTAATACTAGCAAAGGTTTTGAAATTCAGCAATAATACTACATTAAGGCTAAAGTCACGTTTTTCTATGAATAATGGATAAACTTTGAGATGAGTCTTATCTTTTTTTGAAAGACATAAATAAAGAATTAAATAATTAGGAGAAATAATATGTATAACACAAGACGCGTAAATAAAGATTTGGTATGGGTAGGTGCAAACGACAGAAGATTATCGCTCTTTGAGGGAGTATACTCCGTTCCTAAAGGAGTTTCATATAACTCTTATCTTCTTCTTGACGAAAAGACTGTTTTGTTCGATACGGTAGATAAGTCTTGCGCAAACAAGCTTCTTGAAAATCTCGAACATGAGCTTAGCGGCAAAACACTCGATTATATCGTCGTTCATCATATGGAACCCGATCATTCAGCAACCCTTAAACAAGTAATTCAAAGATACTCCGATGTTAAAATTGTTGCCAACTCCAAGATTAAAGCAATGATCGGGCAGTTCTTCGGGAATGTTTCAGATAATTTTGTTATAGTAAACGAAGGCGATAAGATGTCTTTTGGCGAGCATGAATTTGTTTTTATCAATGCTCCCATGGTGCATTGGCCTGAAGTTATGATGAGCTACGATTTGACGGATGGCACGCTTTTCAGTGCGGACGCATTCGGAGTTTTCGGTGCTTTGAACGGAGCTTTGTTTGCAGACGAAGTGGACTTTTTCAACGATTATTTATCGGAAGCAAGAAGATATTATACAAACATTGTCGGGAAATACGGTCAAATGGTAGTAAATGCTTTGAAGAAAGTGTCATCATATGAAATTAAAACCGTATGTCCGCTTCACGGCTTTGTTTGGAGAAAAGACTTCGATAAATATCTTGAAAAGTATTTGCTTTGGGCACAGTATCTCCCCGAAGAAAAGGGCGTTATGATTGCTTACGGTTCGATTTACGGCAACACAGAAAATGCTGCCGAAATATTGTCTTCTTATTTAATAGAGCATGGTATAAAAACGGAAATGTTTGACGTTTCGACAACGGCTGCGGCTGAAATTGTATCTTCATCGTTTAAGTGGAGTAATCTTGTTTTCGCTTCTTCGACCTATAATGCCGGAGTTTTTGTTAATATGGAGGAAGTATTGAGAGATTTAGCTTCGCATAACCTCCAAAATCGAAAGGTTTCGTATATCGAAAACGGTTCGTGGGCTCCGATTGCGGCAAAGAAAATGGAAGAAATTTTGTCTTCTTGCAAAAATATCGAAAAGATAGGCGAAATCGTTTCGATTATGTCTTCGCTTACAAACGAAAATTTAGATTCGCTTAAAAAGCTAGCAAACGAAATTGTCGAAAACGTTAAGGCGTAGAATTATTTATAAGAAGTAAATGCTTTGTCTTGCAAAAATCCGACAAAAAGATACTTTTTCTTGACACCTTTTGACATATATGATATACTCTTTTCGTAATTTGAGGGAGTAGAAAGCTCTTTTTGAGTGATAAGTCAACATAATGACCTCAAGTCTGGCTTATCTTAAAATTCGAGACTCAAGTATTGACTTTATTTATAAGGCGATACTTGATTTTTTTTATTCTTTCAAAAAATGTTTGGAGTGTATGTATGGGTTTATTAGAAGTAATATTGATCGGCGTCGGTCTTTCGATGGACGCTTTTGCCGTTGCTATTTGTAAAGGTTTATCGGTAGATAAGCTTAAAGCAAAGCATTATTTGATTGTCGGCGCATGGTTCGGAATTTTTCAGGCACTTATGCCTACGATCGGGTATTTTCTCGGCTCGACATTCGAACAATACATAACCGCATACGATCATTGGGTCGTATTCGGCTTGCTTGCGCTTATCGGCGGAAATATGATAAGAGAGGGATTTTCTAAAGAAGAGGAGGAGGTAGACGATTCTTTTTCTTTTAAGAATATGTTGCTTCTTGCAATCGCGACGAGTATCGACGCTCTTGCAGTCGGTTTGACCTTCTCGCTGTTCCCCGAAATGAATATTCCATTGTCCGTTTCTTTGGTTGGTGCAATAACTTTCGTAATATCTTGTATCGGTCTTAAGATAGGCAACATTTTCGGTTGCAAGTATAAATCCAAAGCGGAAATCGTCGGCGGAGTTATCCTTGTTTTAATCGGACTTAAAATATTGTTGGAACATTTAGGTGTAATCGCGTTCTAAATACTATTATTTAGTTATAGGTTAGTTCGCTATATCATAATTACATTTGTCTACCTTTGTCTTGACAAAGAATCGCTTGGGTGATAAAATATTCTAAACACAAAAATTCGGAGAAGAATTATGCAAATTTACGAAGAACTCAAAGCACGCGGACTTATCGCACAGGTTACGAACGAAGACGAAATTCGTGAAATGATAAACGGCGGTAAGGCTACTTTTTATATCGGATTCGATTGCACTGCAGATAGCTTGACTGCAGGGCATTTTATGGCTCTTACTTTGATGAAACGCTTGCAGATGTCGGGAAATAAGCCTATTGCGCTTATCGGCGGGGGAACAACCATGATTGGCGATCCGTCTGGAAGAACCGACATGAGAAAAATGCTTACCAAAGAAGACATCGATCACAACGCAGAATGCTTCAAGCGTCAGATGGAGAGATTCATCGAATTCGGCGAAGGAAAAGCCATGATGATAAACAACGCCGATTGGCTTTTGAAGCTCAATTATGTCGAGCTTTTGAGAGAAGTAGGCGCATGTTTTTCTGTCAACAATATGCTTAGAGCGGAGTGCTATAAGCAAAGAATGGAGAAAGGTCTTTCGTTCTTAGAGTTCAACTATATGATAATGCAGTCGTATGACTTCTATTATCTTTTCAAAAACTACGGCTGCAATATGGAATTCGGCGGAGATGACCAATGGTCGAATATGCTCGGAGGAACGGAGCTGATAAGAAGAAAACTCGGTAAAGACGCTCACGCAATGACAATAACGCTTCTTACCGATTCTCAGGGCAAAAAGATGGGCAAAACCGCAGGCAATGCAGTTTGGCTCGATCCGAACAAAACTTCGCCTTTTGAGTTCTATCAATATTGGAGAAACGTAGGCGACGAAGACGTCATGAAGTGTATAAGAATGCTTACGTTCATTCCTTTGGAAGAGATCGAAGAAATGGCTCATTGGGATGATTCCAGAATCAACGAAAAGAAAGACATCCTTGCATATAACTTGACAAAGCTCGTGCACGGCGAGGAAGAGGCGGATAAAGCTCGCGATACTTCAAAAGCGCTTTTCGCCGGTCTTGGCGACGATGCGAATATGCCTCAGTCGATTGTGTCTGAAGATATGCTTACGGATAATAAGATTACGGTTGTCGATCTTCTTGTTTTGGGTGAGATTGCTAAATCAAAAGGCGAAGCGAAACGTCTCATCGAACAAGGCGGAATATCGTTAAACGGCGAAAAGGTAGAGGGAATTGCTTCGTTCGTTACGAAAGATGATTTAGCTAATTCCGTTAAGATCAAAAAAGGCAAAAAGATATATCATAAATTCACTTTATAAGATTTAGTTTTAAGAATAATCTATAAAGCATCAATTAAAAAAGTTTTATCATATATTTCAAAAACTAATATTTCCACAAAAATAAAGGATAATGCAAAATTGCGTTATCCTTTTTATTCGCTTAATATTATTATACAATAGATTTATATAAACTTTTTTTATTCCACAAGTGTTGCATTTTGTTTGACAACTCACCTTTTTATATTGTCTTTCTTAGATTTAGAATATATCTAAACCTATTTATCGTTGTCTATTATGTCTTTAATCGAAAGTATTTTTCTACCTGTCAAAACGCCGTAAGCGGTGGTATATCCCGTTCCCGAATTATCCCTTGTTTTATAGCTTATTATTACCGAAGCGTTATCGACCATAAACTTATCTCTTATATGGAAACAACCGTTATAATAGCTTTTCGATAAAATAATCGAATCGTCGGAAGCTGCAATTATATCTTTGAAAAGCTCTTTGTCTTTTTTAGAAAAATACTTTTCGCTGTTTTCATAAGGAATGCAGCAAACGAGCTTAACATTAGGGTTGTTTTTTTTGATATTCAACAATATCTTTCCGCACAATAGGTCGAATCCTATTGCCATTCCGCACAGAAAAGTATCGAAGCCGTTTTCGATATATCGCATAACGGCATTTGTTACGGCGTTTTCGATAATATTTTCGTCGTCTTCCAAAATTCTGTGCCCGGTGAAAGCTATTGTTTTTTCTTTGTTTATCACAATCATATGTTCATTATATCTAAAACGAGTTGATATAGCAAGCAAAAATCTTTCCAATAAGCTACTTTTCGACTTAATTCGACAAATATACAAAGATTTATCTGAATAAAAGTAATAAGCTTTTAATTATGAAAACCGAAATTAAGAAATTCTATAAGCTTATATTTTTGCTCACCATAGCTATAATAATGTCGTTTGGCGGGTATAGTGGGGTGGATTTGTCTCTCGGCTATGCTTTTGCGTTGTCGATGTGTGAAAGTGTAATATTGTCTTCTTTAGCTGTATTTGTAATTCTACTTTTGAATTGCAACGGCTTGAAGCTATATGCTTGCATTGCGATAACTTTGATTTTTGCGATATTATCATATTTACTTCGACTCATAAAACCAAACTATCGAAATTTTTTGAAATTCATCGCTGTTGTTCTTTTTATAACGATAAAGCAATTGTTTTTAAGATTTGTTTTGCTTGAATTCGGATTGTCTGCAATTTCGGTATTGACTTCGTTTTATTTTTCGGAAAAGATTTTCGACAAGACGTTTGATTACTCATTAGATAGCGATTTTATCTCCGTTTGCGTAATTTCTTTTATTATATTTTTAGGACTATCCGAAATAAGGCTTTTTTCTACGAACGTTTCGTATATCGCAATACCGATTTTAATTTGTCTTTCGATGAGATATTTCGGGAGAGAAAAGGGCATGCTGTTTTCTTTTGTGATAGCTTTGGCTTCGTATGTTTCAATGAAAGAAGAAAGCATTGTTGTGTCGATAGCAATATTTGAAATAACGTCATATCTGGTCAACGGAAACGCATCGAAATTGCAGCCGATTATTTTAATATGCGAGTATATTATATTGCACTTTTTCGGAGGCTTTTTTTCAAACAACGGAATAATTTCAATGCTGTATTTTTCTATCGGAGCTCTTTCCGTTTATCTTTTCCCGGAGAAAAAAGTTTCAGAGCTGTCTTTTACTGTGCCGTTAGAACAGCTTGTCAACGAAACCTTGAAAATGTCAGCCAAAAGGCTTAAAGAGCTGTCGGCTACTTATAAAGACGTCGCCAAAACGTTAAAGGAAGATTCTAAGATAGACAATATCCCCGAAAAAATAATTGAAGAGTGCGTGAGAATGTGCGGATATTGCAAGAATAAAGATAAATGCAAGGTGTTTAAAAAGCCAAACGATTCCTTTGAACCGTTGGCTATTACGGCTCTTTCAAAGGGAAGTATAAATACTTTGGACGTAGGGGAATTTATATACTCAAACTGCATTGCCGTCGAAAGATTGATAAACGCCGTCAATACTAAGATCGCGAAATGCAATGCGCTTGCGATTAAGCAAAAAGAAAGGGCAGATTTTAATCTGACGGTTAAAAAGATTTTTTCGGGACTATCCGACGTATTGTCATATGAAGCTGGGAACTTGGATGAAAGTCATAGCTTTGATAGGCAAGCTGAGCTTGATATATACGAAGAATTGAAACTAAGCGGAATAAAAGCCAAGGAAGTATATTGTATAAATAACTCGTCGGGAATTCCTACCGTCAAAATGAAGCTTGATAATGAGCCTTCGAATATAAAAACCGTTTCGAAAATAGTGTCGAAATCGTGCGGAATAAAAATGAAAGCGCAAAAGGATAAGAAAAGCGGCGTAATAACTTTCACTCCGAAACCCGAATACGAAGTTGAAACGGGCATTGCGGTTATGTCGAAGGGCGGTGAAAAGGTTAAGTCCGGCGATAATTTCATAACGGACAAGCTGTCGGATTATTCATATCTTTTGGCGATATCAGACGGAATGGGAACGGGGAAAATAGCAAACGAAGCGTCTGAAAGAACGGTAAACGTTATCGAAAGCTTGTTTAAGGCAGGCTTTTCGCAAGAAGTAATATGCCCTATGCTAAATTCCGTTTTGATGATAACGGAAAAAGAATCTTTTTCTGCTACGGATATAGTCGTTATCGATACGATAAACTTATCGGCCGCAATAATAAAGCTTGGTTCGCCTCCTACGTTTTTAATAAAAGAAAAGGTGGTTGAAATAAGCGGTCATTCGTTGCCTGTCGGAATAATCGAAGACGTAAATCCCGACAATAAAAAGGTCGAGATGAAAATAGGGGATATGTTGGTGCTTATGTCGGACGGAGTTTATGACGCATTAAAAGAAAAATCGGCGTTTTATATCGATAAGAAAAAATCTCTTTCACCTCAAGAGTTGTGCAATTATTTGCTTTCTTGCGCAATTGAAGAAAACGGCGGCGAGATTCTTGACGATATGACAGTTCTTGCGGCTAAAATAGTTTAATTATTCATAAATTTGAGTTGTTTTACGCATAATAGTGTTTAGGCTGAGGTTTTATTTTAAAAATTCGATTTATATATTTACAAAAACAGAATTAAAATGTATAATATATCTATCAATTTTTGGAGATACGAAATGCCGAAATTATATTTCAAGTACGGCGCAATGGGTTCGAGTAAAACCGCAAACGCTTTAATGGTCAAGTTCAATTACGAAGAAAAGGGATATAAAGTCGCCCTTATGAAACCTACGGTCGATTCTCGCGACGAATACGGCGAGTTGAAATCGCGTATAGGGCTTAAAGGAAAATGTATTATGATATCGGGAGAAATGAACTTATACGATTGGTTCAAAACGACCGATTATCAGGTTTTGATTATCGATGAAGCGCAGTTCTTGACGCCTAATCAAGTCGAACAATTGAAAGATGTTGCTTGTGATTTTGTTCCTGTAATCTGTTTCGGACTCAAAACCGATTTCAGAACATATATGTTCCCGGGAAGCAAGCGTCTTTTCGAGCTTGCGGATTCGTTGACCGAAATCAAATCGGTATGTAAATGCGGAAGAAAAGCCGAGGTAAACGCAAGACTTAATAACGGCAAGATTGTTCGAGAGGGTAATCAGGTTGAGATAGGCGGAAACGAGCTTTATATCGGAATGTGCTATAATTGCTGGAAAAACGACAAGCTTTGATCTAAAAATGTAAAAGGGAAATCGCTTAAATATTAATAATTATGCGATGAATATAAAAAGGCGACGTTATTATTGACGTCGCCTTTTTGTATATAGAATAAGTAAAATGGCGAAATGCGCCCTAAAATAGTCTTATATACACATCTAAATTTTAGGTTTAACTCTTACTGTTAATCTTATTCATATTCATTTTGAACGGTATTTTTTGAGAAAACTGAAGTTTTTTTACTTATCCATTGATAGTCTCGTAAATGAGTTTCAACCCAATCAATTTGTAATCTAAAGTTAAACTTACTTAACTTTTCCGTTTAGGTACGCATCTAAAATCATAGATACGTCGACGTTGCAATTTGTTTTGAATGCATCTATAAAATCAACGTATGAGATATTTTGAAATGCATAGTCATTTGCGATATATTTTAACGTATTCAAAAAATCCTCTTCGCCGCAAAGCTTCGATACTTCGTCAAGTATTATCGGCATTAAGCATTTATTTATCGAATAATACTCGTATGAGTTGGAATACGTGCTCAAATCTCGTTTAACTACGGTGTTTGGCGTCTTATTTGTCAATTTATAGATGTCTATAAAAGTGTTATATCGTCTTTCGAGTTTAGCTATATAATCTTCTTTCGATATTCCGTATTTGTCGTTGTTTTTAAAAAAGAGCGCCGTAGAATATATCGAAAGCCCGTCGGTAATAAAACTGTTCTCGATTCCGTTTGTCCCGACGATTTCTTTCCACCATTGAGACGCTATTGCGGAAATTATCGCGTCGTTTCGCTCATCGCTTGAAAGAGAGGAGTTTATCAAACAAATTGATGTGCAATCGAAGTAGTTGCTAAGTATCGTCGTTTCGGCGATATTTAATGTTTTATACGGATATTTTGAAAACATTGTGTCAAACGCTCTAAGTGCATTTGCGGCTATTTCAAACGAGTTTGACGGAGATTGGTCTTCGATATAATAATAATTCAACGTTACGTCGTTGATTTTTCCCGATATTACGTTAAAATTCTTTGAAAGACAGCAGCCGAAATCTCTTGCGTTTTCAGCTTCAAACGTATATGTTGTGAAGTTTCCGCCTATTTGCGCATTTATGCATTCGCCGCTCGAAGCAATTGTATATTCCGACGGCACTTTGATTGAAACTTTGAAATTATCCGCGTTTGAATAAAAAGGATTGCCGTTTGAATAATATTGGCATTCGATCGGATTTCCGTTTTCGTATACGCAAAGAACGGGAAGAAAATTGCATAGGTTTATATAGTTTTCGGTATATCCGATATTATGCTTAACCTTCGCGATTTTTTCGGTAAAAACTATTTCGGCTTGAATTCTTTCGCCTTGCTTTAAAAAACTGTCAAGCTTAATCTCCAAAATATTCAAATCGGATCCTTTTATGTCAAACGATGCTTCTTCACCCGATATGTAGCATTTTTCGATATCGATATATCCGATATCCTTGTTGCTTCCGTATGCTTCATAAGTCTTTTCTACGGATACGGGAGAGTATTTTGCGTTTTTCCTATATGCGTTGCCGTATAGGTAGAATGATAACGCTTCAATCTCGAAATCGTAAGGGTTATAAAAATCCACCGTTATTTTTCCGTCTATTGTCATATTTTCTTCGTTAAAGACTATTTCCGCGTAATAATTAGAATCTTTATTTTCCTTGCACGATGTCATAGAAAATAAAAGTGAAAAACATATTGTTATTACTAAAAATACAGATAAAAACTTCTTTTTCATAAAATCCTTTTAATATGCGTTGATTTCTATCAAACGATATTACTTTCCTAATAAATCCTCGTTTTTTTTCGTTGAAACGCTTTTGGATTTAAAAGCAATAACGAAGCAAAACGAGATTTATTGCATTATGCTTTCGTTTCGAATGATAACGACGTAATATTTTATTATTTAACAATTGAAAATAGAAACGTTTTTAAAAAACATTTGCAAAAATCCTTATGATGTTGTATGATAAAAATAATATGGAATATTTTGACTTAAAAAAGCTTAAAAGCGGAACGGATATCAGAGGCGTCGCAATAGGGAACGACAGCGACATTACTTTGTCCGATGAAGCAGTCGCACGTTTTTCTTATGCGTTTGCTACGTTTTTGCGTGAAAAAACAGGGAAGACCGAGCTTGCGATTGCGATCGGGCATGATTCTCGTTTGTCGGCAAAGCGTATTGAAAACGCCGTAGCAAAAGCACTTTACGACAACGGCGTAAAGGTATATTTGACCGGGCTTTCTTCGACGCCGTCGATGTTTATGGCTCTTCAAAATGCTCTGGTTACGCTTGACGGTTCGATTATGATAACGGCAAGCCATCTTCCGTCCGACAGAAACGGATTGAAATTTTTTGTCAAAAGCGGCGGATTGGAATCGTCCGATATAGACGTTCTTATCGATTTAGCGGCAAAATGCGATTTTGCCAAAAACGAGGGCGGAAGCATTGACGAGCTAAAGTATATGCCTACATATTGCGATAATCTTATTGGCTTTGTCCGTAAGTCTTGTGGCGAAGAATTTCCTTTCAAGGGAATGAAGATTGTCGTTGACGCAGGTAACGGTGCGGGCGGTTTTTATGAAAAGATATTGAAAACTCTCGGCGCAGATACTAACGGTTCTCAGTTCTTGGAGCCTGACGGAAGCTTCCCGAATCATATTCCGAATCCCGAAAGTCAGACCGCAATGGATAGCATATCCGCTTGCGTAATAAAAAACAATGCCGATTTGGGCGTTATTTTCGATACCGACGTAGATAGAGCCGCTATCGTTTCGAGAACGGGCGAAGAAATAAACAGAAACGCCTTGATAGCGTTGATTTCGTCTATACTTTTGAACGAGAAAAAAGGTGCTATCGTAACCGATAGTATCACAAGCTTAGGCTTGAAAGAGTTTATTGCCTCTCGCGGCGGCACGCACTATCGTTTCAAAAGAGGGTATAAGAACGTTATAAATAAAGCTTTGGAGCTTAATAACGACGGCATATATGCACCGCTTGCGATAGAAACCAGCGGTCACGCTGCATTGAAAGAGAACTATTTCCTTGACGACGGCGCGTATCTTGTTACAAGACTTTTGATTGAAGCCGCGAAGCTCAATAGTCAGGGCTTGAAGCTCGAAAGCTTAATTTCCGACTTAAAAATGCCGAAAGAAGCCGTTGAGGTTCGAATGACCTTCTATCTTGCCGATTTTGCACCGTACGGTGAAAAGGTATTGAATGAATTCAAAGCTTTTGCGGAAAAAGAAGAGGGGCTTTCACTGGAAGAACCCAATTTCGAGGGTGTAAGAGTTAATTTCGACGAAGCGCACGGAAACGGCTGGTGTCTTCTTCGTATGAGCTTACACGATCCCATTATGCCGCTTAATTTCGAAAGCGATTCTGTCGGCGGCGTAGGTATTATGGCAAAAACCGTATACGGATTTTTATCTCGTTATGAAAGTCTCAATACGGATAACTTAAAAAGATTTATATAAGGAGTAAGTATAATGGATAACAAAGACTTGCAAGTAATCAATTCAATAAGAATGCTTTCCGTTGACGCTATTCAAAAGGCTAATTCCGGTCACCCCGGACTTCCCGTAGGCGCAGCTGCGGAGGGATATACCATTTGGAAAAACATGAATATCAATCCGACGAATCCCGACTATGTCAACAGAGACAGATTCGTCTTGTCGGCAGGACACGGTTCCATGCTCGAATATTCTCTTCTTAACCTTTTCGGATACGGTTTATCTATCGACGAGATAAAGAATTTCCGTCAGCTTAACAGCTTGACTCCGGGACATCCCGAGTATAGACATACAAAAGGCGTCGAAACAACGACGGGTCCTTTGGGACAAGGTATTGCTAACGCCGTCGGTTTTGCTTTTGCAGAAAGCATTTTGGCTGCAAAATTCAATCGCGAGGGCTATCCCGTCGTCGATCATTACACATATTGCCTTTGCGGCGACGGCTGCTTGCAAGAGGGTATCGCTAACGAAGCGGCTTCATTTGCGGGTACGAATAAGCTCGGCAAACTCATTTTGTTCTATGACAGAAACAGCATCACCATCGAGGGCGACATCAATTGCACGTTCTCGGAAGATGTAGGACTAAGACACAAAGCACTCGGTTGGCAAGTTATCGAAGTTGACGATGCAAACGACGTTGACAAAATGACGAAAGCTATCGAAGATGCTAAAGCCGAAACAGAAAAGCCTTCTATCATTATCTGCACGAGCGTCATCGGCTACGGTTCTCCTTTAGCTGGAAAAGCAAGCTGCCACGGTGCTCCTTTGGGCGACGAGAATATCAAGCTCATGCGTGAAAACCTCGGTTGGAATTATGCTCCTTTCGAGCTTCCCGAATATATCGAGGAATTCAGAAACGAACAGATCGAAAAGGGTAAGAAGAACGAAGAAGAATATAACGCGCTTTTCGCAGAATACGAAAAGGCATATCCCGAGCTTGCTGCTGAGTTCAAAGCATGGCAGAACAACGAGCCTTGCGATATAACGAAAATCGACCGAATCTTCGATTTCGAAAAACCCGACGCAACGAGAAACTGCGGCAACGTAGTTCTCAATAGGCTCGAAGCGTCCGTACCCAATCTTTTCGGCGGATCTGCAGACCTTGAGCCTGCAAATAAAACGAAGATCAAATCTTCGAGCTTCAATTCAACCGAAGATAGAGTCGGAAGAAACATTCACTTCGGTATAAGAGAGCATGCGATGGCTGCTATCTGCAACGGTATGGCTCTTCACGGCGGACTCAAAGTATTCTGCGCAACCTTCCTTGTTTTCTCCGACTATATGAGAAACGCAATGAGAATGAGCGCTCTTATGGGACTTCCCGTAACATACGTTTTGACTCACGATTCCATTGGCGTAGGGGAAGACGGACCCACGCACGAGCCTATCGAGCATTTGGCTTCGCTCCGCGCTATGCCTAACATCAACGTAATTCGTCCTGCCGACGGAAAAGAGACCGTTTGCGCTTGGAATATCGCGCTTAATTCAAATAGACCTACTTGTCTTGTTCTTTCGAGACAGAACTTGCCGCAATACGAAAACAGCGGCGTTAACGCAATGAAAGGCGGTTATGTTCTTGTCGATACAGACGTAACGCCCGATATGATTATCATTGCGACCGGTTCCGAAGTCGAGCTTGCTGTTAAGACGGCTGCTAAGCTTAAAGAAGAGGGTATCAATGCAAGAGTTGTATCTATGCCTTGCACGGACATCTTCGACGAGCAAAGCGAAGAGTATAAAGAAAGCGTTCTTCCCAAAAACGTCACAAAACGTATGGCAATCGAAGCAGGAGTATCCATGCCTTGGTATAAATACCTCGGAACGAACGGCAAGATGCTTACTATCGATCACTTCGGTGCGTCTGCTCCCGCGGCTAAGCTTTTCGAGGCTTTCGGTTTCACGGTAGAAAACGCAGTAGCTATTGCTAAATCGTTATAATAGAATAATTTGTCGAAAATCTACGGAGCTTATCTTTTTAGGTAAGCTCCTATTTTTTATATATAAAGCGTATTTATAGGCTTTTTAGTGGGTAAAATATATTGAAAAAGTTATTAAAAAATATTTAACAAATATTCGTAACTTTTTTCAAAATGGGGATTGACAATGTTTTAACGATGTGATAGAATTTAGGTGTCGTAGGGAGCGACACTTCCTACTACGACAGGTGGGTATAAAAGGAATGGATTTGGTATTATCGCAAAAGTGCGTTAATATAAATAGAATCTTTTTATATTATGGAGGAAAAATGAAAAGAATCGTATCTTTGGCACTTATTTTAGTGCTCGTTGCTTCTTGTTTCTCGCTCGCTGCATGCCAGCCTAAAGTAGAGCAGACGGAAGTTCAAAAGATAATTGCAGAAGCTCAGACAATGTCGCTCGACGAGCTTATGCTTAAAGCTTATGAAGAAAGTAACGGAAAAACTTTCTCCGGTGTTGGTAACTCCAGCCGCGGGAAAACAGCACTTCCATACTTTATCGATTATGTAAACGAAGTAGCTAAGAAGAACGGTTTAGGTGAATATACCCTTACCGCAGATTGGCAGCAGCCTAAGAACAACACTATCTTCGAAATGCTCGAAACCGATTCCGCGAAGTCCGAAGGTCAGTTTGCTATGACCCTTATTCAGGACGGTAACCAGATCGAAAGCAAGATGGTTCAGCCCGGAATCTTGGAGAGATTCATCCCTAAGGATTGGGCAGAGGCTAACGGCACGACGGCTGCTAAATATGACGGATATCTCGCATTGCAGACCCTTAACAAGGTATTTATGTATAACTGCACCGGCACAAAATCCTATGACAACATCTGGGATTTCGTAGCTGAAGGCGAACACGGTCTTTTCATGGATATCGACTCCGAAATCGTCGGCAGAAACTTCTTGTATATGTTGACTAAGGACGAATACGCAGATTCCTTGAAAGCTTCATACGACGCTCTTTCTTCTTCCGAAAAAGCTTATGTAGACAAAGCTGTTTCAGCTGTCGAAGCAAAGGCTAAAGAACTTAACCTCGGAAAGAACGGAAAATACGCTCTCGCTTGGATTAAACTTTGGGTTGAAAGTTACAGCGCTCAGACCGACGACGGTCCTATCTGCAATATGCTCGTTGATAAATCCGCAACCGATCAGTTCGGCTTGTTGGTATACTCTAAGCTCCGTTCCGTATCGGAATCCGATTCCGTTTCTAAGAACAACGTTAAGGTTGCTGCTTATGAAGACGGTTACAACGGTCTTGGCGGATACGGATATTGCCACTATTTGTTCGTTACGAAGAACAGCCCGCTTCCTTGGACTGCTTGCGCGTTCATAGCTTATATGACTTGCACACAGAAAGGCTTCGAAGCTTGGGGCAAGGACATCGGCGGATATTCTTCTAACCCTGTAGTCGCTGCCGAAAACGATGCTGCACATCCCGACCATGTAACGGGTGAAAACGGCGGTGTTGTTTACGAAGTTCTTAAAGATCGTGGATTCGATTGGTGGGAAGAGAGACTCGTTATCGAAGATCCCGAATATTGCGCATCCGTTGCATATACAGTCGGAGCTTGGATTGACACTCTTTCTAAATACGGCAAATAAGCTTTAACCTAAAAAATTATAAAAAAATTATCTGCACGGAGCCGAAATAGTTTCGGCTCCGTGTTGGAGGTTTTATGACTAATATTTCGTCTAACAAAGCAAACGAAAGAAGAGTCCGCCTCAATAAAGTCAAAACGTTTTTCATGCAGCCTCATAACGTGATTCTCGTTATTATGGGAATTATCTGCACGATAACGACCGTAACTCCTATGATAGCGATTTTGGAGGATACCTTCAAAATTCATAGAGGTACAATCGAGACTTATTGGTCGGGAAAGCCAACCGGCTATTCGTTTGTCAGCTACATCGACCTTTTCACGGGCAATTTAGCTGTAACAAACCTTTGGACTCCGCTTTTTAATACTTTAGTCGTTGCCGCGTTTTCTTGCGTTGCGGCGATTATATTCGGCGGCTTGTTCGCGTTTTTGATTACGAGAACAAACCTCAAATTCAAAAAATACCTTAGTTCTATATTTATATTCCCGTATATCATGCCGCAGTGGACGCTTGCCATGGTATGGAGAAACCTTTTCAACAGCAATGCCGTTACTCACACAAGCGACGGATTGTTGGCGGCACTTTTCAACATTCATATGCCGCTTTGGTGGTGTCAGGGAATATTCCCGTGCGTAATCGTTTTGGGCTTGCACTATTCGGCTTTTGCATATATCCTTATCGGCGGAATTTTCCGCAATATGGACGCAAACCTCGAAGAAGCCGCAACAATTCTCGATACGCCGAAATATAAAATCATGACAAGAGTAACTCTTCCCATGATAAAGCCCGCGATTTTGTCAACTGTGCTTCTTGTTTTCGGAAGTTCTATGGGAAGCTATCCAGTTCCGCATTACTTAGGCTTAACGACTCTTTCGACTAAATACATCAGCATGAAAGGCACTTATACCGCAGAATCGAGTATTCTTGCCGTCATAATGATGGTTTTGGGCGTTGTCATTCTTTTCCTTAACCAGAGAAGTTTGAAGAGTCGCAAGAACTATACTACCGTTACGGGTAAGTCCGGTCAGATTTCGAAAATAAATCTCGGCAAAGTCGGCAAATACGTTATAGCGATAATTCTTGTCGTATTCACGTTCTTCACGAGTATTTATCCTATCGTATCGTTCGCATTCGAAACGTTCTTGCCAAACCCGGGAGATTACAGCTTCTTAAAAACTTGGAACCCCGATAATCTCACGACGAAGTGGTGGCTCAATAACGACCCGAAAGGCGAATACGGAATGTACGGACAGCTCGGAATGCTATATAACAGCACGATCTGGACAGCGTATAAAGGCACGCTCATCGTTTCCGTTCTATCGGCTCTTGCCGCCGGAACGCTCGGAACATTGGTCGGATATGCCGTTTCCAAAAACCGTCGTCAAAAGTTTGCGAACTACGTCAACAACATGGCGTTTATTCCGTACCTTATGCCGTCAATAGCAGTCGGTATCGCGTTCTATAAGCTTCTTTGCAACGAATACTTCAGCTTATATAACACCTACACATTGCTCATTATCGTCGGTACGGTAAAATATATACCTTTTGCAAGTAGGTCGTCTCTCAATTCAATGCTTCAGCTTTCTGGAGAGATAGAGGAATCCGCGATTATTCAAGATATTCCTTGGTTTAAGAGAATGTTCAAGATAATCATTCCTATTCAGAAATCTTCCATTTTGTCGGGATATTTGCTTCCGTTCATCACCTGCGTAAGAGAGCTTTCGCTCTTCATGATGTTGTCGGGTATCGGAACAATTCTTTCCACGACAATGGACTATTTCGACGAAATGGGTCTTGCGGCTTTCTCGAGCGGTATGAACTTGATACTTATCGTAACGGTTCTTATCTGCAACGCATTGATTAACAAGCTTACCGGCGCAAGCCTCGACAAAGGTATTGGAGGATAAAAATATGCCTGAAATTAAATTAACCGACGTAACAAAAAGATGGGGCGGCTTTTATGCCGTAGATCATCTTGACCTCGATATAGAGGATAATGCATTCGTAACGCTTCTCGGTCCATCGGGTTGCGGAAAAACCACTACGCTCCGTATGATCGCAGGTCTTGAAACACCGACGAGCGGACGTATCACAATCGGGGATAAGGTTGTTTTCGACAGCGAACTCGGAATCAACGTTCCCGCCAATAAAAGAAAAGTAGGATTCCTTTTCCAGAACTATGCTTTGTGGCCTAATATGACCGTTTATCAAAACATATCGTTCGGTCTTTCAAACGTAAAGGAAGAGCTCCCGAAAGTGAACTTCGAAGCGAGAGTTGCGGCAAAGCTTATCGACGTTCTTTCCGACGTAGATAAACTCGTAACGCTAATCGAAGAATGCAGAGATAAAAAAGGCAATATCGACAACGCAAAAGCACAGCTTAAACTAATCGATACTTATATTATTTCGATGTTCTCGGCGAAAAAGCTCTTGTCTTACGGCTTTGAAAAAGAGACCGATAGAAACGCAAAAGCAAATGCAGTTATTTCCGAACTTAAAGGCGTTTTGGAAAAAGCAGTTGCCGCCGCGCAAAAAGAGGGCTGCACCTTGAACGAAAACTACGAATACGTCAAAAACGGCGTTGTGGTTACGCAAAAGAGAAAGCTTTCCAAAGAAGAAATCGATCTTTCCGTAAGAAGAGTTTCGAGAATAGTAAAAATCGGTATGTTTATGGATAGATACCCTGCCGAGCTTTCAGGCGGACAGCAGCAAAGAGTCGCAATCGCAAGAACTCTCGCTCCCGAGCCGACGGTGCTTTTCATGGACGAGCCGCTTTCTAACCTCGACGCAAAACTTAGGCTCGAAATGCGAAGCGAATTGCAAAGACTTCACCTCGATACTGGAAGCACGTTCGTTTACGTAACTCACGACCAAATGGAGGCTATGACTCTCGCAACGAAGATTTGCCTTATCGATAACGGCGTTTTGCAGCAATATGACGCGCCGCTCACCGTATACGGCAAGCCTGAAAACACTTTTGTAGCCGACTTTGTAGGAAATCCCCAGATTAACTTTATCGAAGCCGTCGGAGAACCTAACGAAAACGGAATCGGTCTTGAAGTCTTCAACGGCGAAACGAATTTGACTTTTAAAGCAGACGGTCTTGATTTGGCTTCTTGGAGAAGTGAAAATAAAGCACTTGACGAGAAAAAAGAGGTTGAAAGAAAGCTTCGTATACAAGATAAGAAGAACGTCGAAAAGGCGAATAAAGACACCGTGTTTAAGTGCAGAATCGCTAAGATCGACGAATCCGAAATAGAGGAAGATAAGCCCGCAACGGACAGAGATTTCGTTTTGGGCGTGCGTCCCGAATTTATTAAGATTGTTCCCGACGGAAAGATAGTCGGAGAGGTTTATAGCGCAATGCCTACCGGTATGGAAACTACAGTCAGAATCAAAATAGGCAATTTGCTTTTGACGGGCGTAATCTTCGGAGGAATAACTTATAGCATCGGCGAAAAGGTCAGACTTTCGATTACGGGCGACGACGTGATGCTTTTCGATAAAGCAAGCGGACGTCTCATCGCAACGGGATCTGTTGATGTCGAATAATAATTATCTTATAACCGATGATTGAAGATTAAATAATTATTCTCTTTTTAAGAATCGAGTTGTTATAAACTCAATCAAAAATGCTCTTCGCTAAATAAGCGAAGAGCATTTATATTTATTGTTATGTGAAATATAATCAGTTCAAAAACGGCGAATCGGGATCGTTTGTTTTGTCGGTGTTATCGTCTTTCGAGTTACCTTCTTCTTTAAGCTCCAATTGTTCTTTTTTAGCATAAATCATTATGCGGGTAAGCGCCATAGCAAGTGCTATTAAAATCGCGAAATCGATTATAACGTCGCAAGCCACATAGTCGAAAATTATGGTTATTACAATATCAAAAACAATAATCAGAATAATCGGGAAAAGAAGAAGCTTAATTGCTCTGTTTTTGAGAAGAGTCAAGTCATTGTAGTTGAAAATCGTGCCGTTTTCAATTACTTTTGAAGTGTATTCGTCGATAAATTTTGCTGCCAATGCAAGCGTTAAAAGCGTTCCGAAAAGGCATGCAAAGAAAGTCGGGAGATCGTCTGAAGTTCCATCGAACAAAATGTCGGAAAGTACGATTTCAAAAGGCGCTTGAATAAGTCCGAAAACAACTGCCGCAACAAGGGAAACAGCTCCCGCAACGACAAAAGCAAAGGTTAGCTTTTTAGAAACCTCTTTGGTTTTAGAAAATACGGCTTTAATGTCGCTAACGTCGTTTTCGTCGAGCTTTTCAAAACGCTCTGCAAGGTATGCGACAAACATAAGCAATGCAAATACCAATCCGTAGTTGCATAAATCGATAATGATATCCCAAACGTTTATCGTGCTTGCCGTAAACTCCGAGAAAGCGGAAATCGATGTCGATACGGCAAGGATAATAACCGAAATCAAAAGGTCGAGCTTGGTGAATTTTCTGAGATTATCGGATGCTTCCTTAGAAAACGGCGAATTTGCTTTTGTAAATGCAAAATATTTTTTCGCGGCTTTGATTACGAAGAAGTTGCATATCAACGAGATTCCGCCCGTAATAACAGAGTAAACCGTTACACTTCTTCAAGATATGGGACAATCGTCGTATTAAGTCCCAATGTCCAATCGATATTGCCGAGAGCGGAATAGATACCTAATAAAATCAATAGGATTCCGTAAAAAATAAAGCCGATGATGCAGCATACGTAACCGATTTTGTATATTGTATCAAAAAAGTTTACGATTTTCTTTAACCTTTTTGTGTATTTCATAAAAGCCTCCTTTTAATTGCTTTTAATGCATTATTTAATGCAAGTATATCTCAATGCTGTCGATTTTGCAATTATTTTTTATTATATATTATCGAATAACGCAAAAATATTTTTAACATATTATTGTTGAGTAATCTATAAAATTGTGATACAATATGTAATAAGTTTTCTGATACCGAGATTGATTATTCGGTGTTTAATGATTGATAGTATGAATAAACAATATGTAATCGCTTTGCGTTAATAATACTTCAATTTTTTATTAAAAGAAGATTTTGTACTTAAAGGATAAAAATGATAGAAATCAACAACATTCACAAAGAGTTTAAGAAAGGTAAGAAGAACTCGCATGTAATTATCGATGACGTGTCTTTTTCTGTGCCAAGCGGAACGGTATACGGCATTGTGGGCGGCAACGGAGCGGGAAAAACCACTCTTTTGAATTGCATTGCAGGCGTTGATAAAGACTTTTCGGGTAGCATAAAGGTTGACGGCAGGGATATCAGAGTTATCAAAAAGATACCCAACGTAATCGGATATGTTCAAGATAGCTTCGTTGCTTTCCCGTATATGACTTGCAAGGAATACTTCGAATATCTCGGAGATATTGCGGGTCTATCTAAGAAAGTACAAAAGGATCGTACCGAAATGCTTTTCGAGATGTTCGATCTTTCGCCGCACGTAAATAAGCGTATAAGCTTGTTTTCGAAGGGAATGAGTCAAAAGCTCGTTATCGCGTCGGTTTTATACGGGAATCCTAAAGCGATACTTATGGACGAACCGACTTCTAATCTCGACGTAGATGCGAAAGAGGAGCTTAAAGCGACTTTCAACAAAATCAAGAACTCTGGCAAAGCCGTTATTATGTCTACCAATTCGTTCTTTGACGTAGAAAACTATTGCGACGTGGTGGGCTTTTTGGCAAACGGAAAAATTCGCAACGAATGCTATGTAAAAGACGTAATCGAAAACCAAAAAACAGGCATAATGCTCGATTGTAACGAAGTGGAATTTGTTAAGTTGAAAAACTTTGCTACGTCCATGGAAGATATATTCGTTTCGAGACGAAACAAAAAGACCGTGGTAACTTCCGATATCAGAAGACCGACGGAGCTTATGGAAATTGTAGGAGCTTCGGGAATAGCTTACACCAACCTTTCTATGTTCAGAGAGGGCTTTAAGGAAGCGTTTATAAGGGAGATTAGCTTAAGATGAAACGCAAACAGTTTTATATATCCTTAAAAAGAGAATGGAAAGAGCTTATAAGAACTAAGCGCATTTTCATATATATTTTTTCCGCAATAGGTATTTTGACGGGGTGCTGGCTTCTTTCGACTTCGACCGTTTCGGTTTCCGATAGTGCAAGTACGACGACATACGCATTGAACTCTCGCTACGGAATGGTAGGAATGACTAATAATCTGTTTTTGACGGTATATTTGTTTATTTGTCTTCTTTTTGTTAAACCGTTGATTACCGATGAACTCGAGGGGAAAAAGCTTGTTCAGCCTCTTTGTATGGGGCTAAAACCAGGTGTACACCTTGCAGCAAAATATGTTGTTCAGATTATTACTCCGGCATGTATCGGTTTTGTCGGCGCGCTTATTAACGGCGCTCTTGCAATATTGGTATATCCTCGCGAGGCAGTATCTTTAGGCTATATTAAAATTGCTTATGTATCCTTTGGTGATGTGGTTTTGGCGGCGCTTTGCGTTATGGAAGTAATAATTTTCTTCCTTTTGATTTTGATGTCTTTAACTGCTCTTATGAAGAACAGCAGCATTCCGTTTGCGCTTTGTCTTGTGATTTTGCTTTTCGGAAGTACGGCGTTCGAAAAAGTAGGCATAATATTTTTTACGCCATTTGTTTTCCAAGAATATGCCTTAAAGCTATATATAGAAGCAACCGTAACCGAATCTCTACTTGCAACGTTTGTTACCCTTGCTATTTGGGTTTTGATGACGATTCTTTCGATAATGGTATATGACGATAGGGCAGATATGTCGCTGTGATATCAATAGGTGTTAGTTTTATAGCTACTTTATAAGATCTACTTTTTGCTCAGAACTGTTATTTCCAATGTGATGGAGTATTGATTTGTATTTTTAGCTACACTATCTTTATATCTATAGATTTATTTCGAAATAGTATCTAATATAAAAGAATAACAATTAAGAATAAATAACAATAACATATAAAAGTACTTGATATGCCGAAAAGTTTTTGACAAATCGAAAATTGTTTGATATACTAAGAAAGCTTTGGAAAGTTGGCAGAGTGGTCGAATGCGGCGGTCTTGAAAACCGTTGAGGTTAATAGCCTCCTGGGGTTCGAATCCCTAACTTTCCGCCAAAACGTTAATACCCTTTATTTATCGCTATTACCTACGTTTTA
>CAZIPL010000017.1:0-27985 GCA_964541255.1 uncultured Clostridia bacterium | reverse complement strand
TAATTTCCAGCTCACACAATAAGCCGTAAGTAAAGCTTATCGCTTCGGCATTGCCGTCAACGGTATACGCGCTGCAATTCGGGACTATTCCGTCGATACTATCGGGGAACAAAATTCCGTTTTCGCTTCTAAGCCTCCCAAAATCAGACGAATCGACCGTAACACTTCTTTCGCTTTCAAACGGTGCGACGGGAGAAGTCTTTTGCGGATTTGGCTCGTTAGACATCTTTGTTCCGCCGAAAATGCTGCTTAACATCGCAACGGGAATTATCAAAACCGCCGCCACTACGCACGCGCACGCAGACACGAACGCTTTTCTTCTATAGAAAGGCTTCGTCGTCGTTTTCGAGGCTTTTGTTTTCCTCATTTCTCGAAGAACGTTCTGAAGCGGTTTTTGCGGAAGCTCCACTTTTTCCGTTTCAAGTATTATGTTTTCGATTATTTCCTTTTCATTCATACCGTTTAATAAACAACTCTGAGATTGATTTAGTATCAAAAAATTATTTTTTTTATAAGTTTTCAAATTCGTTAAGCTTATCTTTTGCCGCTTTCGATCTTCGTTTGACCGTCGCAACGGATGTTCCCATAATCTTCGAAACCTCTTCGAAAGTAAATCCGTATGCTTGACTCAAAACAAGAACTCTCCTTTCCTCGTCGGAAAGTATTGCGAGCGCTTCTTTAAGCACCGACTTTTCCTCTATCGGCTTAACGTCTTGTCCGCCGAAAAACACAAGCTCTTCGTCGGACGATGGAATCTGCCGTTTGTTTTTTCTTATCACGTTCAAGGAAACGTTCCGCGCAATCGTCATTATATACGCAAGTCCGTTGTCTTTGTCCGTCATCGTTTTGGGCTTAGTGAAAAGCTTCAAAAAGGTCTCTTGCATAACGTCCTCCGCCGTCTCTTTCGATTTGACGTATGACAAAACAAAGGTATATATAAGCTTACCTACGCCCGTGTAAAGCTTTTCCATGGCAGCTTCGTCACCTTTTCCGCAGAGAGTTATTAAGTTGTTTATTTGCTCTTTTTCCAATTCTCTTTCACTAATTCTATAGTTGCACGGCGCATTCTCTCTTTTCCGCCGTTTGTTTCTTCGTCAATCTTTCCGACAAGCTCTTTTATGTATTGCCTCTTGGTATGCTTATCTGCAGGGCAAGGATTGAAAAGTATCGGAAAATCCTTTGAAAAAGATATAACGTCCTTTTCGTCGATATACATCATAGGTCTAATTACAAAAAGCCCGACGTTAGTCAGATAGCTTTCTGCGGGAATCGTCGAAATTCTCCCCTCGAACGTCAAGGACAAAAGCATCGTTTCGATAAAATCATCAATGGAATGTGCGAGGGCGACCTTATTGCAACCAAGCTCCTTTGCAGCCTTATTGAGTGCGCCTCGCCTTAGCTTTGCGCAAAGGCTGCAAGGGCTTTTTTCTTCCCTTACGTCAAAAACAATTTTGCCTATATCGGTATTTATAACGTGAAGCGTTACGCCTAAAGTTTTAGCAAAAGCCCTGATTTTTTCTATCTGTTCTCTATCCGTTTCTTCAAAGCCCAAGTCGATCATTATCGCGATAAGTTCAAACTTTTCGGGCAAAAAACGCGAAAGTTTCGCAAGCGCATACAAAAGCGTCAGGCTGTCTTTACCGCCCGATACGCCGACTGCGATTTTATCGCCGCTTTTTATCAAATCAAAATCTTCAACGGCTTTTCTTACTCCGCCCAACAGTTGTCTTTCGTCCATAAATTCTATTTTACTTTCTTTCCGTTGACTTTGCAACTGTTTTACATTAAAATGTGTTTATTAAAAGAAGATTACGCATTGCTTGCAAGGGGTTAGAACATTATATACAACAATCCCTCAGTCTGCTCCGCAGACAGCTCCCTTACTAAGGGAGCCTTTGTAAGCTTTTGGCAAAAGCGAAGCGTTTTGCGAAGATTTTGTCGATAGACAAAAGATTGCTTCTTAGGTTATAATATAAACAAAAAAGGTATTACAGAAGGTTTTAACATGAATTATTTGAACGTCTTTTTCAGCGGAATGGGCATGGGCGCGGCGAACGTCGTCCCGGGGCTATCCGGCGGCACGATTGCCGTCATAACCAACAAATACGAAACTCTCGTCAAGGCGGTCGGCGAGCTTATCCCCGACATTAAAAATAAACGATTCGATAATCTCAAAGAAAACCTCAAATTCTTGATACCCTATCTACTCGGAATTTTGGCGGGTATTCTTATTTTTGCGGTAGTTCTGTCCTTTTTCTTCGAAAGATATATCGTCGCAACGTGCTTTTCATTTATGGGGCTTATTATCGGAACGCTCCCCGAACTATTCAAAGAGGCAAACGAAAAAGAAAAGCCCAAAGCCCCCGCATTTATCGCATTCGGCGTTACGTTAATCTTCTCGCTCGTTCTTGCCTATTTCAAGATTTTCGGCGATTTTGCTCAGATGGATTCTATCGATATAAGCGTCAAAAGCGTTCTGCTTCTCTTGCTTTTCGGTTTCGTCGCTGCGGGAACGATGATAATCCCCGGCATTTCGGGTTCTCTTGTTCTTATGCTTATGGGCGGATATAAAATCGTTTTGAACGCCGTTGCGACTATTTTGGACTTCTCCGTTTTTTGGCACAACGTAGGAATACTTCTTCCGTTTGCCGTCGGCGTTGTCATCGGATTTTTCGTTTTTTCTTACGTCATTTCAAAATTACTCGAAAAATTTTACGTCACGTCCTATTACGCGATTCTCGGTTTTTGCATAGGCTCTATTCCGTGCCTATATCAAAACACCTTTACATTTAACGCAGAGGGCTATATCGCAATCGCGCTTTTGATTTTGTTTGCCGTCGCGTCGTTTTTGCTTACGAAAATCGCAAACAAAAAATCCGAAAAGGAAGAATAAAAAGACCACTCGATCTTTGCTAATCGATTGCGGTATCTTTTGATTTCGAATCAATTGAAAGACTGTGATTGTTCAAATATGTTTTTTTGATAAGTCTTTGCTTATAAATAAAGACTATTTACATAAAATTCCTCGGCAACAAAACAAAACCGCAAATAAAATATTTCTAATAAAAATATAAGTCGTAAACCGTTTTGAAAGTTTACGACTTTTTTCATAATAGTTTTTTCGTTATCTATTTTCAAGAAGAATTTTAGGCTTTTTCAATAATTCTTATTATATCTTGCGGTATTTTAGCAAAAACCGTTGCCCCTAAAGCTTCGAGTTCTTCTTTTTTTCTATATCCCCAAAGGCAGCCTATTCCGAAAACTTCGGTGTTTTGCGATAGCTTCACGTCGGCATCGCCGTCGCCTATATATGCAACTTCTTCTTTTTTTAGGCTAAACTCTTTCAAGATATATTCCAAAGAAGTAACGTCGGGCTTCATCGGAAAGCCACTGTCGCCGCCGATTATTTTTTCAAAATATATGTCGGGATAAAGAAGCTTCAAAGCGCTCACGACGTTTTTGCAAGGCTTATTGGATATAACGAAAAATCTGACGCCCTTTTTTGAAAGAATATCCAAAGTTTCTTTCATGCCGACATATTCTTTTATATGCTTGCCCTCGTTTTCGTCGTATACCGACAAGTATTTTCCTAAAAGCTTTTCCGTTTTATCGTCATTAATTATGCCATGATAAGAAAGCATTCTTTCGCAAAGCTTTTTTGCGCCGTCGCCGACAAAGCTTTTATATTTTTCCGTCGGGATTTCCCCCAAAGAAAACGCTTCAAGAGCGAGATTTCCTATATATGCGACGTCACCGATAGTGTCTGCCAAAGTGCCGTCAAGATCGAATATCAAAGATTTTATCATATTGTTTTTCATTCAAAAAGCTTTCGCAAAAAACTCTACGAAAGCTTTGTTTATCCGTTGAAAGTAGATATTTAGCTGTCAAGCTTCAAAATGGAAGTGAACGCTTCGCTCGGGATTTCGACAGATCCTACTTGGCGCATACGCTTCTTGCCCTCTTTCTGCTTTTCGAGAAGTTTCTTCTTTCTCGTTATATCGCCGCCGTAGCATTTCGCCAAAACGTCCTTTCGCATTGCTTTGACGGTCTCTCTCGCGATAATCTTTCCGCCGATTGCCGCTTGAATGGGAACTTCGAAAAGCTGACGAGGAATTACCTCTTTGAGCTTTTCCGCTATCGATCTACCCATCTGATAGGACTTATCCCTATGGACGATAATCGAAAGTGCGTCGCAGATTTCGCCGTTTAGCATCATATCGAGCTTGACAAGATCGGAGGTTTGATAGCCTTTCATTTCGTAATCGAGTGACGCATAACCTCTCGTTCTCGACTTCAAACCATCGAAGAAGTCGTATACTATCTCGTTGAGCGGAATGGTATACAAAAGCTTAACGCGCTTTGCCTCTAAATAGGTCATATTGATGAAGTTTCCGCGCTTTGCTTGGCAAAGCTCCATAACGGCACCGACGTATTCGGGCGGCGTAAATATACTCGCCTCGACGATAGGCTCGTCGATATGGTCAATTTCGGCAACGGGCGGCAAATGAGTCGGGTTATCGACGTAAATCTGTTCCCCGTCCGTTTTGAATACCTTATAGGAAACAGACGGAGTCGTCGTGATTATGTCGAGGTTAAACTCTCTTTCGATACGCTCCTGAATGATTTCCATATGCAAAAGCCCCAAAAAGCCGCAACGGAAGCCAAAGCCGAGTGCTTGCGATACGTCAGGCTCGAACTGCAACGCCGCGTCGTTTAAGTTGAGCTTCAAAAGCGCGTCCTTAAGGTCGTTGAATTTCGATCCGTCGAGAGGATAAACTCCGCTATATACCATCGGCAAAACTTTTTTATATCCGGGAAGCGGTTCCGTCGCGCCGTTTTCGACATACGTCAAAGTATCTCCGACGGAAGTTTCCTGAACGCTCTTTATGCTCGCGGCAATGTAGCCTACTTCCCCCGCAATCAAAATCGGGTCTGCGACGAGATTCGGGCTGAAATGACCGACTTCCGTCACCTCGAAAACTTTGTCCGTTCTCATGGCTCTTATCTTATCGCCAGGCTTAACCGTTCCCTCGACGACTCTGACAAAACAGATCACTCCCTTATAGTTGTCGTAATAGCTATCGAAAATAAGCGCTTTCAAAGGCTTATCGACTTCGCGCTTGGGCGCGGGAACGTATTTTATTATCGCCTTCAAAACGTCGTCGATATTAAGCCCCTCTTTTGCCGAAATCAACGGCGCGTCCTCGCAAGAAAGACCTATTTCGTCCTCTATCTCCGCTTTTGTTCCCTCGACGTTTGCCGAAGCCAAATCTATTTTGTTGATTACCGGGATTATCTCCAAGTTATTGTCAAGCGCCAAATATACGTTGGCAAGGGTCTGCGCTTCGACGCCCTGAGTTGCGTCTACGACCAAAACCGCACCCTCGCACGCCGCCAAAGAACGAGATACTTCGTATGTGAAGTCTACGTGTCCCGGGGTGTCGATAAGATTAAGCTCGTAATCCACACCGTCAAGCGTATAGTGCATACGAACGGGCGTCAGCTTTATCGTTATTCCGCGCTCTCTTTCAAGCTCCATTCCGTCAAGGAGCTGATCTTCCATATCTCTTTTATCTACCGTTCCGCATCTTTCGATAAGTCTATCGGCAAGAGTCGATTTCCCGTGATCTATATGAGCTATTATGCAAAAGTTTCTGATGTTTTTTTCCGACATAATTCCTCCGCTTTTATAATTATATAGGAAAAACTGCGAATTGGCAATTATTTTTATGCGAGCTTTATTTCTCGAATTTTATTTTTCGAAAAAATCTTTTTATATATCGTTTCAAACATTTTTTGCAAAAACATTCGATGATAAAATAATCTATAATCAGCCAACCGATAATTGTTTTTGGTATTGCAATATACATAAAAAAGTATTATACTTAAATAGAAGTTTTATTTCGGAGCTTAATTATATGAAAAGCAGAATTCCAAAAGGTCATTGGCTAAGAACTACGAAAATCGCTCACAGAGGACTTTGGGGAGACGCCCCCGAAAACTCCCTTACGGCATTCGAAAACGCGGCGAGAGAGAATCTTGCAATCGAAATAGACGTACACATTTCATCCGACGGACATGTCATTATTCATCACGACGACACTTTGACGCGTATGACGGGACTAAACAAGAAAATCACCGACTGCACGCTTAGCGAAATTAAAGAGCAAAGGCTTCTTTCGACGGACGAAAAAGTACCTATTTTGACAGAGCTTCTTCCTATAGCGAAAAACCGCTCGCCTCTTCTTATCGAAATAAAATCCACCTCCACAAAAGTCGGCGTCCTTGAAAAGGCGTTATATGACATCGTCAAAGATTATGACGGCGAATTTGCCGTGCAGTCTTTCAATCCCCTTTCGGTAAAGTGGTTTAAGGATAACGCGCCAGACATTCTTCGCGGACAGCTCGCGACAAAGCTCGACGAAAAATCGGGACAGTCTAAATTCAACTGCTTTATGCTCAATAACCTTTTGCTAAACGGATTGACAAAGCCCGATTTCGTTTCTTTCGATCAAAAATATATGCCGAAAAACGCCGTCGAAAGAGAACGCAAAAAAGGCAGAGAAATCATCGCGTGGACGGTTACGTCAAAATCACGCGAAGAAGAACTTAAACAATATTGCGACAATATAATTTTCGAAAGCTATCTCCCCGACAGCTTCAAAAACAATCAACCGTAGTTTATATATATTTTTGAAGAAGCAATTTGTCTTAAAACATAAACTTCTTGTATTATGATAAACTAAAACCCGCCGACTTATATTTTGCCGACGGGTTTATTGTTATATGGTTTTCGAAACGCAATACTATTCTTTTTTCGCTTTTTCATTAAAACGCGAAGCCATTATCCTACTTTCCGCATTTAATAATCCACGCGTCGGATTTTCCGAAATTATACGATATATCGCCGTCAATAGAGGTTGAATTACTTAATATCAAAAAGTCACCGTTATTGTCGATTATCCCCTTTATCGCGACGTCGTTGCCGTTTCCGCCGAAAACATACTCTTCTTGAAGCGAAAAGTTTGACGAAAAAACAGCCATATAGATATTGCTCTTCCCCTCTTTCGTTATATCGCCAAGTATCACAGCTCCACTTTTCGAAGTATAGCAATATTTTGGCAAGACGTTTTCCAAAAGCTCACCCGAAAAGCCGTTGAGGTCGCCGTGCGTGCATATGTTTTCGTAAGTCGTTTTATATCCCGTCGAGGTTTTGGTCGTACAAAATATGTGATAACCTTTAAGCTTCGTCACGCCTTGGTCGCAAAAGACGGCTATTTCGTCGTAATCTGCGCCCGACACCTCATGGTCGAAATCGATGAGAAAATCTCTGTTTAGGTGCATAACTCCGAATATTGTTTTCGCGTCGGACACCCTTTTATACGGAACGATATAACCGTTTTCGTCGGGCGTAATCGATATAGCCGTTCTTGCCTTGTCGGAAAAAATATTGCAGCTTGCGCCCGTCTTCCCCTTTATATCGACGGTGATTATTTCCGTAAGCCTATCTTTTTTCGAAACCGTCGCAAGGATAAACGCTCTGTTTCCCATTACAAGCAAGTCTTTCCCCTCGCCATCTTTTTCGAAAGAAATCTCCCGTGTTTCTCCGCCGCTTGTTATTTCAAAAAGCATCGCGTTGCCGTCGACGTTTATTAAAACGACGACGCTTCCTTGCAAAGCAACGGCTTTTATATATTTGACTTTTCCGTCAAACGAAATAGCCTTTGAAAGAGGCGACATAGTGTCGATTGGCAGAATATGTATGTCAAGCGTGTTTTCTCCGCTTTGCGACAGCACGATAAATGTCGTGCCGAAATTGCCGTAGCATGGCTTTGCGAAAAGGCATACGTCGTCTTTTTCGCCGCCGAATGTAACGACGTCGCAAAGAAGATCTCCGTCCATGACAGCGACAAAAAGGTCGCTCGTACCGTTCCCTTTCATATCGAAATCTTTCGAAGTCGTCGTGCCGAAAATATATAGTTTATCGAGCATCGTAGCATCGCAAACAACGTCCGTGCCGCTTCCGCCGATTGTCATATCCCACGATATATCTGAAGAAAGCGATGTCGTCGCGTGACGAGGAAGCGAATAAGAAAAACTCGGCGAAACGGGTTCTTCTACGTCGGGAAGCGGCAAATCTTTATTCGGATTTTCGCTTTCAAAAGGACTTGCGTCGGGGCTTGGAGATTGGTCGGCAACGGGGAAATCCTTGCCTTGAACATACATCGCTACCGCCGTAACGACAAGCGCTATTAAAAGCATGGCGACGAATATCAAAAAGGGTATATCTAAATTCTTCTCTTCTTTTTTCATGGTTTCCTCCGAATAGTTTTTTGTCCGCCAAACATCGCGGTATTTTCGGTTTTAGAGAAATAAGCAATACATCAGCTTCATGATTTAGTATTATGATTAAGCTTAATACTAGATTATAAATTGATAGGTTGAAACTCAATTGCGAGACTATCAACCGATACCGAAAAAACGCAAATGTTCATATAATTAAACGCCGTTTTGCGGACAAGCTAATTATATATAAGAAAACGCTCACGTTCTTTTTCTTTTTGTCGAAAGCGATATTTCGAATAGCAGTCTCAAAATGATACTTTTGTTTATTACAAAAAACTTCGATATTTTTATGTTTGGCTCGACATATATTTGACAAGAACGGTTTTCTTTAATAAAATAAAGTAAAATAAAAATACACGTCGAATCTCATACATTGAAAGACGCAATCGATCGATTATGCTTTTTAATGGATAAATATAGGTGGCTTATGGAAAAGATAAAATACGTTACGCCAATCGTCGAAATAGACGGCGACGAAATGACGAGAGTTTTATGGCAAATGATTAAGGATATTCTTTTATCCCCCTTTGTCGAGCTTAACACGGAGTATTACGACCTTTCTCTCAAAAACAGAGACGAAACGGACGACAAGATAACATATCTTGCAGGCGAAGCGATTAAAAAATATCGCGTCGGCGTAAAGTGCGCGACTATCACAGCGAACAAACAGAGAGAAGTTGAATATAACCTCAAAGCGTTATATCCCTCTCCCAATGCGACGATAAGAGCCATTCTTGACGGCACGGTATTCAGAACGCCGATAATTATCGACGGCATTACGCCTTATATCCCCACTTGGAAAAAGCCTATCGTCATCGCAAGGCACGCTTACGGAGATATTTATAAATCGGTCGAAGCGTACGTCGAAAAGGGAAGTCTAGCCGAGCTTGTCGTAACGACGGGCGATATGGAAAAGCGCATAAGAATTTTCGATTTCAAGGATACCGACGGCATAATTTCGGGCATGCATAACACCGACAATTCCATTTATTCGTTTGCGAAAACGTGCTTCGATTACGCGCTTTCGACAAAGCTCGACCTTTGGTTCTCCGCGAAAGATACTATCTCGAAAACCTACGACCACCGATTCAAGGACGTATTTTCTTATCTTTACGAAACGGAATATAAAGAAAAATTCGAAAAAGCGAGAATATCTTATAACTACACACTCATCGACGACGCGGTGGCTCGCGTAATAAGAAGCGAGGGCGGATTTATCTGGGCGTGCAAAAACTATGACGGCGACGTTATGTCGGATATGATAGCAACGGCATACGGCTCGCTTGCCATGATGACAAGCGTTCTCGTTTCCCCCGACGGAAATTACGAATACGAAGCGGCGCACGGCACCGTTACGAGACATTATTATAAATATTTATCGGGCGAAGAAACATCAACCAACCCTTGCGCGACTATATTTGCATGGACGGGCGCGTTGAAAAAACGAGGCGAGCTTGACAACAATCCCGAGCTTTCGGCTTTTGCGGAAAAGGTCGAAAAAGCGACAATTCAGACTATCGAAAGCGGATTTATGACGGGCGATCTCGTTCCCCTTTTCAAAAAAGACGGAGTTACCCCCGTTAAGCTTACTTCCAAGCAATTCTTGGGAAAAATCGCAGAGCTTTTATATTGATTCTTTTTCTATTTCAAAGGAGATTGTGATATGAATATAATGCACGACATAGACGAAAAACGCATCGCTCCGACGGATTTTATCGCGGTAGTCGAAATAACGAAGGGCAGCAAGAAAAAATACGAGCTTGACAAAGCTACGGGAATGATAATCCTCGACAGAGTGCTTTTTACGGCGACGCATTATCCTATGAATTACGGATTTATCCCTCGCACCCTTGCCGACGACGGAGACCCTCTCGACGTTCTTATCCTTTGCTCGGAAAGTATCGACCCGTCCGTTCTTGTCAGATGTTACCCTATCGGCGTAATCAGAATGCGCGACTGCGGCGCGAACGACGAAAAGATTATCGCAATACCTTTCGGGGACCCGACGTACACGATGTATAAGGACATCTCAGAGCTTCCGCAGCACATCTTCGACGAGCTGAAACACTTCTTCTCCGTCTATAAAGAGCTTGAAGGAAAATCCACCGTCGTCAACGACGTAGGCGGCAAAGAGGAAGCTATCGAAACCATTCAATATACGATAGATAAATATAAGAAAAAATATCAAACGAAATAATAAACGCATAAAGAATAATTTTTCTTAGCTTTTATCCTAAAAAAAACGCAACAAAGCCGTAATCTTAAGAGTTATTGGCAAAGCTTCGAAAAAAAGAATTGCAACATATTTTGAGCATAATCGCAATAACAATGGATAACAAGCAAAAACGTCCGATTTTTCGGACGTTTTTGCTTGTTTGTTTCATAATAAAGTAAAATCCTACTTTTCGCGAGCATATCAAACTCAAGTCGGGTTTTCTTTTTTCATTTGAAGATAATATTAGTTTTTAACCATATCGATTTGTTTTTTTATCCGAAAACCCACCCCAAAAAAAGCTTAGGAAGTATGCGGATTTTCAAATTATTAAACGCAATCAATTCTTGTTCTTCCCTCTTGCGGCGGATAGAATTTCTTCTACGATTTTGTCTTTACCGTCCGCAATGTCGCTATTTTCCATAGCTTTTATATATTTTTCTTTCTCAAGAAATACTTTTTTTGCTTCTTCGAGAAGATCGTTTTTCTCGTCGTGTAGCAAAAAAATTCCGCGGTTTGCAAAATATTCCGCGTTCTTTTTTTGTTCGCCGCGGCTTGCAGAATTGTTAAGCGGCACGATAACCGACGGAACGCGTTTTATCGCAAGTTCAAAAAGCGTTCCGGCACCGCCGCGCGATATGCAAACGTCGGAAGACGCGAGATATTTCCCGATGTTTTCTTGAAAGGGCGTTTCGATGTATCCCGATTCTTTTTTTGCCACGCCTTTATTCTCGCCGCTTATTAGGACAACGTTGAAGTCTTTTTGAAGCCTTTCCTTGTTATTCTTGACGTATTCGTTAAGCTCGCTTGCGCCGAGCGAGCCGCCTAAAATCAGAAGCACGGGCTTCTTATCGAAAAACAGATCTTCTTTTTTGGCAAGTAAAATCTCATCCCGAATAGGAGCAGACGTTACGACGAATTTTTCACCGCTTTTTATCTTAAAAGAAGTCAGCGCTTTTTCTGCAAAGAAAAGGCTTATTCTGTTCGAAAGTCCGAAGTTTATATCGGACTCGTGAATAACAATCGGGATATTCAGCTTTTTTGCCGCCAAAACGACAGGCAACGCCACATATCCGCCCTTTGAAAAAAGAACGTCCGCGTCAAGCTTTTTTAAGATGACAAGCGCTTCTTTGACGCTTTCAAAAAGCTTTTTCGGGATAGATAAATTCTCCGCGATTTTTCCCCTTTGAAGCTTTGTCTCCGAGATTCCGAAAAACGGCACTTCGTATTTTTTCGAAAACTCTTCTTCCTTTCCGCCCTTTTCTCCGACGTAAAACACTTCGCCGTTTTTTAATAATTGCGGAAGCAAGGAAAATATCGGGAAAATATGTCCGCCGCTTCCGCCGCCAGTTACCACTATTCTCATAGAAAAAGTATATGACTATTTAAATTTTTTATGTCGAAAACGACTAAGCTTTTCGTTTTAAGAACGCTTTCTGTATAAAACTATCTTTTGTCCCTCGCTTAAAGGATATGTCAAGTTTTCTTGCTCGGCGATTTCGTCGGGAGTTAAGTTTACTTTTCTTGCTAAGTCAATCTCGCTTTCTCCGCCTTTTGCAACGTAAATAACTATGGCTTTGCAGTCCTTGGTCTTTTCTTCGCCAACCTCCAATGCAGTTATGACTGAAACCGTTTCTTTCGATATTGCGTTTAGATTCGCCATAACCGTTACGCTTGCGATAACGCCGTCGCCGTTTTTGACAACCTCTCCGCCCGTTACGAAAAGCTCGGCGATATAATCTCGTTCCTTTTCGTCGGTAGGCACGATAATATTTATCGGAACGTCGAAATCGCGTGATATATAGCTGCCGTCGATATTCACAACCGTCGAAAGATTTGCCAAAACATCAACGCTTAAAGCGTTTTCTTCCCTGTTTATATTGATAAACTCCGCGCTTTTGTTAAGCGTTGCGACTACGCCGCTTAAATCTTCGATCGCATAGTTCGCGCTGTCGGAATTACTCGACGACAAAACGCCATCGAAGTTATTTAGTCCGACTACTTCGAAAGACGTCAAAAGCTCGTTTTCTTTGCTGAAAACTTCCGTTATAATCTCCGATTCTTCTTCTTTCGTTACCGCAGCGGAAATTATAAATTCGCACTTTACATCAAACGTTTTGTCTTCTTCGGAAAAACTTACGAGAGTGTTTTTCTCAGACGGGAAAACCATGACGGAGTCCTCTTCTTTCGCGTTTGCGACCTCGAAGCTTTCTACGTATTCGAAGCTCTTCGAAAGGGTTACGAACTCGTTGTCGTCGCCGTTTTTGAGATATGTAACGCTTGCCTCTACCTCGCAGATAATTTCCACCTCGTCAAGTTTTGCTTTTGCGGAAATGCTTTTTATCGACGACGAAGAAGATAAAACGTAATTGACGTCTTCGGCGTTTTCTATCGTTTCGAGAATCGAAAGCGGAAGCTTTGTTATCTTTACGGTAGAGATGTTTTTTATTCTCTTCTTTTTCGAATACGCACCGTCAAGCGACGTCAAAGCGGAAAAGCGAGCCCTTTCAAAAACAATCCCCGAAAGAGTATAAAAAAGAGTCAACGTCAAATCCTCGCCGACTATTTTGTCTATTTCAAGATTGTTTACGAACGCTCGCAAAATAATATCGTCCTTTTCGCTTATGCCGTCGATTCGATATGTTTTCGCCACGCTTCCGTTATACGCCGCTTGTCTTATCGTGCCTTTGAGATCGACAAATACCACGTTGACGTTGACTCCGAGAACACAAGAAACGGCGTCGTCGTTAACATCCACGCTTTCAACGTATAAAGTTGCACGTTTTTCCAAAACTTTCGAAAAGCCGACGCTCATATTGTCCGACATTCTGAGCGTTATGCTGTCTTTTTTAAGCTCTCGATCAAAAATATTCACCGCATTTAGTTCCTTAAACTCAGTCGTAATAGACATATTGCCCCCTAAAACAAAGATTTTATATAATATTTTATGCGAGGTTGTTTTTTTAAGAACAGCTTTTTGAAAGAGCATTTAGGTATTATTCATCTGCGGTTATATTTACGTCTTTTTTTTGACAATAAAAAACGTCGCAAAGATTATAAGTCTTTACGACGCAATTGCTATTTTTTATTCTACGTTTATCGTTACGTCTTTGCAAGCGACCGAAGAATACGGAAAAACGCTGTTACCCTCTTCGGAGCTTAACACGAACATCGACGGATATAGCGACGTTATTTTGCCGCTTTTCGTCGAAAACCTATTCCTGCCGACGTGAATTTTGAGCGATACGTTCTTGCCGACAAGCTCTTCTATACATTTTTTGACTTCGTTTTGCGTAAATACTCTCTTTCTCATGCTTTTCTCCTTTCTTTAATTATGGGAAAAAGCGTGAGCTTTTATTCGCAAAAACGCGGTTTTCTTATTCGTCGTCCTCGTCGTTTGCGTCTTCGTCTTCATCGACGTCTTCGTCATCGTCGATGTCGTCGAAGTTATCGTCATAATCGTCAAGGCTTCCGCCGAAGTCGTCATACTCTTCGTCTTCGTCTCTTTCGGAACGCTCCTCGTCTTCGAGCGCGTCCAAAGAAAGCTCTTCGTCATCGTCGTCTACGGACGTTTCTTTGTCGTCGTCAAGATAAGTTCTCCACTCTTCGTCGGATTCGAGATCCGGCTCTTTCTCGTCAACGTCGTCAACAGGCTCTCCGTCATTCTCGCGGCAAGACGAACACATATCTTCGTCGGGGAAAATGTAGTTCTTTTTGCAAATCGGACAAAGTATCATTTCTTCGTCCTCTTCGCTATACTTATCGGGAGCAAGCTTCAATTCGGCTTTGCATACGTCGCAAAGCTTCTGTTTTTCCAAAATATAGTTGATTTCGCATCTCGGGCATTTGATATATTTATCCATAATTATCTCCGATTGACGTGTGATTTTTTCTTTCGGCTTATAACCTTAGGGTATTATATCATAACTTATGTAATTGTAAAGTGTTTTAACCGACTTTTTTGAAATTTTCACAATATTTCTTAATTTATAACGCAATTTTTTTGAAAATTACTTTAAGAAAAAAAAGAAGATTATATTTTTTACAATAAAAAATCCGATAGTATTATCATCGCAAGATTATAGCGTTCAAGCACAAATATACTTTTATTCCTAAAAAATCGGTTTTTTACTTAAAAAAATCACTTCTTGAAAAAGCACCGCACGCATAAAAACACCTAACATCAGCCGCGTTTCAAAAGATATTTCCCGCCACGTTGTTTTTCGGTATAAAAAAAGCAAGGGAATCCTTGCTTTAATTTTTGCTATTTGTTTTTCCGTAAAATAAAATGCTCTTTTGTGATTTTCGGTTGTTTTTTTCAGCCGCGTTTAGGAAGCATCTTTATCGACGAAAGGCGTTCTTCGGGACGGCTCAATTCAAAGGTTTTATGCGCCAAATAAGAAAGTGCGCCCTCGGGTTCGTTGAAGCCGATTTTATATGCGACAAGCTCTTGACGTTTGAGTTTGAGTCTCTTGTTTGTCTTTATATCGCCGTACTTGGTGTCCCCCACGATCGGATGTCCGATATGAGCCAAATGCGCACGGATCTGGTGCGTTTTGCCGGTATGCAAAATGACGTTGACGAGAGTAAAGCCGATATATCTTTCTACGACGGAATATTCGGTGAAAATCATCTCTCTGCCGTTTCCCGGGAAATCGTATACTTCAACCTCGCCTTTAGCAGAGTCCTTTTTTAAGTAGCCGATAAGCTTATCGGAATCCTTTTCCATTTCACCGACGACAACGCAAAGATACTCTTTCAAAAGCTCTCTTCTTTCGAATACATCCAAAAGCTCGTCGTATGCGGTTTGATTTTTCGCATAAAGAATAAGCCCTTGCGTGTTGGTGTCGAGTCTATGAACGGCGTGAAGCTCTTGGCGCGTTGTGATGAGTTTTTCCAAAAGATCGTAGGTAGAAAGACCGAAGTCTTTATATGCGACCAAAATATTGTTGTCCTCATAGAATATATCTATTTCGCGTTCCAAGTTGGTGTATATTTCTATAACGTCCCCCTCATAGAGTATGACGTTTTCCTTGACGCGCTTTCCGTTGACCTTAACGTCTTTGTCCGTTATCATCGACATTGCTTTTGCATAGCTTACGCCGAGATTGGACATTATCGCCCTATCGAGTCTGACTTTAATGTTGGTTATTTCAAGTTTTACCATTATATATAAAAAACCCTTTCGTAATCTTTATTATGAAATAATAAACACTTTACCGTCCAAAAAAGAACGGCTATTTTTCTTTTATTTTAATATATTTTTAGAAAAAACTCAAAGCGTTTATGCGATGTTTTTATACTCCCGACCAAAAATACGTCAAAAATTCGCGCAAAACATAAAAATTCCGCCCAAAAAGCTTTTGAGCGGAAAATTTGCCTTTTTGAAACTATTAGTAAGTAAGTCCCGTTAATACCGAAATAGTCTTGATCGTTTCGCCGTCATAGCACTTCAAAACTTTCGTGCCGTCCGTTACGTTGACGTAGTAATAAAGCTTGCCGTCAACGACGTTCGTCGTGAAGTTAGCCGCATAAACCGTTTCGTAAGCAATAGTCTCTTTGCCGTCTTCGTCCGTCGTGATTCCCGTGATAAGGAACTGGCTGCTTAATCCCTCTCCGTTCATAAGCTCATCGATAGAATATCTGTATACGGTCAAAACGTTAGAGGAAGTCGAACCGTAATACAAATATTTGTCGTCGGATCTAATCATGCTCGAAGTCGTCGTCGAACGAAGCTTTGTGATTTTTCCGTCAAGAGAAACGAATACCGTTCCTAAAGAGGAAGAAGAAGCGATGATTCCCTCGGTAGGATAGTTCGTGGGAACGATAGAACCCGTGTAGTTTTCCAAAAGCTTTCTTTCGGTAGAAACGTTTTTAAGCTCTCTTACGCAAAGGCTGTCTTCGAGCGTAACGACCGATTCGGTCTTTCTGTAATAAACTCTGCCGTTGTCCTCTCTTATGAGCGAATAGGTATATTTTCTGCCGTTTTCGTTGCCGTTGAAAAGCTCCGTCTTGTTGTTTGAAGCCGATACGGAAGAAACTACCGTAGCGCCGTCAACGGTCTTTGCTTCGATGATTCCGCCGTTATAGAAAAGGCAGGAAGTATATTCCGAAGAAAGAACTACGGGCTTGGAGCTTCCGTCAAGCTTCAAAGAATTGATTTCGTTGTTGCTTACGTAAAGAGCGTATACGACACCGTTTTCCTCAACGAAGGTCATCTGATAGGACGTTGCGCCCAATGTAGCGTACTTCGTTGCGTTCGTTCCGTCGAGCTTGACGCTCATAATGTCAAGGTAAGAGTTCTGAACCTTGCCCTTGGAATTTATCTCGTCGCAAGGAGACGTGAAATAAATCGTGTCGCCGAAAATATAAAGTCCCGTTCCGGACGTATTGGCAACAAGCTTAGGGAAAATCGCAACGGGGTTTGTTCCGTCTGCGTTTGCTCTCATCAATGCGCCGTTAAGCGTTTCGCCGAGCTCGTTCGTCGCGGTAGTTGCTTCGGAAGAGTTGATAAAATAAATGAAATCCCCTTTCTTTACGACAAATCCGCCGTTGTTTTCGACGGGATCGTTTGCGTTAGCACCGCCAGAAACGGGGCCGTAGGGATATTCCTTAGCCTTAGCGCATGCCGTGAAGGAAAGCGCCAAAACAAGAACGAGAAGAACTGAAATTACTTTCTTTAACATTTTTTATTCTCCTTGAATACATTTAAGCAAAAGCCCAAAAGTATTTGATTTTTTATAAATCGGTTTTTGCCGATACTTGTTTATTATATACTACAAAGAAAATTTAATCAAATATTTTATGGCAAAAATTTTAGTTTTGGTCAATATGAACAAGCATTATTTCAAAACCGATAGGTTTATTCATTCCAATAAACACACATTCTGCGATAATAATATCAATTCGCCTATCGACATAAAATCTCTGCCGTCGGATATTTTGAAAAGCTTTTCCGAAAACAATCCCGAAAACGAGTGCGAAAACATCCGAAAAAGCGACTTGTCGTATTTCGAAATCCCTCGATATTTCAAAAAAGCCCCGTAACGCTCCGAGACTTTTTCGAATATTTAGAACATCTTGACTTTATTTTTTAATCGGCGGATACGCGAACAAGAACGCGTTTCTCGTCATTTCGTCGGTCGGCGCTTCGCCGTAAAAAGGAGTTATCATAAACTGCGCTTCGATTCTCTTTCCGTTATACGACGGCGCGTAAGAGTCGAACTGCGTAGCTACCAAAGTCGTTATATAGGACGAAATATCGAGCTTTGACAAAACGTTTTTGAGCTGCTTGCCGTGATACGTTCCGAGAGGATTTAACGATGCGGAATACTCGCCGATAAGATAGCTTATTCTCATCGGGCAAAACGCAAAATTATTGTCTTTGAATACGTTTTGCGAAATCATTATTCCCTTTTCGCCGTTAGACAAAGCTAAATACCCGCAGGTTACGGCGTTGTTGAAAGAGTCCATTCTTCTGTTTTGCGTTATCGAGCCGAAGTTAATCGCGAACCTCGATTGGTCGCCGAAGAAATTATGCTTCGTTACGATGAAAGGCTGTTTATCGCTCGAAGTAAATGCGGGAACGATCTCAAACGGCATAACTTCTTTGAATCTATTGTCGTAAGTAGCTTCGAGCCGTTTGGCTTTTTTCTTATCGTACCCTCTATGCTCCGTTTCGGGAATATCCACAAAGCCGTCGAAATATACGCTTTGCGATTCGCTCGTTATCGTTACGGTATACTTGAACTTGCCCTTTTCGGCGTTCGGGAGTTTGACGTCGCCTACGACTTTCAGCATTTTTATTCCGCCTATGTCGTATGACGAATATCCCGTCATCTCGCCTCTAAACAGCTTGCCGCCGTATTTTATCTGAGGCTTGAAAGCGCGTTTGACGAAAAGGTCGTTCTTATAAAAAATTCTTATGCCGCCGCCCGGCGTCAACAACACCTTGACGAGCTTGTTTTCTATCGATTTCGCGTTTGTCGTTACTACCTCGAAATCGTCGTACGGAACGGGCTTTAAGTCGATTTTACCCGATACGTTTTGCAAAAATACTCCGTCCTCGTCCTTAAACGGGACCTTGAAGCTTTGCAACAGCTTCCCGTCAAGCATATATTTTCTGCCGTGCGGATTGTCTCTTTCGATAAAAACAAGACTACTTGCACCCTCGCCCATATACATATACGGGTTGTCGGCATATACTTCCTTTTCGTTTTCGATTAGGCTTTCCGATAGTGCCAAAGCTTCGTCGGCAAGCCTTTCCGCCTCCATAAGCCTATCTTTATTGACAATCGGCGACGCTAAACCGAAGTGAGTCGTCGAAAGAGCGAGAATTCTTTTTCTTCTTGCTTCCAAAATCTCGGGAGGATCCTCCTTTCCGCGGCTTTTCACTATCTCGTGAGCGCGATAAGACAAAAACCTGCTTCTTTCTATCTTTTTCCATACGTCTGTATTTTCCCACTTCTCCGCCCACGACGAATAGCCGTCGTGCGAGCCGTCCGCGGTGTCGAGAGGAATGGTTATTTCTCCCACCGTTTCGTGGGTTTTCATATATTCGTATGGGGTTGTGAATTCAACGTAATCGAGCTTTTGAAGAGCTTTTATCATCCTGAAAAGACCACCTTTCGAGAACCCCTCGTCGCTCGGTTTTTTCGACAGATAACCATACCAAAACTCGTCGTCGGCGTCCATATCGATTATTAGAAGCAAATCTCCCGTATCCTCGGCTTTTTGCTTTTTACGCATACTTCGAACATAGCCCGCCGCTCCGCCGCCGAACATTATATCTCCGTTGTTTACGCACGGAAGCAACGTTATCGTATCGGCAGAAAGCGTGCTTTTCATTTCAAGCGGATTATATCTTTCTTTCGTCGAAAGAGGCGCAACGTAATTTGAAAACGCGTTGAACGGAACGGAAGAATAATATAAAGAAACGGCTTGTATTCCTACGTTTTTGAGAAGCGGAATGAGCGACGAATTCATCATGCACTCCTGAGGGCGTATTATCGGAGCGAATCCGCCGAAAACATCCATCAAGCCGCTGCCGTGTTCGTTTGTTATCATTTCGGACAAAACGAGCTTGGCTTCCTCTGTGTCGAGAACCGTCAAAAGCCCGTTGTTATAGCTCATCGCTTCGATCTCGTCGCCGCGACGCTTACGCGCCTTTAAGCTCTCCAAAAGCTCGGGGCAGTATTTGGGCATAACCCTTTCAAGGGTATAATAATTCTCTATATCCCACGTTCCGTTGATATCGACGCCGTTGTCGTTATAAAAATTTAACACGTCAACGATGTTTTTGATTATTCTTATATCCTTTCCGATGCCGTTTTCGTCAAGCGATTCGCCTCTATAAGAGTGATACATATTGACGTGAAAGCGGAAAGCTACATAAATTTTCCCGTCCATAGTCCCTTTATATATTACAAAATTCGCCGCAAATATTTTGCGGCGTTAAAATCCGTTTGCTAAATTCTTTTATCGAGTCCCGAAAAGAAAAACTGGAAATAGTCTGTGAGCATCGCCGAAACGCTTCTCGAATCGTCGCTCGAAAACAATATCTCGAAAGCGCCGTTCAAAAAAGATTTTGAAAGCGCGAGAGAATATTCCTTGCTTATCGGGACTTTCTTGACATGACTTCTTATTCTGTCGATCTCTTTTTTGAGCCTTTCGGAGAACTTCTCGAAGAATTGCTGTTTGAACTTCGTCCCCTCTTCGTTTTGCGTATTCATCAAAAGCTTGATTTCGCGTCTGTTTCTCACCATGAAAGGTATCGTCGTCTTTTTGAATTCGTCGAAAACTTTCATCGATATTCCCGAAGCCAAAAGCCTGTCGAAATGCTCGCTAACGCTTTTTGCTACCGGCGAGATAAGCTCCTCGAAAATCGCACGCTTAGAGTCGAAATAGTTATAGATATTCCCTACCGCGACATCGGCACCCTCGGCGATACGTCTTATCGACGCATTGTTCTCGCCGTGGACGTAAAACTCCTCCAAGGCGCAAGATAGAATTTTCTCTTTTGTCTCCTGTTTTTTATATTGCATACTTCACCAAAAACGAATTATTGTACATTATCGTTCATATTATACTTGGTATTTTCTTTTTAGTCAAGATTTATGTGAGATTTACGACATTTTATAGTAGCTCTTCCCGATTTTTGAAATTCGCTTGCAAAGAAATTTATTCCTATCGATTGAACGTATATCTATTATAGCTAAAAACAATGTTATTCTTAATTGTTTCAACGTTGAAAGATACGTTGATTGAGCTTAATTAGCACTATATTATTCAACGCTTTTTATCCTCGATAATTCGCTATTACAAAAATCTCAATCGAATCGAGATTTATTAAGCCTATATTTTGTATTTAAGTTTCTCGTTCGTTTACAACGATTTTCGGAATAAGGAAAACGACTTTTTAATAAAATATCTTAACACATAAAAAACGAAGCTGCGAAAAACTTTTCTTCGACAAATAAGTAAAGGTTGCGCGTGAAAATCGATGTATTATCATATCCGACGACGCTCGCCGCTTCGAAAGGAAGCAATGAAACTTATCCGAAAACTTCAAACAATTCCGAAAAGCGTACTCAAAAACATTCTTTCGATTGCGCTTTCTCTTTCGCTTTTATGCTATTCCGTCATCGCATCAAGCATCACAATCCCCGTTTCGACAAGCGAAAAGCGACTGACTCCGATATACAGGGTTTCGCGAAACGACAATCTTGTCGGTCTATCCTTCGACGCGGCGTGGGGCGCGGACAAAACGGAAAAGATTCTCGACGTATTAAAAGAAAACAACGTCAAAGCGACTTTTTTTCTCGTATCGTTCTGGGCGGAAAAATATCCCGATCTTGTGAAACGAATCGCAAGCGAGGGTCATGAGATAGGTACTCATTCGGCAACGCACCCGCATTTTAATAAACTCTCGAACGAAAAGAAAAGTGAAGAGCTTCAAAAAAGCGTCGAAACAATCGAACGTATTTCAGGCACGAAAGTTACGCTATTTAGGCCGCCTTTCGGGGAATACGACAACGCACTTATTCTCATATCGAAAGAGCTTAACCTAACCCCTATTCAGTGGGACGTAGACTCTCTCGACTGGAAAGGCATATCGTCCGACGAAATTTATCGTCGCGTAACGACAAAGACAAAATCGGGAAGCATAATATTATGCCACAACAACGCCGACAACATCGTCGAGGGAATCAAAAAATTCATTCCCGCATTAAAAGAAAAAGGCTTTGAGATAACGGCAATCGGAAACGTTATCTTAAAGGGCGAATATACGATAGATTCAAGCGGAGAACAAAACCCCGCCTGACAAACAAAAGGAGGCTTATTTTTATGTCGTATGACGAAACAAACAACAGAGCTTACATAAGAGGCAAAGTCGCGACCGAACCCGTTTTTTCTCACGAGGTTTTCGGCGAGGCGTTTTACGAAACGGCGGTCAAAACGCCGAGGCTTTCAAGCGAAGAGGACGTTATTCCAGTTACCATTTCGGAAAGGCTTCTGTCTACCACCGACTTTTCCGTCGGCGCTACGGTTACGCTTTTCGGGCAGTTTCGAAGCTATAACAAAGCGGTCGGCGTTAAGTCGAAACTCGTTTTAACTCTCTTTGTAAGAGAAGTTCTTTCGAACGACGAAAGCAAAAACCCCAATATGATTTATCTTTCGGGCTTCATTTGCAAGCCGTCGGTATATCGTTTGACTCCGTTTAACCGAGAGATTGCCGATATTCTTCTTGCGGTGAACAGGTCTTATAACAAATCGGACTATATCCCTTGCATCGCTTGGGGAAGAAACGCAAGGTTTTGTAAGGAATTCCCAGTAGGCGAAAAGCTCGCCATCGAGGGACGTATTCAATCGAGAAAGTACGTCAAAAAATTCGACGAGACATTGCAAGAAGAAAAAACCGCTTACGAAATCTCCGTTTCGAAGCTTTCTGTCGGCGATAACATATCGCTTCTCGAAGAAGAAGCGGACGCGTTCTTCCCTCAAAAAGAATTGACGTTAAGCGAAAACTATTTCCTTGCGTAAATATTCACGCAATATTTTTCTAAAAGCTTATTTCGATACTTTCATATACTTCCTCACAACGAAAAATCCGACTTATTACGTCGGATTTTTTCTTTTATTAAAAATATATTTTGTGTTTCTATCGTTGTTTTTTATTAGAGATTAAGTATTTCAATCGGAATTAGATTCTTCTTTTTCGCGGCGGTGCTTTTTTAAAAGCGGCTCGTCGCTCGAGCAAAGCCATGCGCCTATAAGCATAAACAAAAGCGCGACGAAAAATTCCATTTTTGGCAAATCCTTGAAAATAACTATTGAAAGCAAAACGCCGATAAAGGGAGCTATCGCATAATACGCGCTTGTTCGCGCCGCGCCCAAAAGCCTTTGCGCATAAACGTAGAAGAAAATGCTCAAACCGTATGCGACAAGTCCGACGGCAAGAACGGCAAAAACGCTCCAAAGATACGTTATGCGTTCCCCTATAACAAAACCTATTATTACAGATCCAAATCCAGAAAACACTCCTTTCAAAAGAACGATTTGAAGGGGATCTTTTGTCGATATTTTTCTCGTGCAATTGTTCTCGAAGCCCCAACAAACCGCCGCAAGCAAAATATACAGCGAGCCGAGAGAAAATTTCAAGCTCGATATGTCTTCAAACGACAAAATAGCGCAAGATAACGTTACGAAAAGTATCCCCGCAAAAAGCCTCTTCCCGATTCTTTCTTTGAAAACAACAAGCGCGACTATCGCAGTTGCGACTATTTCGAAGTTATTGAGAAGCGATGCGTTCGCGGAAGTAGTGGATTTTAGTCCTAAAAGCAAAAAAATCGGAGCGGCGATATCGAGAAGTATCATCGCGATCGTAAAAGGAAGCTCGGCTTTTGTGAGTTTAGATTCTTTTTCATCGGAATCTCTCATCTTTCTAATGAGCGCGATAAATATCATACCTATGCCTGCTCCGATATACAAAAAGCCTGCCATCAAGGTGGACGGCATAAAGCTTAGCAGTATTTTGGAAAAAGGCGCGTTTATCGCATAAAGCGCGGCTGCCAAAATAGCAAGAAATATTCCTTTTATATTGGCGTTTTTCATAATAATTTATTACGTATTATTCGAGTTCGTCCAAAGTAAGTTCAAAGGACGGCAAAAACTTTTCGATGAAATACTTAACTTCGGGAAGATCGTATTTTTCGATCTCTTTTTTTATGCTCTTTTCGGCTTTCGCAAACTCGCGGTTGCCTGCCTTTAGCTCTTCGACGCATTCGACGTATGCGGAAAGCTTATCCGCGCACTTCATTATGGTATATTCTTCTTCGGTAAAGTCGGAAATAATCGAGCGGTAATCCTCTTGAAGCTCTTCGGGCAAAAGTCCGATAAGCTTTTCCTCGGAGGTTTTTTCCAATGCTTTATATGCAGATTTAATCTCGGGATTAAAATATTTTATAGGCGTCGGAAGATCGCCCGTGATTACTTCGCTTGTTTCGTGATAAACGGCTATCATTCCGATTCTGTCCGCGTTATAGTTTTTATTAAACAACTTGTTCCCGATAAGAGCAATCGCGTGCGCAAACATCGCGACTTGCTGGCTATGCTCCATGATGTTTTCTTTTCTCGTGGAGCGCATAAGCGACCATCTCTCAATATATTTCATTCTGTTCATGTATGCAAAAAAGCTCGACATATCTTCCTCCGAAAGTAAATAATTAAAATCAAAACAATTTTCTTAAAAAATATTTTAACAAATTGCGATAAATACCGCAATAATTCTTGACCGATTTTTTCCTAAGATGTAAAATAAACTTACAATTTAGCCGTCAGGGGTGCCGTAAAAAGCTGAGATTATACCCATTGAACCTGTAAGTTAGTACTTGCGCAGGGAAAGATGTTTTGTATCGATATTCGTCTCGCTTTTTATATAAAGCGAGATTTTTTATTGCAAATATATCTCTTGGCGGTCGGGCAAGGATTAAATTGTGCTTCATGACCTTGCCTTAGGAGATAATATGAAGGATTTTTTTACTAACGTAGCAAGCTATTTTAAGGACATTTTCGACAGCTTCCTTGAAATAGCAATCGTGTTTCTCTGCGTCGTCGCAGTAACCGTCATCTTCGCTTTTGCCGTTAAGAGCCTCAAAAAAGGAAAGTTCAATTCCTCGATGATAACCTACGGCGGAATAGCAATCGCGCTATCGATGGTTTTGAACCTCATAACCGTTTTCACTATGCCTAACGGCGGTTCGGTTACTATCGGCAGAATCATTCCGCTTCTTGTTTATTCCTACCTTTTTGGGCTTCCCGCAGGCGTTATCGTTGGAGCCGTCTACGGCGTTTTGGACTTTATCGCAAAGCCGTACTTCCTCGGGGTTTTCCAATTCCTTTTGGACTATCCTTTGGCTTACGCTTGCTGCGGATTCGCGGCGCTTTTCAGAAACAACGACAAGCTCAAAACTTGGTCGCTCATGATCGGAACGGTTATCGCGGGAGTCGGAAGATTCGCTTCTTCCTCTATCTCGGGGGTACTTTATTGGGGAATGACTCTTGTGCCGTCAATGGCATATAACTCCGTGCTTTTGGTCGATACGGCGGTTAGCCTTATTATCATTTTCATCTTGACAAGAAGTAAGTCGTTCGACAATCTCTTGCTTTCAAAAAGACAGTTTTTGAAAAAGAAAGACGTTGAAGCGGAATAAATAAGAAAAACGAAATTTTAAGCAAACCCAAAAGTTTAGACAAAATTACATATTGAATTTCTTGTGAATGAGTTCGGTATTGAACCGAGCTCATTCCTTTTAGTTTGAGAAAGATTCTCTCCTTGATTGATTATCGTATTATTGCAATAGTTTTTTTGATTGTGAAATATTATTTATTTTGGGAAAACTTTTTAAGGAACGGCGGAAGTTGTACCCTCGCCCTACGAGGGTTGGTAGCATTAAAACAATGTTATTTGGCAATATATCAATCCCTCAGTCGCCGTTCGGCGACAGCTCCCTTACTAAGGGAGCCTTCCCCACCACACTTTCAAAGGTAGCAATAATCAAGGTTTAATAAGTATATTATATTTTCCGCGAAAGTTGCACCCCGCCCTACCACAACTTGCCAACGTTCATATGCGTATGGCGGTGCGAATAATAATTATATGTATTGGGCGGCGATTGCATTCTTTCCAGTAGGGCGGTGGCACAGCTTTCGCCGTTGATTTAATAATAACAATCCTTATCAATGGCTCCTCTTACTTTGTGGGAGCCTTGGGAATTATTTAAAGGGGAAAAACTTTTCAATACAGCAAAAAAATCCACCGCGTTTGCGATGGATTCTTTGTTGGTTTGTTTAATTAAGCTTCGTAGACGGAAACCTGTTTACGTCTCTTATCTTTTCTCTCGAATTTGACTACGCCGTCCGTCAATGCGAACAATGTGTCATCTCCGCCGATACCGACGTTCTTTCCGGGCCAGATTCTCGTGCCGCGCTGACGAACGAGAATGTTGCCTGCTCTGACGGTTTCGCCGTCTGCTCTCTTAGCTCCGAGGCGTTTGCTTTCGGAATCTCTGCCGTTACGAGTGGAGCCTACGCCTTTTTTATGCGCGAACAATGTGAACATAATCATAGACAATACCTCCTTACGCCTTTACGCTTGTAACTTTGAGAAGCGTATACGGCTGTCTGTGACCGTTTCTTCTTCTCTCGTTCTTTTTAGCTTTGTACTTATAGATAATGACTTTTTTGTCCTTATCCTGACGGATAACTTCGCAAGTTACCTTAGCGCCTTCAACAGGGCTGCCGACCTTAACTTCGCCGTTATCGCTGACCATGATGGCGTCAAACTCTACGCTGTCTCCAACGTTTACGTCAAGCTTTTCAACTTTAACGAAATCGTTCTCGGAAACTCTGTACTGCTTTCCGCCGGTAACAATTACTGCATACATGTGCCGTACCTCAAACCAGCTCGCCGATACAAATACGTTGAAAATATTTCATATTTGCCTTTTCCGGGTGGTGCAAAAAAGCACACTTATAAAAACCCTTTTCGAGCGACCTTATATAATTTATCATAAAGTAAAGCGTTTGTCAACGAATTTGACTTGTTTTTGCATATATTCGCACTCTTTTACACAAAACAATATCAAAAATAATCAAAGGACATTTCAATGAACGATTTTAACGAAAAAACCGAATATTCCTCAGAAAGTTTCGACCGCGAAGCGCTCCACGCGATAACAAAAACCGCGACTGTTGGTCTATATTCCGTCGAAACACTTATAAAAAAGATTCCAAGCGACAGAACAATCAAACAAAAACTCGAGGGGCATATTGCCTATTATCGCGACGTTATCGAAAAAGCAAAAAGCATTGCAACGGATAAATCCGACGCGATATATAAGTTATCGCTACCAATGAAAGCCATGATAAAATGCTCTGTTTCGACTCAATATTTTTGCGACGAAAGCAACTCTCACATCGCTAAAATGATGCTCAAAGGAATAGAAATGGGCGTTATCGAGATAATATCCGTCAAAAGCAGCGGAGAAAAACTCATAACGCCCGAAATATTTGTTATTTTGGAAGAATTTTTAAGTACTCTCGACCTATTCGAAAAAGATTTGAAAGCGCTTTTATAAATCCTTTCGCCGATATACTTTCAATATAAAGTCTTTTATTGCTCAACGATTTTTCGAAAAACAATGCAAACGAATGCGGTGATGCTCAGAAAAGCAATCTTGCTTCGTCGGGAAGCGATATTACGTCCGACTTGAAACACGCTATATCGACGTCGTTCTGTCCAAATGTTGCATTTGGACATACATAAATACGCTTATTCTGCCAAAATACGGAGATTTCGAATGTAAATGCTCTCGTATCGAAAAACTCCTCTGCGTTTTCTTTCGAAAGGGTGATAAGAACGGAGGTAATATCCTTGTCGGCAAACATCTCGAAAAGCTTTGCTCTGACCATGCTGTGCAAGGTTTCGTTGGTCATTACGTAGCCCTTTCCTCCGCACACGGGGCACGGACGGCTGAGACGTTTTATAACCTCTTTATTGGTCTTTTTTCTCGTTATTTCAACTAGTCCCAAGCTCGTCATATCGACGACGTTTGTTCTGACTCTGTCTCTTTGCACGCATTCCGTCAAAACGTTCATGACGGCTTTTTTATGTTCCTCGCTCGTCATATCTATGAAATCGACGATGATTATTCCGCCGATATTTCTAAGCCTTAACTGCGCGGCAACGGCTTGAGCGGCTTCGAGGTTGGTTTCGAACACCGTTTCCTCCAAGTTTTCGCTTCCGATAAATCTTCCCGTATTGACGTCTATGACGGTCAACGCTTCTGTCTCTTCGATGACAAGGTATCCGCCGTTTTCAAGCTCGACTTTCGAATCGAGCAGTCGCAAAATTTGCGGCGAAAGTCC
>CAZIPL010000016.1:0-29551 GCA_964541255.1 uncultured Clostridia bacterium | reverse complement strand
AAAAAAAATCAACTTCGCATTCTTGAAAAAGCTTGGTTATATACTCATAGCCTCAATAGGAGTTTTCCTTATCGTGATGAGCTGAAAGCATATATTAGCAACGTACAAAACTATTTCAAAACCTTTATTGCTATATTTGTCATCAAATTTTGTATATTCAGATACATTCAGCATAAGAAATAGGCGAGAATTCTCTCGCCGCTTTTGATTGCTTTACTATCCTATTGCGGCGGCAGTGAGAAGCGACGCCCTACGAAAGGTAGTGGAAATAAAGCGACGCAACGTGGCGACATAACAATCCCTCAGTCGCCTTTCGGCGACAGCCCCCTTACTAAGGGAGCCTTTTAAGTTTTGTGGCAAAACATTCTTGTTTTGCAAAGATTTTGTCGCAAGACAAAAGATTACTTCTTATTGGTTATAATGCAAGAAGTTTACGCATTGCTTGCAAGGTGCGGAAACTTCGAAGCATTTCAAACTTAGAAGTGCGAAACAGTAGTTTCGTGGCAAAAGCGAAGCGTTTGCAAAATGTTTTTGCATTAGCTAAAACATTTACTTCTTATAGGTTATATTATATGATATTATATACCGTTATTGCGACGGATAGAATTGCTAAGTAAATGGCAAAGTATTTCATTTTGCTTTTTTTGACAGCAGTTACCGTTAGCTTTATCGATATAAGCCCGAAAATAAACGCAGAAGCCGCACCTATCGAAAAGGAAATCGGCTCAAAAGCATATGCGCTATCGAATACCGTCAAAAGTCCACCGCCGACAATTACGGGAATACTCATTAGAAAGGAAAAATCTACGGATTCTTCCTTTTTTGCATTTAGAAGTCTTGCTCCGAAAATCGTCGAACCGCTTCGCGATACCCCAGGAAGAAGCGCAATCGCTTGAAAAAGACCTGCGGACAAAGCGGATTTATTATCGACGCTTTTTTCGCCGCTTAATTTATCGGAAAGATAAAGCATTACAGCCGACAGCATGAAGCCTATCGGCAGAAAGCGCATATTGAAAAGCTTTTCTATTTCGGTTTTAAAAAATAGTGCCGAAAAGGCTGCTGGAAGCGACGCTAGTATAATATGTTTCATAAACGTAACAGGCGATTTAATAAGTGCAAAAAGCTTTTTTCGATAAAAAACCAGCACCGCGAAAAGAGTCCCTATATGAACGGCGACATCGAAGCTTATCGAGCTTTCGACATTGAGAATATTCGAAAACAGCACTAAATGCCCCGATGAGCTTATCGGCAAAAACTCCGTAAGTCCTTGCACTATTCCCAAAAACAATGCTTGATACCATTCCATAAAAATATTATATGCCCGATAAAAATATGTAATACAAGATTTTTATATTTTAGTTTTTATAATAAAGTCTTTTGTAATTATTCCCTTATTTATACACTAAAACATAAACCTTATTAGCGGTATTTATTCAACTTATGAAAAGTTCGATATATAACAATATTGCGAAGTTTCTTTTCTTTACATACAAAAAGGCATGAATTATCTTCGTGCCTTTATAAGTTACTTAAAATACTATATGCCTAATATCCTTTTTATCGGATCTTTTATATAGCGTTATTATTCCGCCGATACAAGAAACCACGTCGGCTTCGAGCGCGTCCGCGATTTCGCTTACTACATCTCTTGCTTTGAATTCGGCGTTTTGCAAAACCTTTATCTTTATTAGTTCGAGATTATATAAATGATCTCCAGCCTGACTTAGGACAGTTTCGCTTATTCCGCCTTTGCCTATCTGCATAATAGGCTTGAGGGGATGCGCAATTGCCTTCAAGCTGCTTCTTTGCTTAGTCGTAATCATCAGCCTAAGGAAGATGTGAGAAGAGAGCTTAAATAGCTTGTCAAGATCGTAACGGTCTGGCTATAGAGCTTTTCGTTGGTTTTGATGAGCTTATTCTCTTCCATTTCGGTCTTATTGTTTGCAGCGAACTCCGTTATATAGTTATCCTTAACATCCTGCAAAAGCTCGTTATAAAGCTCGTAGCTGAACGTGCCTTCGGTGTTCTTTTCGGAAGCAATATACTTGTTGACAAGACCAGTTTCGTTAAACGCCTTAACGAGATAGATGATATGATAACCGTAATCGGTTGCAACTACGACATAAGAGCCCTCTTCGCAAGTAGCCAAAGCTTTGCTTGCTGCCTGATATTCGGCAACGTAAGAGCTTTCGGAATCGTTTGCAAAGCATACGTAACCGATCTCGGTGTTAAGAGAACCGTCATCTTCGCCGTACTGCCAAATAAGGTCGATGAAGTCGGACTTTTTAGAAACGTCGGACTTATAGATCTTATATCCGTCTACTTCGCCAGCTTCTACTCCGCCCAAAACATTGTTTACCTTAGCGAAGAACTCGTCGAAAGAATATTCTTTAGCAGAAAGCTCGGTATATTTGAAGTGTCCCGTCTCATCACGAGTCTGAACGCCGTCTTTAAGGTCGGGCGTTGCAACGCCGTCAAACGCGATATCTTCGAAAAGCTCGGAGTTATATCCGTAGTTAGTGAGCCAAGAAAGTCTCTGATCGGAAGCTTTAAGCTCGTTCAAGAGAGCTTCTCTTCCCTCATAGTATTCTTCGGAAGTAATCTCTTTGTTATCAAGTCTCGTCTTCAAAGCTTCGAGCATTGAGGACTGTTCGTCGGAGAACTTAACGAGAAGGTTGAGCGCGAAAGCATAACCCGTTTTCGGAACGTTGAGAACATAGTTTTCTCCTGAGAATCCCGCAGCGTTCTGAATGGATTTGAGTTTCGAAACGAACGCGCTGTCGGACAAAGCGTATTTCTCGTTCTCTTTTGCGAGAATGGTGTTATAACGTGCCATAACGTCGTCGTCGGAAACGGTTACGTTGTTTCCGAGATACTCGCGATATTTCTCCAAGAGTTTAGACATTAAAGTGCTCTTAATCAAAGAATCGCGATATTCGTTATAGGAAAGATCGTTTTCTTTCAAAAGCTTCTTGAACTCCGAAACGGCTTTCGCTCTCGTCTCCGTACCCTCGTAATCTACGGGAACGGTGGTGAGATATTCAAAATCGGAAGGAGTTGTTCTTATGGTCTCCTCTTCTTCGTTATCAGACTCCTCATCCTCGTCTTTAGCCGTTATAAGCTCTTTTTCCTGATCGTCGATTATAGTAGAAATATATCTATCGACATAATCCAAAATGTCGTTATATTCTTCTTCGGTGAAGAACTGTTCGTACTTATTGTCCGCCGTTACTCTTCCGATGTCTCTGACTTTGGGAAGATTCTGCGTAGCGGAATACAAAAGCGAACGGTTTTGAACGAGACTGTCAAGCAACAAATCCACAGTTTCTTCTACGCCCAGTCCATAGTAATATACATAGTATATTCCGTAGCTCTGGAACATGGAAACAAGGTCGGAATAGGTTACGGTCTCTTTATAAGTACCCTTACCGATCGTTACGATCGTTTGCGATGCATCGTTGCTGTTGCTGCAGCCCGCGAAAACGGAAACTGCCAAAACAAGAACGAGTATCAAGCATAAAATTCTTTTTTTCATTATTTATCTCCTTGAAGAAGTTAAATCTTAATATTTAGACATAAAGTCGTACTTGTCTATTATACAAAAATAACGGGAAAGTTGCAAGTCCTTTTCAAGCGATTTCGCTATTTTTCAACGTTTAGCTCAAAAAGAAGTCGTATATTTTCTCAAAGCCCTCATTCGTCGTAGGAACAAAAAAGCGGAGAGTTATCTTATCTTTGAATTCCAAAGTGCAAAGCTGCCTGTTTTTTTCTATTTTATCCAAAAACGCACCGTCGGAAAGTGCCGCAATAGACATAGTGCATTCCGCTCTTCCGCCGACAAACATCAGCTTTTCTATCAATAGTTTTGACAAGGCGTGTTTGAGAAGCGCTATCTTGCAAAGGTTTTCTACTTCCTCGGGTAAATCCCCATATACGTCGGAAAGCGCGGTTTTTATATCTTCCATTTCCTTAACATCGTCGCACGAAGAAATATTCTTATACGCTTCGAGTCTTGCAGATGCCGTTTGAACGTATTCTTCGGGGATGTATGCGGATATTTGTACGTCAAGTTCGGAATCGAACAGCACTTTCTTTTTGCCCTCGAGCTCGTCTCGCGCTTCGTTCAAAAGCTTGCAATACATATCGTATCCAACCTTTTCCATATGTCCGTGCTGCTCTTTGCCCAAAATGTTACCGCTTCCTCTTATTTCAAGATCTCGCATTGCAATTTTGAAGCCGCTGCCGAACTCCGTATATTCCCTTATCGCTTCGAGCCTCTTATAGGCATTTTCGGAAAGAACCTTGTTTTCGCGGAAAGTAAAGTATACATACGCGAGTTTATCCGATCTTCCGACGCGCCCTTTAAGCTGATATGCCGTCGATAAGCCGAACTTATCGGAGTCGATGACTATCATTGTGTTTGCTCTGGGAATGTCTATTCCGTTTTCTATTATGGTGGTTGCAATGAGTATATCGTATTCGCCCAAAACGAATTTTTCGATGTTTTGTTCTATCGTCGCGGCAGGCATTTGACCGTGCGCAACTATGATTTTGGCATTTTCGACGATATTTTGCACTTTATTGGCAAAGGAATAGATGTCGTTTACTCTGTTATACAGAATAAACACCTGACCGCCTCGAGAAAGCTCTTTTATGCACGCGTCGTATACTATTCCGTCCGTTTGTTCGCAAACTATTACTTCGGGAGGAATTCTCTTCATCGGCGGAGTTTCTATCGTCGATATATCTCGAATGCCGGACAGCGACATATGAAGCGTTCGCGGAATGGGCGTTGCACTCATCGAAAGGACGTCTACGTCTTTTTTGAGAGATTTTATCTTCTCCTTATCCTCTACGCCGAAACGTTGTTCTTCGTCCAAAATTAAAAGCGCAAGGTCATAAAACTCAACGTCGTTAGAAAGCACTCGGTGCGTTGAAATCAAGAAATCTATTTTGCCGTTTTTAAGCCTTTCCAAAGTATCGTTTATCTGCGAATCGGTTTTGAACCTATTTAGGTAATCGATTCTTATGCCAAAACCCTTGAACCTTTCGATTGCGGTTTTATAGTGTTGATAACAAAGAATGGTCGTCGGCGCGAGAAGTACGACTTGTTTGCCGTTCTCTATCGCCTTGAACGCCGCGCGGAAAGCAACCTCCGTTTTTCCGAAGCCTACGTCGCCCACAAGAAGTCTATCCATAATCTTTCCGGACGTCATATCGGCTTTTATCTCTTCGGTGGCGGTTATTTGGTCGGGAGTGTCGGTATACGGGAACGCCTCTTCGAATTCCTTTTGAAGGGGGGAATCCTTTTCGAAAACAAAGCCCTTTTTCTCCTCCCTCTCGGCGTAAAGCTCTTTAAGGTTAAGTGCCATTTCGCGTACAGACGCTTTGACCTTTTCTTTGATTTTCCCAAAGTCCTTTCCGCCGATTTTCGACAATTTCGGCGTTTTTTCCGTTCCCGAAAAACGCACGAGCGATTCCATTTGCTCACAAGGAAGATACAATATATCTCCGCCTTGATATTCGATTATCGCATAGTCCTTGACGATATTTCCCGTTCTTACCGTAGAAACGCTCTTAAGCTTTCCTATTCCGTGAAGCTCGTGAACGACGTAATCGCCTATTTCGACGGGCATAAACGCATCTTTTTTATTCTTGCGTTTTTTGATTTTCGTTTCGGTTTTTCTTATCAAATCGTGCGTTCCGATTACGACAACCTTCGATTCGTGAAGAACAAAACCTCTGTCGATAAAAATCGGGCATACGACGCATCCGTCAATATTTCTGTCGCTATCTTCAAGATACGCGGCAAGAATTTTTTGCGAAAGGTCATACGAAAGCTTTTTCGCAGTTTCTTTGTCTTTTCCTGCGATAATGACTTTATATCCCGATTTCAGCCAGTTTTTTATATCACGAGAAAGCTGTTCCTCTCCGCCGCTTGAGTAACTTGAAGTCGGCATTGCCTTGAAAGACAATATCGCTTGAGGTTCAAACCCTTTATCCGTAGTTAAAAGCTGATTTAACGACGAGCTTCTGAAGTTTTTGCTTTTCTTTATTATTTCTTCAAAAGGAAGCATCTGCTCTTTTTGAGATAAAATAACTTCTCCCTTATCGCTAAGGGCGGAAAATCTCGAAAGATGTTCCGTCATGACTGAGGATGCTATATCGAAGCACCTATTGAATTCGTCGAAAACTATCGCCGTATCGGAAGATAAATAATCGAAAACCGTCGAATGCGGAATCAGAGGCAAAAGTTCCGAGCGAGACGACACCCCTTTTCCAACGCTAACTTCGAGCTCGGAACAGATTCTGTCAAGACGCTCCGCATAATCACGCTCTTTAAGCTTTTTCTTGTTCTTCGTAATAGCTGCGATAATATCGCTTTCTTCGATATCGTAAAGAGAATCGACGCAAGGATATATCAAAAGATCGTCAACATTTCCGCTCGAACGAAGCGTTTCGGTATCGAGAAGCTTTATGCTTTCAATCTCGTCCCCGAAAAAATCAAGGCGGTATGCCAAGTCACTCGGAAGATATATATCGACTATATCTCCTTTGACGCAAAAGCTTCCCTTCCCCGAAATCATATCTTTTCTGTCATATCCGCATAAAACAAGCTTATTAGACAGTTCTTCAAGCGATATTTCCATGCCTTTTTTCAAAGAAAAAGCACGGTTTTTATATATATCGACATTCGGAAAAAGCCCCATTAAGCTTTCGGTCGTAGCAACAATTACGTCGGGATTATCAAATGCGATTTTCTTTATCGCGGCGAATCTTTCATATAGAACGTCAGAAGAAAACGCAGAAGCGAAAACAAGGTTGTCGGGTTTTGCGGGAAGATATACGACGTTTTGAAAATATGCAGAAAGACCTATAATCGCACTGTCTGCTTCGACCTTATTCGGCGTTACGTATAGTATCGGAGCACGCAAAAAGCCCGTTAAAGAATACTTTACGGGGGTGGGCAGATTGTAACAGGAGACCCTCTGTCCGCCGTTTGCGGCGATATTGAATTTGAGATAGTTTGCTCCCAAGACTTCGGGAGCAAGTGTATTTTTAAGCATTTATTACTTCCTTTGACAAAAGTCAAAGCGGTTTAGCGATTATTTTTTCTTCTTCGTATTATACTTACCCATCACGATGTCGACGGTTTCGCCTCTTAACAGTTCCTCTATTCCGTCAGAAGCTATCTTAAAAGTTTCCGACAAAGCTTCGAGTTCGCTTTTCGAAAAACGAGAAAGAACGTAATCTTTAAGGTCCATATCGGGATTTTCTTTTGCACCGACGCCGATTCTGAATCTGACAAAATCTTTCGAAGAAAGCTCTGCAATGATGTTCTTAAGCCCGTTGTGCGTGCCGGCAGACCCCGATTTTCTTATTCTAATCGTTCCGAAATCGATGTCTATATCGTCGGAAATAACGACTATATCGGTCGGTGCAAATTTATATTTTGCGGCAAGCTCCTTTACGGCAAGCCCCGATAGATTCATATACGTCTGAGGCTTTGCTAAGACTACTCTTTCGCCGTTTATATACGTTTTTCCGACCAAAGACTTACATTCTTTGTCCGATATTTTGATATTCAGTTTTTCGGCAAGGACGTCTATCGCCATAAATCCGACGTTATGGCGAGTATTTTCGTATTCCTTTCCGTAATTACCTAAGCCTACAATCAACATAATATATGAAGTATACAACAAATCCGCCCGATTTGCAATCGGGCGGAAGCATTTTTATTCGTAAAGTTTCGAAATCGGTTTGTCTTCGTAAATTCTTCTTATCGCTTCTGCAAAAATAGGAGCAACGGAAAGTTTTACGAACTTATCAAGCATCTTCTCTTCGGGAACAGCGTATGTATCGAGGAATACGAGCTCCTTGATGGGAGATTCTTTAAGTCTGTCAATCGCAGGGCCCGACATAACGGCATGAGTGCAACAAGCGTAAACTTCTTTTGCACCGTTGTCGATAAGCGCCTGAGCACCCTGACAAATCGTTCCTGCGGTATCGATCATATCGTCAACCATGATGCAAGTCTTGCCCTTGATGTCGCCGATGATGTTCATAACTTCCATGACGTTAGGTCTCGGACGACGTTTATCTACTATCGCCAAAGACGCGCCCATCTTCGTAGCCATCTGTCTTGCACGCTTAACAGAACCTACGTCGGGAGAAACGATTACGATATCTTCGGGATGCTCTTTGATGATAGGAGCGAATTTTTTCTTATAATATCTCGCAAGAATAGGATTGCCGAAAAGGTGATCGACGGGGATATCGAAGAAACCTTGAATCTGAGCAGCATGAAGATCCATGGTCAAAACTCTGTCTGCGCCTGCGCTTGTAATAAGGTCGGCAACGAGCTTTGCGGTGATCGGATCACGAGGACGAGCTTTTCTGTCTTGACGAGCATATCCGAAATACGGAATTACAGCCGTAATTCTTCCTGCCGAAGCGCGTTTTGCCGCATCGATGATGATGAGAAGCTCCATCAAGCTGTCGTTAACGGGATAACTCGTAGACTGAATAATGAAAAGGTCTCTACCTCTTACAGTTTCTTTGAGGGAAACCGCTATTTCGCCGTCAGAGAACTTCGCCGTTTCAAGACCGCCTAAATCCATGAAAAGCTCTTTGCTTATATCGTCTGCAAGATCTTTGCTTGCGTTGCCGGCAAAAAGCTTGATACTGCTACCGTGTACGTTCATTATATTCCTCCGCCGTAAATATTTAATAATAAATGGTCAAAGACCATAATTTACTTCTTAATATTTCCCCTACTAAAATAATAAAGGCTTAAAACTTTTTTGTCAAATCAAAACAAGCCTAAATTCGATTTCTTTTCTTTTTAAAAAAATCTTTTATCAAAGCGACGCATTCTTGCTCTAAAATTCCGCCGACGTGTTCCGTTCTCCAATACGCGCTTTCCGTATCGAGAATTTGCGCAGTGCTTTCGACGCCGCCGAATACCTTATCCGTGCCGCCGTATACGACTCTTTTTACACGAGCGTTAGATATTGCGCCGGCGCATTGACAGCAAGGCTCTATCGTTACGTATAGCGTTGCGTCGGAAAGACGCCAATCGCCCACTTTTTTCTGCGCTTTCCTTATTGCGACAATCTCGGCGTGATATAGCGAAGATTTCTTTTCTTCAACCATATTGCGACCGCGCGAAACGACTTCCCCGTCGATAACAACGACGCAACCGATCGGCACCTCGTCTTTTTCGGCGGCTTTTTTGGCTTCGCGTATCGCCATTTTCATAAATTTTTCATCTATGTTTTTCATTTGTGATAGGGCATTTTCTCTTTTATCGTGAAAGCACGATAAATCTGCTCGACAAGCATCGTTCTGAAAAGTCCGTGCGGAAAGGTCATTTTCGAAAAAGACAATCTGAAATCCGCACGTTTTTTTATCTTATCCGAAAGTCCGTAGGAGCCGCCTATGACGAAAGATATTACGCTCGATTCCAAGAAAAACGCAGAGATCTTTTCCGAAAGCTCGGTGCTTGAAATTTGCTTGCCGTCGATATCGAGAGCAACGACTTTGCCTTGAAGCTCTTTTTCTACCCTCTCTCCCTCTTTTTCTTTGATTATTTCTATTTCTTTTGGATTAGGCGTTTTGACGAAGTTTTCTTCGGCGATTTCCTTTATCTCTATATCGGCAAACCTCGACAGGCGTTTTGCGTATTCCTTTACTCCCGACATATTAAAATCGTCTTTGAGTTTCCCTACGGCAATAATCTTTATTTTCATATAATCACAAACCTTGAATAAATTGGGTTACCCAAACAATCACGCAAAAAGCAGCTCCGATTCCGTAGAACAAAACGGCAAGTATCATATCGGTCTTTTCTTTACGCTTCTTTTCGGAAATCAACATATCGTTGATTTTTTCGTTATCAGACAAAGCTTCGTCAAAAGGCTTATTCTCGATTTCCTTTTTCTCGTCGGGCTTTTTGATAAAATAGAATAAGCCTACGAAAAGTAAAAATAAGCCTATAACGGTAAGATACCACGGAATTTCGAAATCGCCTAAGCCGACATATTCAAACGCAATCGCAATGAAGTTATTCAAAAAATGAATGAACATCGTCGTCATTACGGAGCGAGATTTATATGCAACAAATGCCATGATAACGCCCAAAATAAACTGATAGACCGTTTGCAAAGGCGATGCGTGCATAAGCATGAAAAAGAGCGCCGAAAGAAGTATCGCTGTCCACTTTCCCTTTCTTTCAAGAGAGCTTAGTATCACGCCCCTAAAGAGCATTTCCTCGCAAAAAGCAGGAAGTGCCGCAATGATAAATATTCCCAAGACAAAATTAGTCGTATTTGTCATATCGGGGAAAGGCGATTCGGTGGGAGTATATCCGAAAAGTCCCAAAAACTCGAAGAAAAGTTCTGTCGTAAAGGCAAGTCCGAAAATCACTCCTACGGCAATCAGCGCCGCAAAAAGAAAGTCAAGCTTTTTCTCGGGCATTTTAAGGTTACAGCAATCCTTGAAATCTCTGCCGAAATTCGTCGTTATCAAAACGGCGAAAAGCATCAAAAGCTGAGTCAGAACAAGACCTATGAACGTTACCGAATCGGAGACGAGAACATCGTTGACGTCACGCCCCGAAGAAACCGAAATAACGACAGCGACAATCGCAAGTGCTATCGCGCCGACAATGTTCGGTAAAAATACACCCAATAAATATGCCGCTCCGCCTTTATTCAGTTCTATGTTTCTTTTCATAATTTACCTCTAAAAAACTAAAATTCCTTTTTCCTACCAAAATAAATCCTATCTTTTTTATAAAACAAATGCTTTTTTATTATACGGGTTTTTCCAAGCCGTTTCTCGACGTAACGAAAAGCGTGTAGTCCTCGCCGACATTCGATAACGCTTCGTTTACCGCGTTATACGCTAGCTCCGGGCAATTATTCTCTTCCGACAAATGCCCCAAAATAAACTCTTTCGTACCGCTTTTATACAGCTTTTCGCATACCTTAGCACAGTTTGCGTTTGATAAATGACCGTAATTCGAAAGAATGCGTCGTTTCAGCAAATACGGATAACCGCCGTTTTTCAGCATATCCTCGTCGTGGTTTGCCTCTATTAAAATCTTGTCAGTCCCCATTATAGTCGGGAAAAGCTCGTCGTCGAAATACCCTAAGTCGGTCATATACGTGAAGCTTTCGTCAGAATACGAAATCTTATATCCCGTGCATTTTTCGTCGTGAGGGAGCGAAAACGGAGTTACCGTAAGCTCTTTGATTTCAAATCTCCCATTAATTTCAAAGACGTTTTCGGGATAATCTTCTATTATTGCCTTAATATGGCAAGCAATTTCTTCCGAGCAATATACTTTCGCGTGAGACTGCTCTTCGATATCTTTTAGATATTTCGTATGGTCGCTATGGCAATGAGTAATCAAAATGCCGTCTATGTCGGAAAAATCAATACCGATTTCTTTCAGCTTCTTTCCCGTTTTCATCTTGCCGCAGCCTGCGTCTATCAAAATATTCGCGTTTTTCGACGACACCAACGTGCAATTGCCTTTACTCCCCGAAAAAAGCGGGAAAACCTTTATTTCGCTCATACGTTTTCCTTTTCGACATAAATCGTTACGGGCCCGTCGTTTATGTAGTTTATTTTCATATCCGCGCCGAAAATTCCTCTCGCGACCTTTATTCCCTCTTTTTCGAGTCTATCGCAAAAAGTATCGTATAATACCGACGCTTTTGTCGGCTCTTCAGCCTCCGTGAACGAAGGTCTGAATCCTTTTTTTACGTCGCCGTAAAGAGTAAACTGCGAAACTGCCATTATCTCTCCGCCGATGTCCTTTACGGACAAATTCATTTTGCCGTTTTCGTCCTCGAAAATCCTCAAATTAGAGACTTTATTGACAATAAACTCGAGTTCTTTTTCGGTATCGCCTTTTTTGACTCCGAAATATACTATAAGTCCTTTACCGCAAGAAGAAATCTCTTTTTCCTCGACCGTAAGATTTGCATTGGTAATTCTTTGCACAAGCGCTCTCATTCGTATAACCTCGAAAGTTTTTTGACTATTTCGTCGCAGATCTTATCTATCGACTTCCTATCCGTCGAAACTGTGACGTCCGCGTATTTAGTATATATATCTTTTCTCGTATTCATTATTTTTCTTATATCTTTTTCGGGATCGTCTTCGGAAAGAAGCGGAAAATCTCTTTCGCTCGAAGATACTCTTGATATTATCGTAGGAGCCGTGGCTTTCAAATAAACTATATTATAGTTTTTTGCAAGCAATTCCATATTTTTTTCAGAAAGCGGAACTCCGCCGCCCGTTGCCAAAACGGTATCGGAATAGGTGCTGACTTGCTTTATTACGCGAGATTCGTATTTTCTGAATCCCTCTTCGCCGAAAAGTTCGAAAAGCTTTGCGACGGGCGCGTATTGATACGAAACAAGCTCGTCGCTATCGACAAACCTCATACCAAGACTGTCGGCAAGTTTCATTCCGACCGTAGATTTCCCTACTCCCATCATTCCGATAAGCGCGATGCTCTCTTTCATATTATTTTACTAAGCTCCTCTATCCCTTCGATATATCCGTCAACGCCGCGTCCTTTTATATAAACGTCCGCAACGTCTTTCAAAATGTCAAAATGACGGAATTCTTCGCGTTTTTCTATATCAGAGATATGAATAATCGCAGTCTTTAATTTCGTGTTAAGCTCTATCGAATCTCGAATAACGACGGAATAATGCGAATATCCTCCCGCGTTGAGTAAAAGCCCGTCCGCGTCGGAATGCGCGATTTTTTCGGCAATCTCGCCCTCTATATAGCTTTGAAAAATCTCTGCTAAAAATCCTTTTTCGGCGCACTTTTTTTCTATCATAGCTATAAGCGTTTTATAGTCGATATTTCCGTATACGGACGGATTGCGACTTCCCAACATATCGAGATTGGGCCCGTTTATTACTAAAAGCTTTTTCATTTCGTTACACCTTAATATTTAAAAATTCAATCGTCGGAGCACCTTTTTTAGATACGCTTTCGGGGTTTTCGATTCCCAACAGCGTTTTTATCTCTTTCATATGCTTATACGCTTCCTCGTATCCGAGCTCTATCATACGGTTTACGCCCTTTATATCGAACGACCTATATTCGTCGAGCTTCGGACAAATCATTATATCGGAATTGGCTATTCCTTCGTCGGCGGTTGCGCGCATTGCGATTCTCGTTGCGGCATTATATACGTCCCACATGGAAAGGGAATCCGTTCCCACGCCTCGTGTAGTATTGACTTCTACCGAAACGACGACGTTTGCGCCAAGCTCTCTGACGTGATTTGCAGGAATGGGGTTAGCGTACGCGCCGTCAATCAAATGACGCTCGCCGTCTACCACAGGCTTGAAAAAGGGCGGAACGCAACACGAGCTTGCAACGGCAAAAGGTACGTCGCCGCTTTTGAAAACGACCTCTTTCCCCGTAACCAAATCTACCGCCGAGCAAACGAAGGGCCTTTTAAGGTCGGCAAAGCTTTCTTTCCCCTCCATAAACTGCCTTACGACGCTTTGAAGAGAATCGGTCGATGACGGCATAAAAATAAACTTCGAGCCTTTAACGTCCTTTATCGAAATCTTAGAAACGCATTCCGCTATTTCGGAAGAGTTCAATCCTGCGGCATATAACGCGCCTGCAATACTACCGGCGCTCGTTCCTGCGACATAGTCAAAAGATATCCCCTCGTCTTCGAATGCTTTTATTACGCCTAAGTGAGCAAAACCTCTCGTTCCGCCGCTACCGAAAACTAAACCCGACTTTATTATCGGCTTTTCTTCTTCGATTGTTTCTTCGATTACGGGAAGTTCGGTGGGCTTTTTCTTGAATTTATCGAAAAAGCTTTTGAATATGTTAAAACAAGTTACTTTTATTATCATAATTATTATCTATCTTTTTTCGGCGATTTTTTATATCGCAATTTTAAGCGTTTTAATAAATATTTAATATAGCTTAATAATACAATATCGGCAAAATATTTGCAAGAAAAATAAATAGATGTAGCCAAACCTTTCCCCTATATTATTTTTAAGCGAAAAAGCTATACTAAATATAAAGATAGTTTCCCTTTTAAAAAAATAATAATTTTGAAAAAATATTTTTAAAAAATATGTAAAAACCGTTGACAAACAGAAAAATATATGTATAATAATAACAGTAATCATTACTATTAAGAAATTTATGGAAAACAAAACAACGAGAAAAAGCAGGCAAAGAGACGCCGTCATAGAGTTTTTGAAAGAAACGACCTCGCACCCGACCGCGTATGACGTTTACGAAAAGCTCAAAATAACTCAACCGAACATTTCGCTCGGAACGGTTTATCGAAATCTCGCGCTTTTATCAAGCGGCGGAGAGATTATCGAGCTTTCTGGAGCGAACGGTCAAGCGCACTTCGACGGCAATACCGCCCCACATTCTCATTTCTTTTGCGAAAAATGCGGAAAAATCTTCGACGTCTTCGACGATGAATACGCAATTCCGAATTCTTTGGAAAATTATCAAGTCAAAAGCGTTTCGACAAACTATTACGGAATCTGCGAAACGTGCAAAAATAAAGAAAATTAAAATTTAAGGAGTTAAAAATTATGAAGTATGTTTGTTCTGTATGCGGTTATGTAAGCGAAAACGGTGTTCCCGATAAGTGCCCTCTTTGCAATGCCCCCTCTTCCAAGTTCTCTCCCTTAGAGGAAAACGCTAAGTTTGCCGACGAGCATAAAGTCGGTGTTGCGGTAGGTCTTGACGAAGAAGTCATTAAAGATCTTCGTATGAATTTCGAAGGCGAATGCAGCGAAGTAGGTATGTATCTTGCTATGAGCCGTCAAGCTGACAGAGAAGGTTATCCCGAAATCGCAGAAGCTTTCAAGAGATACGCTCTCGAAGAGGCTGAGCATGCCGCTAAGTTTGCAGAGCTTCTCGGCGAAGTTCTCACCAACGACACAAAGAAGAACGTTCAATTAAGAGCAGACGCTGAAGCAGGTGCTTGCGAAGGAAAACTTAAACTTGCTAAACGCGCAAAAGAGCTCGGATACGACGCTATTCACGATACCGTTCACGAGATGTGCAAAGACGAAGCACGCCACGGGGCAGGTTTTAGAGGCTTACTCAACAGATATTTCAATAAATAATTTGAAAACATTTCAAAAGGCGAGGATTTTTCCTCGCCTTTTTGTGTTGTGTAAAATTGTATTAAGACCGTTATTATTTATTATTCGGGCAATCCATCAGTCATTGCGGTTCGCAATGACAGCTCCCTTACTAAGGGAGCCTTGGGAAGCGCCCACCCGTAGGGCGGTGGCAAAGCTTACGGCGTGGGTTTCGTCAATTCCTCAGTCACCGTTCGGTGACAGCTCCCTTAGAACAGTTGCCTTTAGATTTACGACGAAAGTTAAACCCTTTAAAGGATTTATAATCAAACGATATCGACAAGCTTTTCTATGCATTTGCCGCCAACGAAAACAAGATAGCAATAGCTCGGCGGACAAGCCGATAAGCTTACGCTTCCCGGGTTAATAAGCTTTGCGTTGCAATAGTCCTCCACCCTTTTTTCGTGCGTATGCCCGTATAGGCAAACATTAGCGCCTCTCGCAAGCGTTTCTGCATAAAGGTTATCGAGCGTTGACTTTACTCTATACGTATGACCGTGCGTCATAAATATTTTTACGTCCTCGATTTCAACGACTCTTTCGTCGCCGCCCGTGTCGCCGTCGCAGTTCCCCGCTACGTAAAAGACCTTTTTGCCGTAACGACTTTCAAGCCACAAGGCGTCTTCTATGACGTCTCCCATATGGAATATATAATCGCATTCGCGAAGTATTCCGTCGATTTTTTCGAATATTCTTCTGTTTCCGTGAGAATCGGAAACCGCAACCGCAGTTTTCATAGTTTTTCAAGAAGGTTCTTCAAAGCCTTAGACCTATGGCTGACGCTGTTCTTTTCCGCCTCAGTAGCCATTCCGAAAGACTTTTGAAGCTCGTCGGAATAAAAAATCGGATCGTACCCGAAGCCACCCGTGCCGCACCTTTTTGAAAGAATACTTCCTTTCGATTCTCCTTTTGCGACAATCGTCTTGCCGTCGGGATAATATAAAACCACCGCCGAAACAAAGCGAGCAGTTCTGTTATTTTCCCCATTCATCTTTTGCAAAAGAAGATCAATATTCTTTTCGTCGTCGCCGTGAACGCCCGAAAACCTTGCCGAATGAACACCCGGCGCGCCGTCGAGTGCGTCTACGCATAAGCCACTATCGTCGGAAAGCGCGGGAAGTCCTGCCAAAAGCGCGACGGCTTTTGCCTTGATAAGGGCGTTCCCCTCGAACGTCTCCTCCGTTTCTTCGGCGTCGCAATCTATTCCGAGCTCTTTCAAGGAATATATTCTTCCGAGTTTTTCTCCCAAGATTTCTCTTATCTCTCTTATTTTGTTATTATTGTTGCTTGCTACGACTATATCCATAAATTATTTAATAAAATTCGTCGAAACGCGTTGTTCTTTTTCGGGGAGTCCGTATTTTTCTTTTCCCAAAGCAATGCTTCTCATCAAGAAAATCATATTCTTCGCAAGCGTTCTCATTGTTTGCTTACCCTCTTCGTCAAGCTCCGCTTCTCCAACCGTTCTTCCGTGAATGCTGTTCCAATATTGGCTCGAAGCAATAGGCATATTGCAAATGGTGAAGTATTTGTTAAGCTCGTCAAACGTAGCCGAGCACCCGCCGCGGCGAGCACAAACTATGCTTGCGCCGACTTTCATCGTCTTATCAAAATGCGAGCTATAGAAAAGTCTGTCAAGGCACGCGATAAGCGTTGCGTTTGCGGAAGCGTAATAGACGGGGCTTGCAATTATAAGTCCGTCCGACTCCTCGAACTTTTCAGCCAATTCGTTGACTATGTCGTCGAAAACGCAACGTCCCGCTTTGAAGCAATGTCCGCACGCGATGCAGCCGCGTATATCCATATTGCCTACTTGCACCGTTTCGACCTCTATTCCCGCCACCGAAAATTCCTTTTCGACTTCGCGTATCGCGATAGACGTGTTGCCGTTTACTCTCGGGCTTCCGTTTATAATCAAAACTTTCATAATTATCCACCTTATTTTTTCTTTCTCAAAATATCTCTTTCGAAAACCTCGTAAGGACAGTTTATTTCCACTTCGTCCATAACGAGCTTGCAATCGTCGATTTCTTCTCCGACAGCGTTGACTATTTTTTCGACGGTAAAGCTTTTATTAAAGGAGTTTGACGGCGAAAGTATTTCAAGCTCGTCCCCAACCTTAAAGCGGTTTCTCATAACGACCTTTGCTTTCCCGTCTTTCCAAGACTTTACTTCGGCAATAAATGTATATGTGCTTTCGGGCTTACTCGATTCCAAATTCTGCGTTCTATCGTTCGCACCGTTGAAAAACGCTGTCGTATAATTTCTATGTCCAGCCTTATCCAAGTCTTCTTCGAAGCATTTATCGAGCGTTTCACCTCTTTCGCAGCAATCTATCGCATGCCTATACGCATTGACAACCGTAGCGACATAGTATTCGCTCTTCATTCTACCCTCGATTTTAAGCGAGCATACGCCTGCTTTTTTTATTTCGTCGATATATTCGATAAGCTTCAGATCGCGACTGTTTAATATATACGTTCCGCGTCCGTCCTCTTCGATCGAAAGAGGCTCGCCGTCGCGAGATTTCTCCGTCATTTTATATTCCCATCTGCAAGCCTGCACGCATTCGCCATTATTGGAGCTTCTGTCCGAAAGATAGTTCGATAGCAAGCATCTGCCGCTATATGATATACACATAGCTCCGTGAACGAACATTTCAAGCTCGACATCGTTCGGCAAAAACTCGCGTATTTCCTTTATTTCTCTTATCGAAAGCTCGCGTGCAAGAATAATTCTCTTTACGTTGTTTTGCGCCCAGAATTTAGCGGAATACTTATTCAACGTATTTGCCTGCGTCGAAAGATGAAGAGGAACGGAAATGCCAAGCATATTAAATAAGTATACAATTCCGGGATCGGATATTATTATTCCGTCTACTTTCAATTCGTCCAAAAACTTCAACGTCTTTTCGATAAGAGAAAAGTCGTCGTTTTTGGGGAAAATATTCACCGTTACGTACACTTTTTTGCCTAAATCGTGAGAATATTCCACCATCTCTTTAAGCTCGTCGTCACTGAAATTATCGGCAAACGCACGAAGAGACAGTGCCTTTCCGCCTACATATACCGCATCCGCACCGAAATGGAATGCTGTTTTTACCTTTGACATACTGCCGCCCGGAGCAAGAAGTTCAAGCATAGTTTCTTTTTCCTTTAGTTATTTTTTTATATTATAACACTAAGTTTTATTTTTTGCGATGTTTTATTATAAAAAGTCGAAATCTTACGTCTTATTTAGCGAAGTATTTAAGCTTTCATATCAATAAAAAATCACTTTATAAATCATAACAATTAAATCGTTTCCCCCTACGACTTAATTATTATTTCTTTACCGAGATCGTTATTCCGTCGCCGACCGATATTACGCTTGTCGTAAAATCGGGGTCTTTAGTTACGACGTCGAGAAAATCTCGCATATTGTTGACTATCGTTTGCATTCTGTGGGGATTTTTCACTTCGCCCGAGATATAGTCTCTGAAAAGGACGTTGTCGCAAAACAAAACTCCGCCGCTAACGAGCATTTTTTTCAAGTAAGGATAAAACTCCAAGTATCTTGATTTAGGTCCGTCGCACAAAATGAAATCGAATTTTCCGCTCATCATAGGGATTATTTCTACGGCGTCCCCTAAATGCATATTAACTTTTTTGGAAAAGCCCTCTTTCTCGAAAGTGTTTTTCGCACGCAAAAAGGAGCTTTCCTCTATTTCAATCGTCGTCAAAATGCAATTTTTTGCGGCGTTTTTCAGCATAATGCTCCCGGAATACCCGACGGCAGTTCCTATTTCGAGAATCTTTTCGGGCTTTTTAAGCACAACAATAGCCGCCAAAAGCTTTGACGAAACGGGAAGCATAACGGGGATCCCCTCATCTCTTGCAGATATTCTCAAGCTTTCAAGAAACTCTCCCTCGAAGTTATCCGCAATATTCAGTTTTTCGATAAAGTTTTCTTGCTGCATAGTTATACTTCCATAAATATCGGAAGAACCATAGGACGGTTTTTCACTCTCTTATCCGTATAGTTTTTAAGTCGCGATCTTATCGTATCTTTTGCCGCGATCCTTCCCGAGAAAGTCTTCAAATCAAAATGAGTCAAAAGCTCGGAAACGGTCGTCTTGCAATCGGAAATGAACTTATCCGGTTCTGCCGAAAGTCCGACTCCTTTCGGAATGACCTCGACATCGCCCAAAACCTCGCCGCTTTCTGTATTTACCGTAACGACGACTATCATAAGTCCGTCCTCAGCCAAATGCTTTCTGTCTCTCAAAAGAACGGAATCGACGCCATTGAACCCAAGTCCGTCCACCAAAATCGCGCCCGCTTGCACTTTACCTGCTTTTTTCATAACCTTTTCGGAAACCTCTATAGTGTCACCTATTTCGGGAATAAGGCAGTTCCTTTCGCTCATTCCGACAGAAACGGCTAAGTCCTTATGCATTTTGAGATGTCTATATTCGCCGTGAACGGGAATGAAATATTTCGGGTTGATCAAATTGTGAATGAGCTTCAGCTCTTCTTGGCACGCATGTCCCGAAACGTGAACGTCGGAAAGTTTGCTGTATATTACGTCGGCTCCGAGCTTATAGAGATTGTTTATTACTCTATAAACCATTTTTTCGTTGCCGGGGATCGGAGATGCTGATATTATTACGACGTCGTTTTCGTCGATATGAACCTTGTTGAAATTATCCGCCGCCATTCTCGTAAGAGCACTCATAGGCTCGCCTTGCGTGCCCGTCGATATTATGCAAAGGTCTTTGTCGGCAATCTTGTCTATCTTTTCGATATCGACAAGAGTATCGTCTTTGACGTCAAGCGCGCCTATTTCCATTGCGGCTTCGGCGATGTTTATCATCGATCTTCCAGACAACGCGACCTTTCGCTTATATTTTTCCGCGATGTCGATTATTTGCTGAACCCTATGAACATTCGAAGCAAACGTTGCTACGATAACTCTCTTCGTCGGATTATCGGCAAACACGGAATCGATTGACTTGCCTACCGTTCTTTCGCTCATCGTATATCCCGTTTTTTCGATATTAGTGCTTTCTGCAAGAAGAAGCAACACTCCCTCTCTTCCGATTTCGGCAATCCTTGATAGATCCGTAGTTTTTCCGTCAACGGGAGTATAGTCTACCTTGAAGTCGCCCGTATGGAAAATTACTCCCGCGGGTGATTTTATCGAAAGCGCAGTCGAGCCCTCTATCGAATGGTTGACGTGAATGAACTCTATCTCAAAGCAACCAAGCTTTATTACGCTTCCCGCTTTAACCGTGTGAAGATCGGCATCGAGCTTTTTCTCGATAAGTTTGTTTTCGAGAATCATTAAAGTTAGTTTCGTGCCGTATACGGGAACGTTCATCTCGGACAAAAAGTACGGCAAACCGCCCACGTGGTCCTCATGTCCGTGAGTTAAGACGATACCTCTGATCTTCTCGATATTGTTTTGCAAAAAGGTCGTATCGGGGATTACGAAATCAATCCCCGGCATTTCTTCGCTCGGGAATGACATACCCGCGTCGATGACGATTATATCGTCCATACACTCGATAGCCGTGCAATTTTTTCCTATCTCCTCGACTCCGCCCAAGAAATGGATCTTGACAACGGGGGGATTTTTCGCGTTTTTGCGTCTTGTCGCGCCGACGTTCTTATTTTTTCTCTCTTTGACGTTCAAAGCGATATCGACCTCGTTTTCGATAGGCGTAATCTTTCTACCCCTTGTCGAAACACGCTTTTTTTGAACCGTTTCTCCGCCGTCAACCTCTGCCTTTCTCGGTCTTCCGCGGCGAGCTTTCTCGGTGCTATACGATGCCGTCGCGCCGTTTTTATCGGGGTTTGTCCACGTTAACGTTGTCGATGTCTTTTTAGTTTTGACGTTTTCCATAATACCTCTTTATCTTTATTTCAATATATCATAAATTTATTTCAACACATCGGTGTTTATAATTCTTATTTTCGATTGACTGTTTTTATATCTTAAAATACCCTCTTCTATCGCCATATCTAATAGGCTCGAAAACGATATTCCGACCGCGTCCCATAAATACCACGCAAGCGATCCCGGGATTACGTTGACTTCGTTAAAGTATACTGCGTCATTTTCGACGATAAAATCAAATCTCACGATCCCGAAAAGGGACAGTTTTTCATAAAGAATTTTCGCATAGCTCTCAACGGTGGTTTTTATCTCATCGGAAATACTTGCGGGACATTCTCTTTTCAAACTTTTCATTCCGCCGTGCTTTTCTCCGACAAGATATTTCTCGGAAAAACTCAATATTTCCTCTTTCGTTATAGGCTTTTCAATCGCGGAAAGCATAATTCCGTCGCTTTTCTTGAATGCTGAGATATTAAGCTCGAAAAAATTCTCCGCCTTTTTCTCTAATAAAACGATATCATCGAATTTATACGCAAGATCTATCGCTTTATTAAGTTCGTTTTTTCCGTTACATACCGAAACGCCTATCGACGATCCCGAAGAATTCGGCTTTACCACAACGGGAAACTCGACGTTTTTTATATCGTTGCGGTTTTTTATCGCAACATAAGGCAAAGTGGGAATTCCATATTTTTCGGCTAACGCTTTTTGCAGGTTTTTATCCATCGACAGAGCGCTTGCCAAAACGCCGCTCGAAGTATACGGTATATTTACGCTTTCAAGCATTGAGGAAAATCCTCCGCCCTCGTATATGCCGCCGTGAAAGCACGTTATCGCGCAATCTATCGGTATGATTTTCTCATTCTTTTTTATTCCGCCTAAAACAAGTGTTATTTCGTTTTTCTTTTTATGAGTTTTGCTTACGCTTTTCACATCGAAAAAATCGCCTTTTATCATTCGACCGTTTTTATCGACGTATATGGGAATAATATTATACTTTTTATCGTCAAGAGCCGATATCGTCTGAATTCCCGTTATTACTGATATGTCGTGCTCGGGCGATACTCCGCCGAAAAACACCGCGATATTTTGCATATATACCTCCAAAGTTTATTGTTATCTTAGGTATATATCGGGAAGATCGTTCAAAAACAAAACGGCATCTCCCTTTTTCACAAGCTTTGAAAAAGCATTGGTTGCCTCGTTCAAGCTTTTCGCAACCACAATTCTTTCTTCGGAAAACCCGAAGTCGGTAAGTCCTTTTATTATCGGTTTTGACCTTTTTTCACCGACGAGAACGGCATAGTCACAATGATTTGCGATTTCCTTCCCGAGCAAATAGTTTTCGCTATATTCCCTTTCTCCAAGCTCGACAAAGCCAGACGTTATCACAAACTTTTTGCCGCCAAAACAATCCATAGTCAAAAGCGCGGCTTTCGCACTTTCGGGATTGGAATTATACGAATCGTCGATAATGATAAAATCGTCGCTATCGACAAGTTCCAATCTATGCGGAACGGGAGTTAATCTTTCTATCCCTCGGCATATGCCGTCAAACGGCACGTCGAGACTTTTTGCAATCTCTGCGCAAAGCAAAACATTATCCGCGACATATCCACCCAAAAGCTTTGTCGAAAGCTTTTTTCTATTGCTATTAAAGATAAAATCAAAGGTTGCTCCGCTTTTATCAAACGAGATGTTTTCTATCGAGAAGCTGTCGTTATAATAGCACTTTTTTATGTCGCATTTATCGAATAAGCTCTTGGCGTTTTTACCGAAAAACGCAATTTTAGCAAAACTGTTTTTTACTATCTCGTTTTTGGTTTTTTCGATTGTTTCAACGCTTTCGAAGCTGTCTAAATGACATACCCCGAGAGACGTTATAACCGCGATATCAACACGGACAAATTTGCAGATTTTCTTTATGTCTCCGCGTTTTCTCGCGCCCATTTCTATTATTGCGACTTCCTCGTTATTATAAGACGAATTGACGCAACGAGCTATTCCCATCGGCGTATTGAAAGATTTCGGCGTTGCGAAAACGGTATATTTTTCACTCAAAAGCTCTTTCAATACGTTCTTTACGGAAGTCTTTCCGTAAGAGCCCGTAATTCCTATTACAATCTTAGCGTTTTTTAGTTTGTTCTTGCATTTTCGCTCGTAATGCCTTGAAAGAATAAGCTCTATCGGAAGCTCGAATATAGTTCCAGCCACAACAAAAAGCGACGAAAAAGTCAAAATAAACGCGCAAGCTATAAATAAAGCAATCGTATACGCAATCGGATTGTTTTTATAAAAGATAACGCATACCGAAAAATAAACTAAACACGCAAATACTATCTCGAATATGATAATTCTTTTGACTCTGTTTGTCAAATCAAGACTCTGCCTTTTTTCGGCAAGATTGCTTTTGCGAAAGCTTTTTGCTATTTTAATCTTTTCTTTCGAAAAACGTTTGACGCTATATGAAAGCTGTTGGAGCAAAAACAAATCGTTCTTTGACCTTATCGGCAAAAAGGCGACGATTATTAGCGCGAACGCAATTATTGCCGCGGTTTTCATACGCCCTCCAAAAAACGTTCGACGGAAATATTGAAGCGCATACAGTCGTCGATAAAGCAAAAATGTCCGCCGAAAAGCGCCTTTATGTCAGAGCTTTTGATAAACTTATGAATTTTCTTTACCGTTTTCGGCAAAACCTCTTTGTCTTTTATGCCGTATATCAAAAAGACGGGCTTATTGATGTTTTTTATGTGCTTTTTTAAATTTTCGGAAATTACCAGCTTGAAGGTTTCTTTCATAACAAGCGGCAATCCCCTATAATCGGGAGAGCCTGCGTTTTGCAAAGCTTTTTCGGAAAGTATTTTCGCTTTGAAAAGAGCTTTCTTTGCTTTATACGCAAATATTTTCAAAAGCGTTTTTATGCTCTTTCTTGTTTTAAGTCCAGCGGGAGAAACCAAAACCGCGGAATTTACCCTTTCGGGGTTTTCGCTCATAAGCTTGAACGCGACTCTTCCGCCGAAAGAATGAGCTAAAATATCGGTTTTATCGATATTAAGCCTATCAAGAAGAGCTATTACCTCGTCCTTATAATCGGACACGGTCATCGGATTTTTTGGCAACTCGCTTTTGGAAAAACCCGAAAAATCCAAAAATATGCAGGTTCTTTTTTTAGAAAAGTATTCCCGCTGAATTGAAAAGGTATTCGTATCACAACCCCAGCCGTGCAAAAACAAAAGCGGTTTGCCGCTTCCTACGACATCGTAATATACCTTTCTTTTCTTAAAAACAAAATACAAAGACAGCTTTTTATCGGCTTCTTCTCCACATTATGAGCGCATCCTCGCCGTCGCCATAATATTTTTTCCTTCGTCCCTCGGTAACAAACCCGCTTTTTTCGTACAAATTAAGCGCAATCTCGTTTGACGGTCTTACCTCTAACGTCAAATCGGTATCGCCGAGCTTTTCCGCAGTTTCGATAAGATGACGCAAAAGCTCTTTTCCGTATCCCATACCTCTTTTTTCGGGTGCAACCGCGATGTTTGCTATATGCGCTTCGGGCGGAAAGGAATAAAAACCGTAATAGCCGATAATCTCGCCCTCATCTTCGAATATCACGCCGTGAAAAAGCTCGTGCATGATCGATTCTGTTATGGCATATACCGACCAAGGGTCTTTGAAAATCCTCTTTTCAAGCTCGGCTAAAGCTTCTATATCGTCAAAAGTCCACTCTCTTGCGATCATTTTCTTCCTCCTCGGCTTGAGAAAGCTTCAAATATAGCGGAGCGAAATTTTCGGAGTATTCTTCTTTTTCGAGCTTTTCTTTTATTACCTCTAAAAGGCAGTCGTAGTAATTATCTACCTTTTCGGCATTAAAAGAATTGTCAAAGGGAGAAACGAAGTGCTTTGCCGTCGAAAGCTCTTTTTGTAGCGATTCGGTATTTAAAAAACAAAGCTTTTCTTCGCCGTTTTCGTATATCCCCGTGAAAGCATTGCCGTGTTTTGCATCTATTATCGCAACGGTTTTACCCTCTCCACGATAATTATATGCCGCTGCTTCCAAAGAATTGACAGCAATTATTTTCATAGAAAGGGCGTATTGGAACGCCTTCGCCGTCGCAACGCCTATTCTTATCCCCGTGAACGATCCGGGACCTACCGACAACGCGCATACGTCGACGTCGCTTATTTTAAGTCCGTTTCTTTGCAAAATATCGTCGATTTCGGGCAAAAGGCATACGGAATGCTTAGACCTACAATCCTGAAGGTACTTTTTGTCCGTTTTCGATTCCGTTATAAGCGCAACGAAAAGCTCGTCGCTCGTGGTGTCTATCACTAAAACGTTATGTTTCATGCTATTTTCTTTATTTCGATCTCTCTTTTTTCGGCGCCTAAGTATTTGACCGTGATTTCTGTATGGGGAAAATCGACAAAGCCGTCGATGTTTTCAGCCCACTCTATCACAGCAATGTCGTTTTCGCCGAAAATATCCTCTAACGCGCCCGATTCGTAAAGCTCGCTTTCGTCCTCGACTCTATACATGTCGAGGTGATGCAAGTTCAATCTTCCCTCGTAATCGTTTCTTAACGCAAAAGTCGGAGAAGTTATTCGCTCGGTTATTCCGAGCGCTTCCGCCAAGCCTTTCGTGAAAACGGTTTTCCCAGCTCCCGCTTCGCCGAACATCAATATCGCTACGCCGCTTTTGAGGTTTTCTCCGTATTTTTTGCCAAGCTCGAATGTCTCTTCGGGAGAGTTCGTTATATATGTTTTTTTCTCTATCGTTTCCAATTATTTCAAAAGATCTTCGGCGATCTTCGCTCCTTTCGACGTTCCGAGTCTCGACGCACCGGCTTTTATCATATTAAGGGCGTCCTCTCCGCCTCTTATGCCGCCGGCTGCTTTAATGAGCTTTCTGCCGTTAATTACGCTATTCATAAGCGCAACGTTCTCTACCGTCGCGCCCTCTCCGCAAAAGCCCGTTGAGGTTTTAACAAAGTCGCAACGCGTGCCGCACAAAGTCTCGCATACCTTGACGATTTCTTCTTTCGTCAAAAGAGACGTTTCGATGATGACTTTATGTATTAAATCGGGACAAGAATCGTGAACGAGGTTGACTTCTTCCGCGATTTTGTCGTATTGACCTCTCTTAACGAAAGAATTTGAAATTACCATATCGATTTCTTCGGCGCCAAGCTCAGCACACTGCCTTGCTTCTTCGGCTTTGATTTCCTTAGTGTTTTCTCCCAAAGGGAAGCCTACTACCGTGCATACCTTGACGTCGGAGCCTTTGAGACATTTTGCCGCAAGTGCGACGTTTGACGGATGTACGCAAACGGAGCAAAAACCGTATTGCTTTGCCTCTTCGCAAAGTTTGACGATGTCCTCTTCCAAAGCGCCTTGCTTAAGGTTGGTGTGATCTACCATTTTCAAAACTTCTTTAACTTCCATTTTTCTACCTCGATATATGTTTTCTATTATTCGTACTTTTTGACGTTGCCGTCTTTTTCCCAAAGCCTGTCAAGGTGATAGAATTGTCTCGTTTCTTCGAGGAAAAGATGAACGATTACTGAGCCGTAATCCATTGCGATCCATTTAGCCCCCGCAATACCCTCCGTTCTTATCGGCATAACGCCGCGTTTTTCCATTTCTTCGTCGAGATTTTCATACAAACCTTTTACTTGCGTGGTGGATTTTCCCGACGCGATTACGAAATAATCCGTTACGGCAGTCATCTCCGTTACCTCGATGGATACGAGATTAAACGCTTTTTTGTCGGACAATACCTTGCATATCTCTTCAACTAATACTTTCGGTTCCATATTTACTCCTTAAATCCGTCAATGCTTCGCTTGTAAGCTTGCATAAATCGTCTTTGTTTATTCTTTCTATCGTGCTTTCGAGGTATTTTATTATCGCCAAATCAAAATCCTCGTCGGCAATTCTTCTTAATTCTTCCACTCCGTCAAAGTCGCGGGTTTCCTCTATCGTATCGCATAATAGTATGAGCTTTTCCAAATTACTCATCCCCGCTCTTCCCGTCGTATGATATTTGACGGCGTTTATTATATCTTCGTTTTCAATTCCGAACTCTTCTTTTATTATATAAGAGCCCACAAAAGCGTGTTTGCAAGGATCGGGGATTTCAACGTTCTCGCTTTTCAATCTATCTTCGTACTTGCTAAAATCCGCATACTTTGCTACGTCGTGCAAAACCGCAGCCGTAAAAGCGTCGTTTTCGGAAACGTGAAGAGCTTTTGCATACTTCAAAGCGCATTTCGTTACGTAGTACGTATGAATATATCTACTCTCTTTTAAGTATCTACGAACCTTTTGCGTAAGCTCGAAATCCTTTTTATACAGCCCTTTTTCTTCGATATATTCGCATACTTTTTCGGGGACAAGCTCTGCTATCGAAAGACCGAAGCGGGATTTCAGCCTTATTTCCGTCGAAGAAACGTTAGGAATATCGGCATGAGATTTTATTATTCTGTCCTTGAATTTTTCGGTATATTCGTTTTCGGTATCGACCTCTCGTCCGACGACAAAAAGGGTTGCAAGCTTCAATATCTTTTCGGGACATTTCCACTTTGAAAGGTTCTTTAGAGAATCGCCGCCAACTATGAAAAACAGCTCGCCGTCTAAACCTAAAGAAAAGTGTTCCAACGTTTCGCAAGTGTAGCTTAGTGACTCTTTCTTTATTTCATAATCGCTCATCGAAAAGCCCGTTCCATCAAAGGCAAGTTCAGCCATTTCGTAGCGAGTGTATTTATCAGAAAGCACGACGTCCGTCTTATGCGGCGGATCGCCCGACGGCAAAACGATAAGCTCGTCAAGCCCAAGTTCCTTTACCGCGGTTTTCGCTATCTCTATATGACCTTTGTGGGGCGGATCGAACGTTCCGCCGAAAATACCCGTTCTCATTTTTTAGTTTATTATTCCTTTATGCGTCAATAATTATGTCATGAAAAAACTATCGACAATACTTGATTATATATTATTTTCTTTTGCGATTTCCTTTATCGCTTTTTCGGTTTCTTACGCGTTTTCGAAAAGCTTTGTTTTTTGTTTTGTCGTTTCGGCAACGGTATTTATCTCATTTTCAATCGTATATTTTGCAATTTTTTATAAAAACGCCGAAAAATCGAAACTATCGCAAAAAACCAAATCCGAAACGGAAAAGCTCAAGGTTTACCTATTGATTTCAAAAAAAAGCGATATCGAAGAACTTTTTTCGAAAGCGTTTGACGAATGCGCAATTCCAAAACAATACGGTTTCGAGCTTCAAAACGAAGAAGCGTTTTTCTTTTTCGACGGTATATTAACGGAAGAGTTTTTCTTTAATTCGATAAAATCGTCTCAAAAAGATTCTATTAAGTTTTTTTGCGTCGAATATTCTCCCAAAATCGAAGAATACGTTAACATTTTCGACGACAAAGCTATCGAAATACTTAACGTCGAAAAAATCTATTGCTTTTTGAAAGAAAAATCGCTTTTGCCAAATCTTCCGAGCGTTTCGATAAAAAGTCAAAACAAGCTATCATTGCTTTTTCAAAGCGCATTTTCAAGGGTGAAGTGCAAAAGGTATTTACTTACTTCTCTCTTTTTTGCGGCGTTTTCTTTTATTTCGCCATACAAAGCGTTATATCTCGTTTTTTCTGCCGTGCTATCGCTCTTTTCGTTTGCCGTACTTTTTTTGAAAAAAAGCAAATAGCAAAACTTAGTCGATGAAATCGAATTCGATATCGAGAATTCTTATCGTATCGCCGTCTTTTGCTCCGTGCTTTCTTAGCGACGAAATTACGCCGGACATTCTCAAGGATTTTTGGAAATATGCTAAGGACTGGGGATTATCCAAAACGACGTTTCTTGCCAAGTTATCGATATAAGTTCCCGAAACCTCGAACGCGCCGTCGTCGTCGCGAGAAATCTCGAACTCGCCGCCGTCTCCTCTTTCATATTGGAACTCTTCGTGCTCGATAGGTTTCAGCTCGTCAAGCTCGATAAGCTCGCTATACATTGCCTCGATAAGTTCTTTTAATCCCGTTCTTGTCAATGCGGAAATGGGAATTACCTTTTTATCGCCGATTTTTTCTTTGAACGCTTTGAGATTTTCCCCCTCGAAATCGCTATCCGTTTTGTTGGCGACGATTATCTCGGGGCGTTCAAACAATTCTTCGGAGAAATCTTGAAGCTCTTTTCTTATCGCGACGTAATCTTCATAAGGGTCTCTACCCTCGATTCCCGATATATCGACGACGTGAACGATGAGCCTCGTTCTTTCGACGTGTCTTAGAAAGTCGTGACCTAAGCCCGCACCCTCGGCAGCACCCTCGATAAGACCGGGGATATCGGCAAGAACGAAGTTCCTGTCGTGAATTGTTATCGCGCCTAAATTAGGAGAAAGAGTCGTGAAATGATAGTTCGCAATCTTCGGCTTTGCGTTGGTGATTACCGACAAAAGCGTCGATTTCCCGACGTTCGGGAAACCGACA
>CAZIPL010000015.1:0-29676 GCA_964541255.1 uncultured Clostridia bacterium | reverse complement strand
TCTGCCTATTCCAGCACAGCCGCACATTGCTATAATATATTACAAAAAAACTTCCGTGATGTCAAACTTTTTTTCGGGGTTTTTGAGGAAAATTTTTATTTTCTTTATTTTAATCGCGCAATATGCCTTTAGCGATATATATTACGTCTATCAATTCGGTTTCCCGTAGATAATTCAACAAAAAGAAGCATTGGGAAATATTTAGGGGAAACTTTTTGAGGAAAAGATTTCTCCAAACCCTTTCAAAACCTTTTATATCATTTTGAAAACGGCGAGAGTAGAACCCTCACCCTATGAGTTGGCATCATTAAAACAATGTTATGTGGTAATTATCAATCCCTCAGTCGCCTTACGGCGACAGCTCCCTTCAAAGGGAGCCTTTTTTTCTACGATACAATCGTACTTCAAAAGAAGCCTTTTTGTTTATTTTGGCAATACAATTGCCATTCAAAGGGTGTCTTTTTTTCGGCGAAAGTTGTACCCCGCCCGATCGGTTTAGATTCAATATTCTAACAATGATTTCAAAAATATCTCATTATATAAAAAATGATTAAATACGTTGGGCAGCGATTGCGTTCCTATCCGTAGGACGGTGGCTTCTCATTGCCGCCGCGGGTTTGCAACACATTTTTATCTGATTATTCCTATCCATAGTACGGTGGCAGGGCTTACGCCGCTTTTTATCGTATTATAGAATATTACACAAGGCGGTTTATTGTAAATCTAAGCCAAGGCGTTGAAATATTTTGCTATTTCAGTCATTCTTTCTTCTTGTTTTACGGAGAACGGGCATCTCGCCTCGCAATGACCGCAATGCAAGCACGCGTCAGCATTCACCGAAAGCTTTGTATAATGATTCGCAGCTATAGTATCACCCGCAAGCGCAAGGTCGTAGTATTTATTCACAAGCCCTATATCTATCCCCGCGGGACACGGCTGGCAGTGATTGCAATATACGCAAGTACCCTTTATCGTATCCGCAGTGAAGCTACCGATGACGGAATAGTCTTTCTCTTCGTCCGTTGCCGTAAGGAACTTCAAAATGGTATCGAGATGTTCCATCGTCTGAACGCCGGGAACGACGGTCAAAACGCCTGGGCGGTCGATTGCGTATTGCAAACATTGGTTGTGAGTCAAAGGAATTCCGAAAGGCGACTGTTCGGAAGACAAAAGCTGACCTGCGAAAAACGGTTTCATAACGCTTATGCCTATCCCCTCTCTTTCGCATCGCTTGAAAAGATCGAAGCGTTCCTTTACGCTGCCGATTCCGTAATCGTCTCCCTTTTCGAAATCATAGGCGGGATTTATCGAAAACATCATCATATCGATAAGCCCCGTATCGATAATACGATTGGCTACGCTCGGCGTATGCGACGAAAAACCGATATGGCGAACGACGCCTTTTTCTTTAAGTTCTTTTATATAATCGAAAACGCCTATTTCGCAAAGCTTATCGAAGTCTTCGTCATCGTCTACGCAATGCAAAAATCCGAAATCGACGTAATCCGTTCCGAGCGTTTCAAGCTCCCACAAGAATGTCTTTTTTATAGTTTCAAAATCGCGGCACCAACCGTACTCGCCGTTTTCGTCATACACCGCACCGAAATGCACTTGCAAGAACACTTTCTCGCGAACGTCGCGAATGGCTCTGCCGATAGGCGCATACGTCGCGCCCGCCGTACACAAGTCGAAAAAGTTTATCCCGTTTGCTATCGCTTTTCGAATTATCGCTTCGATTTCTTCTACGGGGGTTTCCCCTATTCCTCCCATACCCAAGCCCAAAACGCCGATCATCTCGTTATCTTTTCCGTGCGGCAATTTTCTATATTCCATAGTTTTTTTCTCCCTATAAACTTCAATGTCGTAAGTATAGATTTTTAGTATGACTATAACTAATAAGTATTCTTGATGAAAAATACTATAAACAATATAGTCTTAGAAAATTATATCATAAATTATCCATTACTACAATAGATATAATATAATTATAATTTGCCAAGCAATAATAGTTATAGGTATTTGTATTGAACGATAACAGGAATACTCGCCTTCGGCTAGTGGAAACGCAAGCGTTTCTGCGAAGAGACTAAAGTCTTGTTCGATTTGTCGGTTTCCCACATACTAAATGGCACACTAAAAAGTGTGCCAAAATTCAAGATAATGCGTTAAAATTCAAAGATAACAGGAATACTCGCCTTCGGCTCGTGGAAACGCAAAGCGTTTCTGCGAAGAGACTAAAGTCTTGTTCGATTTGTCGGTTTCCCACATACTAAATGGCACACTAAAAAGTGTGCCATTTAGTATGGTGCGGATAACAGGAATCGAACCTGCACGGTCACCCACTAGATCCTAAGTCTAGCGCGTCTGCCAGTTCCGCCATATCCGCAAAATTAAATTTACGCTTTTGCAAACCGCAATTTTCATTGATTTTGCCAAGCGAAAGTATTTTACTATAAAACCTCGCTTTTTGCAAGCAAAAACATGCAATAGATTTCGAAAGAGGCCGAAAGATTATTATTATCGACCTTTTTTGTTCGACGTTTTGAAACACACCGACAACTAAGAGCGGAAAGATTATTATTTTTCATACCTATTTTCTTCAAAATAAATCTTGGTTTTATATTGACAAAAAGTTTTTCGGGTGTACAATGTATTATGTAAGTCAAACAACGCTTTTTAATGCTACAAGCAAAGATTTCAAAATTCCGCAAAAAAGACGGCTTTTTGGCTCAATCGCGAGACTCAGATAAGCAATCTTTCAAGATAATAGCTTGAGTTTTTTGAGCTATTGTTTTTTAGTCTTTTGAAAGGCAAACGGATTTTTGAATACTTCCGATAGATTATGCGTTTGACTTTCGGTATAACGATTTTGCTTTTGCATTGAAAGTCAATATAAAAAAGACTTCCAAACAGTCTTAAAGTCGTCAATGAATCCCAATTGAATTTATTTGCAAATCAGGGCAAATAAAAAGACGGCTAACGTATTGAAAAGCTACTAAATAATCATACGATATGATTGCAGCTTCTCTCAATCGTTGATTATCAACAGACAAGCAAAGCGTTTATTTATTACAAAAAGGTCAAGGAGAGTTTATGAAAAAAACCGAAACAGCGGAACAATTTGCCGCGAGAAAGGCAAAGGAAGCAAAAGAAATCCAGAAATGGGAACGTATTAAAGCGCAAAAGCTTCCGAAGCATTATTTCTTTATTTTGATGATCGTCGTAACGGTCGTTTATATCGTTGACGAGCTTGCTTCTAACATGAACGGAACGTTCCAGCCATACATATATTTCGATTTCTTCAAAATAGTATCGCGCTCGACGGAAGATCCGCTTTATAAAGACGCAATCAACCAAATGACGGTCTTTTCCATGATCACCATGTGCTTTGCCGTCATTCAGCCGTTCTATAAATCCCTTTCGGACATCTACGGCAGACGTTTGTTCTTGATGATAAACACCTGCATGATGGGCGTAGGTCTTTTCGTATGCTTAATAGCACCCAACATCATCGTATACTTAATCGGCGTACTCTTGCTTTCTTTCGTTACGCCAAACGACGTTCAAGTTCTTTACATAATGGAAGTCGCGCCTAAAGAAAAGCGTTCGACGCTATGCTTCTTGACGAAAGCAATCGCTTGGGCGTCGGTATCACTCATAAGCGTTCTTCAAAAGGTATTCTTCTCCGAAACGGACTTCGGTTGGTGGAGAAGAGCTTATCTTATCCCCGTAGCGTTCGCTCTCGTAGTAGGACTCGCAAGCATAATCTTCGCTCGCGAAACGCCCGTCTTTATGGACGAAAGACTTAAATTCTTGAAGACGTCCGAAGAAGAACGTGCCGAAAGAGAACGCCAAGTACAAGAAGAAAAGAGCGCCAACAAGGGCGGACTTATCAACGCGTTCAAGTTCATTTTCGCACACAAGCAGACGAGAAACCTTGTTATTGCAGTTGCGCTTTTCGGCGGCACGACGGTATATACTTCTCACTACGCAACCATTATGAAGGGTGGACTTACCGACGAAGGTCTTCAAACGGCAATCTTCATTTATCCGTTCGTCAATGCAGTAGCTTCCGCAATCTTCGGGCACCTTATGGATAGACTCGGCAGAAAGAAAGCCTGCACCCTCTGCGGCGTTTGGGCGCTTTCGATGCTAACGCTTTTCATTCTTTCCGCACAGCTCCACTTCGGCCCTATCTTTACGGGTATTTTCTACGGCGCGTCTATCGGCGGACTTTGGACTATGTCCGACACGATGTGCATGACTATCCCCGCAGAATCCGCGCCCTCCGAAATTCGCGCTTCCGTAATGAGTGCGACGGGACTTTTCTACGGCTTAGGAGCAGTCGTTTCCACAATCGTTATCACAATCTTCCAAAACAGCTTTAACCTCGGTTGGGTATGCCTCGCGACATGCGCGCCTTTCATGGCGATAGCTATCTTTATCCTCATAACAAAGGTTCACGAAACGGCGGGCGTTGACCTTGAAAAGGTTACGGGTTACGAATTCGATTGATTTTTATAAAACCGCATTTTCGCCAGCAATACTTTTATTGCAAGCAAAGATTTGGCTAAACAAAAATTGAAGCCTTTTAGGCTCAATATATATAGCTTTCATTAGATAAATAACCGAAACATCTCGATTTTTTACATCGAGATGTTTTTTCGTACATATCAAAACGCTTTGTTTTTATGAATACATCGCGTTGAAATCTTGTATTTGGTCAAAATAAAATTTTTTTCGGTTCGGTATTGACAAGAAAAAATATTGATATACAATATACTTAAGGGGGAAATCGATATTTTTTATCGACAAATCGACTGTCGCCGTTTCGCGCTAAATCAAAGCAAAACGGGAAATAGTTTTCGTCGTGCAATAAGATATTACCAAAAAAGTATTGAGAAAAATCTGTTTTATTACGCAAGCTTAAGCGACGGTTTTTCGATAAGTCATTCGCCCCTTAAATACAAAACCGTTTCCTGTTTTCAAGGAAATACATTGCGATTATGCTTTTAGGAGGTTAATGATGGCAAAAGAGTTATCGCCCGAAAAACTGGCGAAGAAAAAAGCTAAAGAAGCGAAAGAGCTTCAAAAATGGGAACGCGTTCAGGCCAAGCCTCTTCCCGCCCATTACTTCGGAATCTTGATCGTCGTTCTTACGGTTATTTATATCGTTGACGAGATTTCTTCCAACATCAACAGCGCGATGCAGTCGTCGATTATCTTCGACTTTTTCAACATCACGTCACGCGACGTAAACGATCCCGCATATGCGCAAGCGATCAACACAATGACGATCACCAGCATATTATCGGTCGTATTCCTTTTCGTCGCACCATTCTATAAATCCCTTTCGGATATTTACGGCAGACGTTTGTTCTTGATGATAAACACCTGCGTTATGGGAATCGGCATGCTAATCATTATGATAGCTCCCCACTTCCTCGTATACGTATTAGGCGTAATCGTTCTTAGTTTCGTCACCCCCAACGACGTACAGGTTCTTTACATAATGGAGGTTGCCCCGAAGGAGAAACGTGCGACGCTTTGCTTCATAACAAAGGGTATCGCACTTTTATCGGTATCTCTTATCGGCGTACTCCGTACGGTATTTATGCCCGAAGGAAGCGGACTTTCCGCTTGGAGATCGGTTTATATCATACCCGTTATAGTAGCAATCGCAGTCGGTCTTATGTCTATCTTCTTCACACGTGAAACTCCCGTCTTTATCGACAAAAGAATGGAATATTTGAGAGAAACCGAAGAAGAAAGAGCAGAAATCGAAAGAAAGAACAAGTCATCTCAAAAGGGCGGCGTAGTCAACGCGATCAAGTTCATTTTTGCTCACAAGCAAACGAGATGGGCTGCTCTTTCGGCACTTATCTTCTCCGCAACGACGGTTTATACTTCTTTTTACGAGACTATTTTGAGTGGCAGAATGGATCCTACGGACGTTTCGAAAGCAATCATCGTTTTCCCGCTTTTCAACGGCGTTACCGCAATGATAGCAGGTATGGTTTCAGATAAGCTCGGCAGAAAGAAATCTTGCTTGGTATTCGGCGGACTTGCAGCAGTCATGCTCGCGCTCTTCATTTTGGCGTCACGCCTTGGCTGGGGTTGGTTCCTCGCAGGCGCATTCTACGGAATCTCTATCGGAGGACTTTGGTCGATGTCCGATACGCTCTTCCTCACAATCCCCGCAGAAAGCTCTCCGTCGGAACTCAGAGCATCTGTCATGGCAATCATGTCCCTCATGCTTATGGCAGGCATGATGATCGGTTTGGTTCTTGTTACGGTATTCCAAAACACTTTCGACATCGGTTGGGTATGCTTCGTAGTTTGCCTCACATTTATGGTTGTCGCTCTTCTTATTCTCCTTACTAAGGTTCACGAAACCAAGGACGTTGACCTTGACAAGGTTACCGGTGCAGAATGGGATTGATAGTTCCAAAACAAATAAATTCAAAAGCTTCCCTTTTTCGGGAAGCTTTTTAGTTTGTATTTAGTTTCTTTGTCAGCAAAATAGAAGAATAATTAAATACTGTCAGTCGTTTTTATTGCCCGAAAAGTCAACGTCGTCGTTGACGGCCTTTTCGGAGAAAACGAGCGATTGATATTCTTTCGGCGTATAGCCGCTATGTTTTTTGAATATATTCTGAAAATAGCTTTGGGACGAAAAGGCGAGATATTCCGAAATCTCCCCTATCGGCATATCGGAAAAGGTCAAAAGCTCTTTGGCTTTTTCCACTTTCATTCGGTTTATGTATGACGGAATTGTATCTCCTACGGCTTTATGAAACTTCACAGACAAATATTCGGGGGATAAATATACAATTCCCGACAGATCCGACACCATAATTTTTTCGTGAATATGGTCGTCGATATATCTTATCACGGCATTTATATCTTCATATTCCGTTAATTTTTCTCTTGCTTTTCGAACCCTTTCGGAATACTCTTTCGCGATACTCACGCCAAGTACATTGAGCGTTTCGATAGACTTACACGATTCTATTTGCTGAAGATTAATTTCTCCCATCCGATGACAAACGACTTTCGAAACTCCTCCCTCTATAGCGGCACGGTTCAACACGTTGTTTAAGATTATCGCGGAATTCTTCATGCTCCTAAGCGAGTCTGGTCCCATTTTAACGGAAAGATATTTCACCGTGTATAAATAATCCAGTAGCTTTTCTGTTTCGCCCTTTCTGACAAATGAGGCGATAGTATTTTCGACGTTATAAGCATCGCTGTTTTCACCGCCGTAATATACGCTTTTACGCTCTTTTTCGATGACATTGGCATTGAGATTCTTCTCGCTTTGTTTTATCTTAGAATGTCCGATAACGTCGTCGGGGAATATTTCTTCGTCCAAAACAGCCGAAGCAATTAGACAAAGCTCCGTTATGAAGCGAGTTACCGAAACGTACCTTGCGTTGTCTACGATATTTTGCGTTATTTCGTTCTTTCTCGACTCCGTTTTTTCATCGCAAAATGCGGCGATAAGCTTTTTCGCGTTTGTAATATCGCAAACATCGACGATCGCAGGCCCCAAAAGCAAGCACCCCTTTTCGAGAGCGATATATCCGCTTACGAAAGAATCGCCGTAAACGAAATAGTTTACGCGCTCGTTTTCCTTTTTGAAGTAATTCAAAACGACGGAATAGGACTTTTCATGCGACGACGGCTCTTCGAAATACTTGATCTTATAGTTGAAAATCGAATAACCAAGCTCGCATATGTTTTTTATATACTCTTTGCTTTTCATCATGATATTTGTATTTTATAACAATACTCAAAAATTTACAATGGAATTATGTTGTTTTTTTAAGATTTTGCAAAAGATAGATTATTATTTTGCTTTTTAGCTAAATTATCCGCAGGTTTTTTGATAACAATGCGGGGCTTTTCGCGGTAATAATCGGAACGAAGCTTTTTCTCGAAAACAAGCGTTGTGCCGTCGTAGTATTTTGCGACAAGCTCGGACTTTATGCCGATTCGTTTTTTCGCAAGTTCATACGCCCCGTTTTCGTCGAAAATCGGCGTTATGCCGTTAGGAACGATTTCCGTAACGATCTCTTCGGGGAATATCCTTTCGACTATTTTGCTTTCCAAAACCACGTTGTATTTTTGCTTTTCGGTCGAGTATATCAAAACGGTTAAGCTATCATTTTCAATCTCCGTTTTGATGATAAAAATGCCGTTCGTAGGGTTATATAGCTTTAAATCGAAGTACCCGTAAGAGACCGTCGCGTCCATCGATGGCGGAACGTATGACGACGGAATGGAATGAGAATGAAGTTCCGTCGTAACAAAGCCGGCTTTTATGGCTGCGACATACAGCGTTGTCGAAACTTGGCAAACGCCGCCGCCTATCCCCTCGACAAAAAGCCCGTTTTCAATAACTTTAGCGTTTTTATATCCCTTTCTTTCGCTCCTTTCACCGACTATTCTGTTGAAAGACAGCTCGTCTTTCGGCAATATTATAATGTTGTTTATCGCACTTGAAGATAATTTTATGTTATGCTTGCGGTTTTCGGAGCTTGACGCAAAGCTTGTGGAAAAGCTCGAAACAAGATAGAGATTAAAATCCCTTTCTTCGTTTCCTAAACTCGTCTCTTCTTCGAAATCTTCAATCGCCGTCTCGCTATTTTGCGACACAATTTTAGGTTCGTTTTCGAAACATTCTATCGCCTTTTTTGCCATCGCGGCATTCGTATAAGAATATTTTATTATTACAAACGCCGCTATAATTAAAATGGCGCAAAAAAGCATAGCTTTTCGCGCCGACATATTATTTTTGTTTTTCATCATCTCTCCGAAATACTTTTATTTCGAAAAACCGCAAGCTTCATCGAAAAGATTTTTCTTTCGAAATGCTATCGGTTTTTCGCGATAAGCATATCGAGGACGTCTTTTGCCGCATCGCCCGACACATCGCCGATACGAGAACTTCTATACATTCCGTGGAAGTCGCTTCCGCCAGTTATGAAAAGCCCGAGGGATTTTGCAAGAGCGGTATAATACTCGACCTCTTTTTGAGTGTGAGTATAATAGTATCCCTCTATGCCGTCAAGACCGTTTTCGGCAAGTTCCTTTATGAAACTTTCAAGCTCTTCTCCTTTGAAAAGAAGCTTGGACGGGTGCGCCAAAACGGCATAACCGCCCGCGGAATGAATAAGCTTTATCGCATCGACGGGAGTCAAGCGAACGAGCGGAACGTACGCAGGCTTTGCAGAGCCTAAATATTTTTCGAACGCTTCCGAAACCGTTTTGACATAGCCTCTTTTTATCATAAGATCGGAAATGAGCTTTCTGCCGATAATCTTGCCTTCGCCTATTTTCAAAAGCTCTTCCTCGTCAAGCGACATTCCAAGATCATTAAGCTTTCCCAAAATCGCACGGTTTCTCGCTCCTCGCTTTTCGACTATTTCGTCAAGCTTTAGCAAAAGATTTTTATCGTCAACGTCTATACCATAACCTAGTATGTGCACATCTCCGACTTTTATCGACGATAGCTCCAAGCCTTTTATTACGTTGACGCCGTGCTTTTTGCCTAACGAAACCGCCTCTTTTACCCCTTTCACCGTGTCGTGATCGGTGAGAGCCATTGCGTATAGCCCTTTCTTTTTTGCTTCAAGAATAAGCTCTTCGACCTGCCATTCGCCGTCGGAATGAACGGAATGAATATGTAAATCAGATCTCAATGACATTACCGTTCACCTCGCTTTCAAGCTGCTTATAATCTTCGCCGTCGGACTGAATTTCTTTAAGCTTATCATCAATTTTGCGAGTTCTTTTCGTCGCATCTTCGATAGACTTCGAAGCCTCGTCGATCTTCTTTTGCGCCTTGTCCAAAATAGTCACGAACGAATTGAATTCCTTTTTGAACGCATATAGAGTATTAGCTATTTCTTTGCTCTTTTTCTCTATAGCAACCGTCTTAAAGCCCATCTGCAATGACGAAAGCATCGCCGCAATGGTATTGGGACCGCACACAATGACACGATATTTCGTTTGAAGCTCCTCCGACAAGCCGTCGCGACGCAAAACCTCGGAATACAAGCCCTCGGTTGCAAGATACATAAGTGCAAAATCCGTCGTTTTCGGAACGTCGATATACTTATCGCTTATAGATTTTGCCTCTGACTTTATTCTGTTTTCCAATGCTTTGAGAGCAACTTCTACTTCCTCTTGATTTCCGTTATTCGATGCCGTAACAAGTCTTTGATAGTCTTCGAGCGGGAACTTCGAGTCGATAGGAAGATATACTTTTTCGTCATTTTTCCCCGGAAGCACTACCGCAAAATCACAACGCTCCTGCGAGTTTTTCTTTATCGCGACGTTCTTTTCGTATTGACCTTGCGTGAGCATTTCGGCAAGCAAATTTTCCAGCTGGTTTTCAGCCCACGTTCCCCTTACCTTTACGTTTTGCAAAACGTTCTTCAAGCCGCCTACGTCCTTTGCCAAAGATTGCATATCGCCCAAGCTCTTATTGACGTCGGTAAGGCTTTTGTTGATTATTTCGAACGAATTATTGAGCCTCTTTTCAAGCGTATCGGTGAGCTTTTCGTCAACCGTCTTTCGCATATTCTCCAACGATTTGGCGTTCTGCTCGTTCATATAACGTAGGTTTTCCTCAACGGATTTACGCATATTTTCAGTCCTTGCGTCTATTCCGCCGAGAGACAGCGTAATCTGCTTTTCTAAAGATTCGATTCTGTCCTTTTGAAGCTCTGTCTGGCTTTTGAGCTGCGATTCCGTCAATAGAAGAAGCTTGTTCGTTTCGGCGGAAAGCTCCGTCTGCATTTTTTCTATTTTCCCCGCAACGTCAACTTTATCTTCTTGCAACATGTTCTTTTTTATCCTTGACGACATAATCATATTGACCGCCGTCAAAACTATCGCCAAAGCCAATAGCACGATTATTACGATGTCACTTGTTTGCATTGATTATCTCCTTAAAAACGCTCGAAGAATACTTCAAAAGCGTCGCTTTTTCGTTCTTTATTTCTTTTGTTACCGCCTTTTCGAGAAGTTTTTCCAAAACCTTGGCGGTGTATTTCGAGTTCTCTTCCCCTATTTGCGAAATAACTTCCATACCGTTTATGTCAAGCTCTTTGATAGTGAATGGGACTTTCTCCTCTTTCATTTCGTTTAGAAGATTCACCCAGCGTTTCACCGTAACGGAATAGCCGTCGTTCATACCGGACGCATAACCGTCTGCGATTTTAAGCGAAATCAAATCATCCAAAATATCGGCGTTTTTCATAAAAAATATCCGAAGCTTTCGCTCTCTCATATCGCCTAGCAAATCCTTCATATGAACTTCGACAAGCCTTTCGGCTCTACTTACGACGACTTTCGGATACCGCAATCTCCTTAAAGCCTCCCTCGCAAGATTTTTACCTATCTCGTCGTGCTCGTGGTAATTGCCGAATCTTTCAAAGCATTCGGGCTTTCCGATGTCGTGAATAAGCGCATAAAGCCTTATCGACGGCTTTGCATAAGCAGCGGCATAAAAGCAATGATCCAAAACGTCGAACTTATGATGCTCCGCGTTTTGAGATAGGCCTCTACCTCTTTGAAGCTCGGGCAAGACGTATTTTAATGCGCCGACGTCTTCGAAAAGCTTCAACGTATCGTAAACTCTTTTGTGATTTACTTCGCCGTATTTGACGTCGCAAAGAAGAATTTTATTTAGTTCCGCCGAAATTCTCTCGTTTGAAAGCTCTTCGATTTTCCATGCGTACTTTTTCGCGGCGGCAAAAGTGTTTTCTTCGACCGAAAACCCAAGCTCTCCGAAAAATCGCACAAGCCTTAGCACTCTAAGTCCGTCCTCTTCGAAAGTTTTCTCATTGTTTGCGGCGCGAAGCACCTTGCTTTTTAAGTCGGTAATTCCCGACAAGGGATCGGCGAATTCACTTTTCTGAACGTTATAATAAATCGCATTGACGGTAAAATCTCGCCTTTTCGCGTCTTCTACTATGTCGCTTGTGAAAGTAATTTTGTTGGGTCTGTGGGTGTTTAGATAGCTGTCAGTCCTAAACGTCGTATATTCATAGCTCTCGTTCCCTTTTTTAATCAAAAGCGTGCCGAAAGACGCGTAATCGTCAATGACGGTAAAACCGCTTCCCGACAAAAGCGCCTTGACTTCTTGCGGAGTTTTGCTTCCCGTAATGTCAACGTCCCCTTGGGGAAGCCCCAAAAGCGCGTTTCTCACAGTTCCGCCGACGATATACAACTTGCCGTCCAAAAGCTTTGCAAGCTCTTTTAAGTTTTTGCCAACCTTAATTCTCAAAAGCCCCTCCGCAACACCTTTTATTTTAATCCGAAAAACCGTTTTTCGCAAGCTCTCTTATCCGATTATTTGGACAGCGTTACATCAATATTTCAACAATCCCTCTTTTAGCGCATAGGTCGTTATTCCGAAAACGGATTTTGCGTCTTTCATTTCTCCGTTTTTTATCATCGAAAGAAGATTTGAAAGGTCATGCCTTTCGACTTCGACATATTCATGCTCGTCGAAGCAGTTTTCGCCAAACGTCAAGCCCTTTGCCAAGTAGAACCAGATTATCTCGTCGTCATATCCGACAGTCGGATACATCTTCCCCAAAAACTCGAAGCTTTCCGCCGTCGCGCCTGTTTCTTCTTTAAGCTCTCTTATTCCCGCCACGCGCGAATCTTCGCCCTTTTCAAGCTTCCCGGCGGGAAGCTCGAAAATAATCTCTTTCATAGCATAGCGATATTGCCGTTCCATCAAGATTTTTCCGTCGTTATCGACAGCAACGATACATACTCCGCCGTTATGGCGAACGACTTCTCTTTTCGATGTTTTGCCGTCGGGGAACACTACGTCGTCAACGCATAGTCTAACGACCTTTCCCGAGAAAACTTCGTTTGTTTTTACGATGCTTTCGATATAATCCATATTCTTTTCCATACCGCGTACTTCCCTTTTATTTCTTTTTATTATGATTGCTTTTTACGCAAATATAATACAATAAAACGTTCAAATTATCAATCAAATTAAATTGCTAAAAATAATTCTTTGTTGTATACTCTATCTCAAAGCAAATAAAAGCAATATAGAGGTATTTTTATGGAAGAAACCAAATCGACTTTTTTCGAGAAGCTCAAATCGCTTTGCAAGCGTTGGTTTATCGACGCGTTTTCGGGCATGGCTATGGGGCTTTTCGCAACGCTTCTTATAGGCTTAATCATCAAGCAAATAGGAACGCTTATCGGCGACAATGCCGTAGGCAATGCTTTCAAAACCGCAGGCGCCGTCGCATCGGCTCTTATGGGAGCAGGTATCGGCGCAGGGATTGCAAGAGCGCTTAAAGCAGACAAATTGACGCTTTTTGCAACAATCGTCGCAGGTTTTATGGGTGCGCACGCAAGCGCGGTCATAAGCGGTGAATTTTTATCGAGCGTTACCGTTTCGGCGGGCGAGCCTATAGGCGCATACGTTGCGTCGCTCGTTGCGTGCGAGGTGGGACTTCTCGTTCAAGGAAGAACAAAGCTCGACATAATCTTGGTTCCGCTTTCGGTAATTACGGCGGGGCTTTTAGTTGTATATTTCGTTTGCCCGTTCGTCATTAAGCTTATCAACATCATTTCCGACGGAATACTCCTCGCAACAAGTCTTCAACCATTCTTAATGGGAATAGTCATTTCCGTCGTCGTCGGAATTCTTTTGACGCTCCCGACCTCCTCCGCAGCGATTTGCATATCGCTTAAGCTCGGCGGCTTGGCAGGAGGCGCTGCGGTAGTCGGTTGCGCGGCACATATGGTCGGTTTTGCGGTGCAGTCTTATCGCGAAAACAAGTTCGCGGGGCTTGTCGCGCAAGGAATCGGCACAAGCATGTTGCAAATCCCAAACGTTTTCAAAAAGCCGATAATTATGCTTCCGCCGATAATAGCTTCCGCAATAGTCGGACCTATGGCAACGTGTTTGTTTAAGCTCGAATGCGACGCCGCTGGCTCAGGTATGGGTACGAGCGGCTTAGTCGGAGTTATTTCGACCATCTCCGCATCTGCATCGCTTATGCCGACGTGGGAGCTCGTTCTTGCGATAGCACTTCTGTTTTTCGCAATTCCCGCCGCCGTTTGCCTTGTTTTGTCTGAGATATTCAGAAAAACAGGAGTTATTTCTTACGGCGATATGAAGCTCGATTTATAAAAGTTAAAAAGCTTTTTAGTCAAATATCGACGCACTAAACGAAATAAAAGCTATTTTATTAAAACGCTTTTTATAGAAAAAATAAATTATTATATAATCATCAAAGGAGAAAAAATATGGCTAAAGTAAATTGGGATGGCGCGACGCTTCTTGCGCCCGTTCCCGTCGTTATGGTTTCTTGCGGCGACAAGGAAAACTCGAACATCATTACCGTCGCGTGGACGGGTATCGTCAACTCCAATCCCCCTATGACATATGTGTCGATAAGACCCGAAAGACATTCTTATGACATAATCAAAAAAAGCGGCGAGTTTACTATTAACCTTGTCAACAGAAGCCTTTGCAGACGTTGCGACTTTTGCGGCGTCAAGAGCGGCAAAAACACAGACAAATTCACCGAGTGCCATCTTACGAAAAACGACGGCGTTAAGGTTAAATGCCCCTCTATCGGCGAAAGCCCGCTTTCCTTGGAATGCAAAGTCAAAAACGTAATTCCATTAGGCTCGCACGATATGTTCCTTGCCGAAATTGTCAACGTCACGGTTGACGAAAGCGTACTTACAAAGTCCGGAAAACTCGACCTTACAAAAGCAGATCTTGTTACTTATTCTCACGGAGAATACTTCCCCTTGGCACCAAAAGCCATCGGCAAATTCGGCTATTCTGTAAAAAGAAGATAATGTATTAAGCTAAGCCGAAAGCGTTTTTGAATATTCATTGACGATTTTGCTTAATTATTTCGATTTCAATTAAAAAATCATAAACAAGCATTAAACGATAATCATAGCATTAAACGATAATCCAATCATCAAACAAAGAACTCTCGTATAATATAAAAAGTCTCTCAAAAAAAACGAGAGACTTTTTTGTTGTTTTGAAATTTTTTTCATTACGTAAAACAAGGAAGGACACTTTTTAGTTACGCAATTCTTCCGACTATATTGCCTTTTCGACACTTGAAAGTAACATGACGTATTTTTTACTCTCACAATAACTTTTATGGAAGAGCTTCAAAGTAATCTTTAGAAGTCGCATTCAATTGAGTTTTAACCAAACAATTTAAAAACTAAAGTTAAACTCACTCACAATACACAGTTTAACGATATTTAGTTTCGAGATTTTCTCATAACTCTTTTGCCGGACTTAGAGTTCCCTCTCAATAATTCTTTCGGAGTTCTTTTCTCGCAAGTATATTTAATTGCACGAGCTTTTCCTCTTTCGGTTTACTAATTTCAAATGTTATTTGAAACCATTACAGCAACGTCACTTCACTAAAAAAAGATCCGAGAGGCAATGTGCTCCTCTTTTTCGATTATTCTTTCCAATTCGTCACAAATGTTTCTGATAATCGATCGATATTCCTCTTTGTCTTTTATATCGTTTAATTGGTTTTTATCGTTTGTCATATCATAGAAATAATCGACTGAATATTCTTCCGAATTCGGATATTTTCCGCCGTACAATCCTTTTGCGACAACACCAAGTAAATATTTCTCTGTTCGCAAAACTCTACCCACTCTACTTTCGGATATTTGTGCGAACACCTCATTTTTTCTGTTCGGCAATTTTCCGCTTGCAACATCCATAAGGTTTTCACCTATCATGTCATCTCCGACATTGACTCCTATAAGCCCCAGCAAGGTCTTAGGAAGACTTGCAGTACTTACCAACGAATCAACCGAGATATGCTTGTCTATCGCACCGCCGCCGATAACCAAAGGCACTTTCAACGCCGAATCATGTCCCGTTCGTTTATAATCATCGTAGCCACATTTGTTCTCATCTCTGTTTCTTGTTCTGAAATGCGAACCGTGGTCGGAAAGATAGACGATTATCGTATCGTTATAAAGTCCCCTATCTTTCAGTTTTTTTATAACTCTTCCGAGATTGTTATCAAGGCTTTCAACTTGCCCGAGATAATCGGGATATTCCTCGTAATAATCTCCGCCTTCAAATGCAGTCAAATCCTCCGGGATCTCGCAATTTCTGAATTTCTCTTTGGAACCGTCAGGCCCTTCATAATGGTTTCTATCATTCTGATGATGCGACTCTATATGAGAAATCGTCAAGAAAAACGGCTTATCCTTAGTTACGGTATCAAGATATTCCAACCCGAAATCCGTTATTGCATCGCATCTATATCCCGAGAACTCGATTTTATTCATGTTTTCGTCGAATACATATCCACCATATCCGTGAGACGTAAATTCCAAAATATCTGAAACCCGCCAAAACCCGTCATATCCTCCTCGCGCTTCAAGCGGAATTGCGGAACGCTGATAGTCTATCGTCGGAGTGGTTTCCATTTCGCCGTCCGACGCCAAATGCCATTTCCCGACATACCCTAAATCATAGCCCGCTTCCGAAAAATAATTCGCCAGGGTTTTTATATTTCTCGGCAATGCCTTTTGATTGGTAAAACATCCTATTTCAGTCGGATATTTTCCCGACTGGAACAATGCTCTGCACGGTCCACAAACGGGTTGCGCCGTGAATGCATTATTAAACACGATACCGTTTTCCCCCAAAACATCCAAGTTAGGCGTAATATTTAGCTTTTGTCCATATAAACCTACCGTATCGGCACGTTGCTGGTCTGAAAAATACATAACTATATTAGGCTTTTTCATTGTAATCCTCCACTTTTATTCTAGTAACAAATTCTTGTGTTCTACCCTCATCCAAATAAACAGCCTCGTCAAGCATTCTTTGTTTTTGTCTGCCATAAGGATAAGCGTTACACGGTTCAAAAGACATGACATATTTATTCGGTTGAAAATTCTTCCATAAATCCATTTTCGGAAGCCCGTCATCTTCAAAAGAAAGAGTTATCCCGACATTCAATTCTTTGTTTGATATTTTAGCATAATGCTCTTTCCCTTTTGAAAGCCTCAAGTAAAAGACTTGGGGCTTGCTGTTTTCATAAGGCGCAAACACCTTCGTTATTTCCTTAATCCCGTTTTCAGCGTCTTTGTTTTTAGGTCTCGCATCGACATAAGGGATTTCAACACAGCAATTCTCAGACAAAAACGGAGAACCGAAATTATAATGATACATTAAACACAATTGATCGCGCTTTCCCTTGTTTTCGACTCTATCCGTAACAGTGATTTTTCTTTCGGAATATTCATAAGTGATTTTCCTATGCAAAACAAATCTATGCTTACAATATCTTCGGTCTTCTATATCCCCACAAATATAAACGTTTTTGCAGTCTGCCGACATCTCGACAGAAACATTTTCCGCTTCGCAATTATTTATACTTCCGTGCTGAGAATAAAACTCCCCGTCAACCACGCTTTGCGGCCCCGCATTTTCAAGTCCGCATGTAGTTAAAAGTCCGAAAAACATATTATCCGAAAAACTGTTTTCGGTATAATCGAAACAAAATCCGCTCCTTACGCCGACAGGCGATTTATAACAAATCCGACAACCTTTATATTTTAAATCGGAAATATCCAAGCACCTATTTGTTTCAACGTAAAACTCAACGTCGTCTTTGGTTTTTACACTAATAGAAAGGAGTTCATAGCCTCCGACCGTCATAACAACTGGCGTAACGCAAATGAACTCCGATTTTATTTCTTTAATTCTTTTATTTGTCATATCAACAGTTTTCTTCAAACGCGATAACTCCATCCAAAATATACTGTTTTTGGTCGGGACATTTACCGTTCAAAAGATAATTAAACATGGTATCAGCAGCAATATATCCCTGATTGAACGGATCTTCGTATATTGCAAAGTCCAACAATCCTTGTGAGATATATTCTTTTACGTAACTGGAATGCCCGAAAGTAAATCTCAAACCGTTAAACTTTCCGTAATCGACAATCGCCTTTATGCAAGGAGGTAATTGAGGAGAATGAACGTATATAGCATTTGCGTCCGGGTATCTTTTTAAGAGTCCGAGCGCCATTTCATAAATCTCGTCATCGTTAAAAGAAACCTCACAAATATTGCAAAGTTTATATTTTCTTCCCGACTCTTCGAGATATCGCATAAATCCCTCGAGTTTAGTTCTCCTTGCGGCACTTGACAACGGTCCGACAATAATGATTATTCTCATTTCGTCGTCATGGGATACTTTACATAACGTGTTAGCCATAAGTCTTCCGAGTTTCTCATGATCTTGTCCGACATAACACATATTATTTACCCCGCCTATTTCAGACGTACATGTCACTACCGGAATCTTTTTCTCGTCGATAAATCTTCCGAGTTTGTATTTTATTATAGGACTGTCTAACGGCTTTATGATTAGTCCCGATATATCCTTTTCGTAAATAACATCCAAAATTTCACTCATTTCGGATACGGATTGTTCATAAATATCGTAATACTCGAACCTAATGTTAAAATCGGAAACCTCTTTAGCTCGTTTTTCAACTCCTTCGTGTATTATAGAAGAGAAAATATTACGATTGCTTGAATTGATAACCACCGCGACTACTCGCTCTTTCTTTTGCATTGACATGGCTTTACCTATAATATTCGATTCGTAATCGTATTCTGAACAAATCTGCTCAATGAGCTTCTTTGTCTTTTCGCTTACTTTTCCTCTATTATGTAGAACTCTGTCAACCGTGCCTATCGACACGTCTGCTTTTTCCGCGATCTCTCTAATGGTAATCTTATTCATTGAACTCCTCCGACGAATCTACTACCACTCCCTATGAGGCCTCTTTTTACTATCGCTTATATATATCGACTCCTTAGGCGGCGAATATGTATATTCGTTAAGATATTGTTGGCTATTACCTACTTTGTCAAGCAATCTATGATTCTTTTTCCCGTCAATATATTGCTTCGACCGATCGGCAATTCTGCGATCTGCAGCAAGAATAGCTTTTAATTTATTATAAACCATCGGTTCGGAAGAAGACAAGTTTTTTTTCTCGGATTTGTCGTTATGTAAGTTAAACAACAAATCTTTATCTTCATATCCACCATATGTAATAAGCTTATATCCGTCGCTTACGACCATATATCCCCTAACACAATCGGCGATTTGTCCGTCGTAAAACTCGGATATAGCATATCTTTCGCAAGATTCATTACCTAAAATAGCATCTGAGAACGATACCCCCTCCGCCAAAGGAAGCTTTTCGGTTTTATTGATCTCGCAAAGCGTAGGAGCGATATCCATAATGCTTATCGGTTCGTCAATCGTCTTCCTGCCAAAGTCGTCAATTCTAATAAGAAGCGGAATTTTAGCCGACTTTTCGAAAAAAGTTTGTTTGCCGTATATTCCCATATACCCAAGCTGATCCCCGTGATCGGACATGTATATAAAAATACCTTTGCGATTATTCCTTTTTAAATAAGCCGAATACTTTTTATACACTCTGCCAATCTGTTCGTCCATAGTTTCAACCATGGCATAATACGCCGCTCGTAGTTCTATAATATCTTCCTTTGTTGTTTTCTGAACCTTAGCGTCAACCGGCGGAAGATTAAACTCCTCTTTTTCATCTACGTAGCTTTTTGCAAACAAATCGCGATAATACGACATTTTTTCTTCGTCCGCCACATACGGGAAATGAGGTGCATATGTCCCTACGACCGTCATTTGAGGCTTTTCATAATCTTTATCGAAAAAATCTTCCGCAAGCGACACGACTTCTCTGTCATATGCCAAAACAGGAGAATCTCCGCTTCCGACAATTTCAAGGCAATGCTTCTGATAAAGCGATCTTCCGAAATCTCCGAGATCCTTTCTTTCTTCAGAGGGCATACCCCAATAACTCGAGGTCATATCCTTTCCGATTCGTCTCATAAATCCGTGATAGAAATCCATTCCTACGAAATGCATTCTTCCGATAAGATTGGTTTCGTACCCTTTAAGCGCATGCGTATGCGCAAATGTCGGTTCTCCAGATGCAAAATCACACGCATTATCGAAAACTCCGATATTGGACGGCATACGCGACGTCAAAAACGATGCTCTCGCGGGAACACATAGCGGACAAGACGTATAAGCGCTTGTGCAAACAATACTGTCTTTTGCAATTGAATCGAGATTAGGCGTCCTTACTATCCGATCCCCCATAAATCCCGCACAATCGGCAGTATGTTGATCGCTTATATATATCAATACGTCATATCCGTTTTCATTAAATTGTTTTATACGATTATTCATTGTCTAAAATATTTTCCTTATTCTTTTTCTTTCTTATTATTTCCTTAATTGTGGAATAAACAAGAACAGCTATCGTGACAAGAAGTATTGCGGCAGTAATAGGTCTTGTGACAAATGCCCAAAAATCACCACCCGTCATAACCAAGCCTTTTCTGAGATTACTATCCATCGTATTCCCCAAAACAAATCCTATTACAACAGGGACCAAAGGAACTTTCAATAACGAAAGTACGTATCCGATTATTCCCGCGACGATAAATACCATAAGATCGAAGCCGCTATTATTAACCGAAACCGCACCTGCCGCACAAACAACCATAAGAAGCGGCACCAAAACATCGTTAGGAACTTTTGTAATCTTTGCCATAGCACCCGAAAGGAAACGTCCCTCTACAAACATAACGATGTTCGCAATCAAAATACCGACCATTATAGTATATATAACAAGACCGTGTTCCTTAAACAGCAACGGACCTACAGTCAATCCGTTCATCGTAAACGCACCGATCAAAACAGCAGCGGACGGAGAACCCGGAAGTCCCAACGTTAGTAGCGGAATAAGCGAAGCAGCAGTTACACCGTTATTAGAGCTTTCAACAGCAGCTATACCTTCATAGGAACCGTTGCCGTACTCTTCGGGGTGTTTAGACGTCCTTTTTGCAGTATCATACGACAAAAAGCTTGCCACTCCCGTCCCTATTCCTGGAATAATTCCTATTATGATACCTATTATGGAGCCCATGAGCAACGCCCATTTTTGCTTAAGAAAATCCTTAAAAGGAAGCTTATCCTTTTTATCAAGCTTCATCTCTTCCTCGTAAACGTTACTTGCTTTGAAGAACGATCCGACCTTTTCAATAATACTTGAAAGAGCAAAGAGTCCCGTCAACAAAGCTACCAACTCAAGCCCTCTGTATAGGTTTATGTTCCCGAAAACGAAACGTGTCGTACCGCTTACCGAATCCAACCCGACAAGTGAAAGAACTATTCCTATAGCGCCTGCAAACAACCCTTTTTCGATGCTCTTTCCCGATACGGACGCGATAATGGAAAGACCGAATACTGCTATCGCAAAAAACTCGGGAGCGCCGAATTCAAGCGTGTATTTCGCAAGAGTAGGTGCCAAAAATAATAGCGATAAAGCCGACAAAATACCTCCGACCGTCGATGCGCCGAGAGCCATCATAAGAGCTCGTCTCGCGTGACCTTGTTTTGCAAGAGGATACCCTTCTATCATCGTGCAAACCGCCGAATTAGTTCCGGGCGTTCCTATCAAAATGGCAGATATCGAACCGCCGAATTCGCCGCCGATAAAAATTACCGATAGGAATATTACCGAATTTATCAAATTGAGCGCCCTCGTTAAAGGCAAAAACAGAATAATGCCCAAAGTCCCCGAAAGACCCGGAATTGCGCCGAAGATTATTCCGACGAGAACGCCGGCGATAATCAAGAGTATCGTCTCAATATTTATACAATTCAAAAATCCTTGAAAAATTAATTCCCACATATTACACCCCGAGAATTCCGCCGAATTTTACTTTTAAGCCAAACTTAAATATTAAGCAAACCGCTACAATCACAGCGACAACAATGATATACTTTTTTGCGTCTTTGCACTTCATAAACCACAAAGACCCAATCCCAAACATAACGCTCGCAACGATAAAGCTGAAATATCTTGCGAGTAGTCCGTATGCGACTATCATTCCGAGATATATCCAATTCTTCGACTCTGTTTTAATCTCGATTTCTTTTACATCCTCGTCTTTAAGCGCAACACTCTTTATGATATTGATTATTCCGCAAACACACATAAGCACCGCCATGAGCTTAGGCATAAAGCTTCCGTTGATATGTTCCGTTGCAACTTTAGACGTCGTTATCTGCGACGGAATAATAAACCAAAGCACTGCAGCAACGATTATTGCAACTATTCCGAAGAGAAGGTTGGTTTTTATCTTAACTGTTTTCATTTAATACTCCTTAGTCAATCAATTTGTAGACGGAGAAAGGGAGTGAACACTCCCTCTCCCATATCTTTTTATATACTTAAGACAGTTGCTCGACAAATCTCTTCAATCTATTATATTCGTTTTTGATATAGTGAGAAACTTCGTCAGGAGCCATATCGGGAACATAATTAAGACCAATAGCTTCAAGCTCCGCAATACACTCAGGATTAGCAAGGCATTTTTCTACAGCTGCTTCCAAAAGTTCCTTATGAGCATCGTCTACGTCAGAAAGACATACGATTTCCATCAAAGAACGATATACGTTCTCGTCATTATCTATATATTTTTTAACAGAAGGAACGACGTATCCGTCATATCCCGTATAATCCGTATCGTTAAACGTAAGTACAGGGACAATATCACCGTTTTCGACATAAGGTCTTGCCGTTTCAAGTCCGCACATCGTAATCTTGTTATGTCCGCCCATACAGTTCGTTATCCCCTCTATTCCGCCGTTATGAATCAACGTGTTATAAGAAAGATTCAAGCCTTTATATAAAGCAGCTTGATAAAGATATGTTACGTTGGCAATTCCTCCGCAACCGAAAATCAATTCATTAGAATTTCCGTATGAAACAACGTCGTCAAACGAATTAAAACCGCTTTTTGCAGGACATACAAATAATCCGAATTCTTCCACATCAACAGCACCAAGAACAGAAAAATTGTCTATCGTATAAATACACGTATCCTCAAAAACAGGGCCCGCAGTAAAAGTAGATGCCGCAGTAAACATCAAGTCATAATCACCTTTCCGATTCGTAATCATTTGAGTCGCACATGTAAGCCCGCCCGCACCGGGAAGATTTTCGACCGTAACATTGACTCCGAGCTCTTTGCTTAGATAATCCGCCATAATTCTTGCGCGAACATCTAACGCTCCGCCAACCTTAACCGTAACATACATAGTTATATCTTGATCAATCTTCACCTCAGTCGACGAATCGTCGCATGCAGCGAAACAAAAGACGGAAAGCAACAAAACCGCTATCAATAATGCTGTAGTTCTTTTCATTTTCTCCTCCAATCATATTCGCGTTAACAGTAACGCTATATTTAAAATTATTAGCGTGTGCGTACACGCCTATAAATAATATATAATAAAAAACTCCATTTGTCAATAGGGTTTTGAAAAAAATATAATATTTTTTATATTCAAACTACTTCCGATAAATCAAACGCAATGTTTATATACGACTCAATAGCTATTTCATTAATGCTTTTTCTTCACGCAACACTTAATTCGAAGATCGTAAACGCATTATTCTCAACCACTATAACATCAAACGCGCAGCTACTTCTTTGAGCGGTTAAAAACAGAGTGCGGGATTGAATATCGAAAAGCTCTTGACTTATGAGGGTATTGGGATTATAATAAAACGTATGTTGCAGAACGAATGTTTTTGCTCGAACTTGCTCGCACAACGCTTTATCATATTTGGTGAATTGTCAAACTATGTGCAACACATATGGAATAATTCCCCTATTATAATTAAAGCTTTTTATCGACAGCCCACACAATTGAATTTCACTCTAATCGCCTTGCAGTCTTGCGTCATTCTTTTCTTTTTAAGTTGGGGCTTTCCGTTCGCTTGAATTGATTTTATAATTCTCGAGTTAAAAAAAGCCACATTAGAGTCTGATGTTAACCCAAAAGTTGGACACGAAAGTAACAAACTTTAGGAGGTGCATTTCAGTCGTATTTTAGGCTATTTCAGTAAAGCTTTTCTAAGTTTATAAAGATTACATATTCATAATCGCGAAATATAGCGTTAAAACTACATTTATATCTTTCATCAAAAAAACTAACGGAGGAAACATATGCCACCCAAACCAAAATTCACAAAAGATGAAATCGTAGCAGTTGCCCTTGAAATCGTATCGGAAAAAGGAATCGAAGCTCTCACAGCAAGAGATCTCGGAGCAAAATTAGGGAGTTCCTCTCGCCCGATTTTCACGGTGTTCGACAATATGGAAGATGTCGCAACAAACGTAAGGCAAGCCGCAATGAAACGCTTTGAGAGCTATCGCATAGACGCTCCCGACGATATGCCGATATTCAAGCAAGTCGGTATGAAAATGGTGCTTTTCGGCATAAACGAGCCGAAATTATATCAGCTGCTTTTCATGCAAGAAAACCAAAACGCAACGTCTTTTGCGGATATTTTCGATATATTAGGAAAAACCGCAGAAACTTGCGTCAAAACAATAGAAAAAACCTACGCGTTATCGGAAGAGCAAGCCAAAAAGCTTTTCGAGCATACATGGATACACACCTACGGAATCGGAACGCTTTGCGCGACGGGAATGTGCGATTTTTCTATAGAGAAAATATCCGAAATGCTCACTCAAGATTTCACAGCGATGATGATGTTGCTGAAAGGAAAAAAGAGAGGATAATGTTATGAAAATAATGATTTTAAACGGCAGTCCGAAACAGGACGCAAGCGATACCATGCATATGACTCGTGCCTTTGTTGAAGGCATAAACGAAACAAGTGAAAACGCAATCCATACCATGGCCGTCAAAGGCTTAATCATAGGCTATCAATAAACGCAACAAAAAACAACAAACAAATTAGATCACATAAAAGAAAATAGTATGAAAAATAATGAATATATAATAAGGCACGAGCGAAAAGAAGAAGAAAGAGAAGTCGAAAACTTAGTCAGAGAAAGTTTTTGGAACGTTTATCGCCCGGGGTGCTTGGAACATTATGTTCTTCACGTTTTAAGGAACGACTCAAATTTTATTAAAGAGCTTAATTTCGTATTGGAAAAGGACGGAGAAATCATAGGACAAAACGTGTTTGTTAAAACGACCATTAAATCCGACAACGGAGAAGAGCTCCCCGTTTCGACGATGGGCCCTATTTGCATAGCGCCTAAATATAAGCGTCAAGGCTACGGGAAAATTCTTCTCGATTATTCGTTGGTAAAAGCTAAAGAATACGGAATCAAAGCCGTTTTGTTCGAGGGAAACATTGATTTTTACGGAAAAAGCGGATTTGACTTTGCACGAAACTTCGGCATACGCTATCACGGACTGCCCGAGGACATGGACGATTCGTTTTTCCTTTGCAAGGAACTTGAAGAAGGCTATTTTGACGGCGTAACAGGAGAATACTCTACTCCTAATTGTTATATGGTAGACGAAAACGAAGCGGAAGAATTCGACAAAACTTTTCCGCGAAAAGAAAAATTACAGCTCGAAGGGCAGCTATTATAGCAAAAAAATCTTATATGAGTAAATACAAAAAACTTTGGGATTACATAAAATCTTGCGACAAAGACTTTCTTTCGCTGACTTTTGATGAAATTGGCAACATCGCCGGCACACCCATCGACCACTCGTTTCTGCGACATAAAAAGGAATTGGCAGAATACGGCTGGGAGGTCAGAAAAAATTCCCTGAAAGAACAGGAAGTTACATTTGAAAAAATAAAAAATAGGACTTTAGTTTTATATATTCACGGCAAAGGCGGTACGGCAAAAGAATCCGAGCATTATAAAACGCTTTTTCCATATTCCGATGTTTCGGGACTTACATATAAAGCGACAACGCCGTGGGAAGCAAAAGAAGAATTTTCGAAACTATTTGAAAGATACGCTTGCGGTTACAACTCCGTATTTTTAATCGCAAACAGTATCGGCGCATATTTTTCTATGTGCGCTTTGCCACAAGACAGAATCAAAAAAGCATACTTTATATCCCCTATCGTCGATATGGAAAAGCTAATTTTCGATATGATGAATCGGGCAAACATAACGAAAAAAGAGCTTCGCGAAAAAGAAACGATTGAAACAACGTTCGGCGAAACGCTTTCCTATAAGAATTTGTGTTATGTTAAAGCTCACCCGATAAGTTGGAACGTTCCCACAGCGATTTTATACGGCGATAAAGACAATTTAACTTCGAAAGAAACTATTTTCGATTTTTCGGAAAATCATAATGCGACATTAACCGTAATGGAAAACGGCGAGCATTGGTTCCATACGAAAGAACAAATAGAGTTTTTGGATAATTGGATAGGAAGTGATTATAATGACAAAATCAAGATATAAAACCACCCGACACATTCTTATTTTTTGGACGCTGTTTATCGGCATTGGCGCTATTGGCGGTGCGCTTTCAATGATTATCGATCCGACAGGGAAAGCTTTAGGAATGGACGGAATGCTTCCGTATTTTCAAGTCTTGCCGTTTGCGGATATATTGTTCCAAAATTTTACGTTCCCCGGAATTTCGCTTCTTATCGTAAACGGAATAACCAACTTAACGGCAGCGGTATTGCTGATAAAAAACAAAAAACTCGGAATAGTTTTAGGTAGCATATTCGGAATAACACTTATGCTTTGGATATGCATTCAGTTTTATATATTCCCGCCGAACTTTATGTCAACGATATATTTCGTCTTCGGCTTTTGCCAATTTATAACGGGGTATATATCATTAGTATTTTTTAAGCAAGAGTGTTTTTCTTTCGACGAAAAAAGCTATCGAAACATCGACAAAAATAAAGATAAGCTCGTTGTATATTTTTCGCGTATGGGATATGTGAAGAAAATCGCATACGAAACGGCAAATAAGACGGGTGCAGATATTTTCGAAATCAAAGCAACCGAAAAAATCGACGGAACGCTCGGCTTTTGGTGGTGCGGCAGATTCGGAATTTGCCGCCTTGATATGCCGATAGAAAGACCCACAGTTGATTTAGACTCATACAGTGAGGTTACTATTTGCTCCCCTATCTGGGTATTTTCTCTCGCACCGCCCGTGCGTAGCTTTTTGAAATACGCAAAAGGCAAAATTAAATCGGCTAATTATATCTTCGTCCACTATACGAACGGTACTTACGAAAATGCCGCCAAAGAGGCGGACGAGATATTATCCGTTACGCACGAAAAGCTCGTTAACATAAGATGCCGTCAAGGAATTTTTAAGAAGATTGATAAAAGCAATTTGAAATAATCGTTATCCATTGAAACAAAAACTCAAATGATTGTGTTTGCAACCAATATAATATACGAAAACGACGAGAACAATCTCGTCGTTTTATTGTCTTATAATAACTATTTATATATTCCTACAAAGAAAAGCCTTGTAGTTTCACAAATAAAGAGAACTCTTTGTATTGTCTGTTCTTTGTGATTTTATGTTTTGATTTATGTTTTTCGATTTGCAAACGCTTCTTATTTTCCCGTCGAATCGGTCTTATCGTCAAGCGGCAACTCGTCGATTTTCTTGGGACGGATTTGAGAAATCAAAAGTCCGGAAACAGCCAAAATACCGCCGACAACGAATGTTACGGAAAGAGTTTCATACCCAAACAAAAGTGAGAATATCGCACCGAATACAGCTTCTGACGCCATAATAACCGAAACCTTTGTCGGCGACAAAACCTTTTGCGCGTGAGTCTGAATTATATACGCGACAAAGCTCGAAAAAACACCCAAATACATAACGGGGAGAATTCCTTTCGAAAAATCAAATTCGGGAAGCTTCTTAACGTCGAATATAAGGAAGCATACCAAGAAAAGCGCCGCCGCCATTGCCGTTTGAATGAACGTTACGATTTTGGGATCGGTATTTTGAACGGACTTATCGAGGAAAATAAACTGCAACGCAAAGGATATTGCGGCAATAAGCGAATAGAAATCGCCGATCTGAATCTTTTGAAGAGAAATGTTCGGAAGATAAAGAACGATTATACCGACAAACGCAACTATCGCGGCGACAACCTCGGTATTTCTCGGTTTAACCCTAAAAAGAAGCGCAAGTATCATCGGCACGAAAACGGTGTATGAGCCTGTTATGAGCGCGTTGTTGCCAGGCGTCGTATATGTTTGACCGAGCACTTGAAAGAAAAATCCGAGCGTCATGAAAAGCCCCGACAATAAAGAGGGTTTGACGTCCTTCACAGTCATCTTCAAAATCGTTTTGGGGAATGCGATAAACGTCAAAAGAGCCGCGACAAAAAAACGGCAGAAATTGATGAAAAGGGTCGTGAAACCGCTTTCCAATGCTTTTTCCACCATAATGAAGCCCATACCCCATATGATTCCGACAAGCAGAAGTCCCAATGACATTGTTGTTTCTTTCTTTTTGTTGCCCATACAAAAGTTCCTTTACTTCGTCCGTCATCCGTTAAGAATCAAAAGTTTCATGGTTTTTCGATAAAGATTTTTGTTCCGAAATCAAATCAGATAAGAATCTTATTACACCCGAAAAGCCATAATTTCCATAAAATCTCAATGGATATGCAAGATTTATATATTTTAACACACATTTTTTTTATTTGCAAACTTTGTCGAGTATGAAAAAATCGCATACCGAAAGCCAATTTCAAATAAATATTCAAAGCACTTTTTTGCAATAAAGCAAGCTTTTTTCACATATTAGCCCGACAGATACAGCCGTTTTGACCTATTGACACTTTTTCTACGGCGAGGAATGCTAAAAACCGTATTATTTACCCTCTTTTTCATATAAATACACTATTAAGAAGCCAACCTATTATGCAACAAAAAATGTATAATTATAACAAAAACAAGCAAATTTTATGCATAAAATTTTTTTAAAGAAAATCCGTTTTTCGGCATATTTAAATCATATTATTCCCATATATAGCAAAATGATAGCGATTTTGGGCTTGTTTTTGACATTTTCCGTTTTTGAAACGAAAACAGATATACAAAAAATCATACTGCGGTTTTTTCGAAAAATATATAGATGCCTTTCCACGCACCTTGCATTGTTTGACAAATCAGCGTTTTTGGTGTAAAGTTTTATCGTAAAAACAGAAATACTTATGCGAGGTTTTCTATGTTTGATTTTGACGTTATTATTATCGGCGCAGGTCCCGGAGGAATATTCTCCGCATACGAGCTTAAAGACTCGAAGCTTTCCGTAGGCGTATTCGAAGAAGGCAACTTCCTTTCAAAAAGAAAGTGTCCTATCGACGGAGACAAAATAAAGACTTGCGTCAACTGCAAAACCTGCTCTATTATGTCGGGATTCGGCGGTGCGGGTGCTTTCTCGGACGGAAAGTATAACATTACCAACGACTTCGGCGGTTCGCTTTATGAACATATCGGCAAGGACACCGCGTTGAAGCTTATGGAATACGTAGACGAAATCAACATTTCGCACGGAGGTCAAGGCACAAAGCTATATTCTACCGCAGGTTCTAGATTCTCGAAGATATGCTTACAAAACAAGCTTAACCTCCTCAACGCAAAAGTAAGACACCTCGGAACGGACATTAACTATTACGTCCTCGAAAACCTCTATAACGAACTTAAAGACAAAATAACTTTCTTCTTCAATACCC
>CAZIPL010000014.1:0-31264 GCA_964541255.1 uncultured Clostridia bacterium | reverse complement strand
CTGTCAGCGTTTGTGATAAGTTGTTGTTGATACTTCCTTATCACTATAAACACTTATTCTTGCGGCTTTTTTAAGAAGCAGACGTTTCTTTAAGCTTATTTTGCTTTTCTTTTTCTCTTCTTCCGAAAAGTATTGATACTTCTCGTAAAAAGCAAGCGTTATTCCACCTTTATACAGCATATTCTTGCGCTTTTTCGAAAGCTCCTCTTCAAGGTATTCTTCTATCCTTTCGTCAAGCCGCTTTATGTCGTCGTCGGAAAGCGTTTTCTTTATCGACAAAAGCTCGTCGTAAGCGGTCTTATACTTTTCCGTTGACATTCCTACGAGTTTGCCTTTGATTCTATAGTTATTGTCAAACAACATCGACAGAATAAACATCACGGCGATGTTTCCCAAAAATACGATTAAATCTTGTTTTTTGACGGTGAGCGTGCCGTTTTCGTAGAAACACAACGCCACCAAAAGTATCGCGGCTACGACCTCGAAAAGCGCGGACTTGAAAACTTTCAAGCCCTTATCAGAGCTTTCGACGATTCGTTGCGTGTTTTCTATGCTTTTTTCAAGACGAAGATTGGAATAATCGCTCATAGATACGCCCTCTTGAACGCTTCTTTCACAGGCACGCTTTCAACGCGAATACGTTTTCTCCCAAAAGTTGTATCTTCGTAGCAAAGATGATAGTATACTTCTTCGACGGGCGATATAAACGCCGCAAGAACGCTTCCTATTATGCCGCATAAGCCTATATACATAAGCTCCGTCGAAAACCGACGCATGACAAGAGACGTCACAAGCAAAAAGATCGAAACCGTAAGAGCGGGATTTTTCTTGACAAGCGGAAACACCTTTTCTTTCAACGTCAACAAAAACAATATCACCGCGATATAGCCGTATAGCGTTATCTTTGTTTGGCTTTCGACGAAGAATATTTCTCTTTCTATTGCCGCAAGAACGCATAGCGGCAAAGAAAACAGCACCGTTCCCAAACCTTTGAACGCAAATAGTTTCGCTTTATTTGACATCATTCAATTCCTCGTCGATCATCTCGTCGATTTTCTCGCGCTTCACGCCCAAAGTTTTTGCCACGTAGCTTTTCAAAAGCTCGATCTTCAACGCGTTTTTCCTAAGCGCCGATGCTGTCGGCGAAGAAGAAAGTATCACGTCCACGCCCTCGGCTTCTTTCCACGCGATCTTCGCGCCCTCAATTAGTGAAGTCAATCGGCAAGAGCTTTCTTCGCACTCTTTCAAAAGAGCGGACAACAGTTCTTCGTATTTAGAAAGCCTATCTTCCATAGCGGCTGCGACCTCTTCGGTGATTTTCTTGCTTATCCCCTCGACGGATTTTTCGCTTGCGATTTTTTGCAATCTTTCGTTTTCGTCGAAAACGCATGCGTATGCCGACTGGGTGGATTTGAGTTTACCCAAGGTTTTTATATACGGCACGAGCATAGCTAAAATCGCCGTTATTGCCGTTATAAGCCCTGAAATTATCGGTATTAAGTCGCTTTGGATATATTCGGATATTCTATCCGAAAAGCTTATTTCGCCGCTTTCCTCGACGTTTTCTTGTCCGACCTCGATAGCAAAAGCCTTATTTTCAAAGCAAAGCGCATTGCACGCAAAAGCCAAAAAGCAGACCGACAAAACAGCCGTTATCAAAATCTTTTTTGTTTTCATATTCCCTCCTTTTTTATTTTATTATTCTGTGCTCGTGTGAAAGCTCTTTCAAAACGGCAATCTCGTTTTCAAGCTTTATTATTCCGTCAACGATGCCGTCGGTCTTTTCTATAAGTCCCGAAAGCCGTTCTTCGATTTTTTCGACGTTTTCGTTCAAAAACGCTTGCTTTTCGCTTATTCTTTCAATCGAAACAAACATTTCTTTGAGCTTTCGTTGCATAATGTCGCGAGACGCTTCGAGCGATTTTATTCTGTCAAGATTCCCTTCCACTTCGTCCCTCCTTTACTTTTTCAAGATACGCGTTCAAAAGCTTGTCATACTCGCTTTTCGTTATCTCTTTATATCCTTTGAGTTTAAGCGCTCTGCCGTCAACGTCGCCGCAAACGAGGCTGTCGCCTTTAACAAAATATCTTTTCATTCAAATGCCTCCCATATCCCCGAAAGGGGTCCTTTGTCGTGTTGCGCCCAATAGCTCGAATTCGAAACCGTCCACCACTCAAACGGTGCCGATTTTAGGGACAAATAGGTCGATTTCGACGAAGCGTTTATCGCTTTATCCCTCTCCCAAACAGCGCTTTCGTCTTCGAGCTTAAAGGTATAGCTATTCGCGTTGATGTCGAAAATCGTGCAATTTGCGTTTATGCCGTGAAGATAAATAAGTCTCGGCTCGAACGAAAGGTTCGCTGGAATCTTTATATAGTTTCGCAAAACGCCGCTTGTAGGAAGATATAAGTCGTTTTCCGTCAAAGTTCCGCTCGCGTAGCCGCCCTTATACGCAGCTCCGCCGCCCTTAAAAAAAGCGTGCCTTTCGCTTCCTCCCAAGTCGAGCGTGAAAGTCACGACGGGATATACACCGCTTAAAAACTCGATTTCAAACGCTTCGCCGTCATACGTAAGCGGCATTATTCCGTCATAAGTTGTTTTGCCGTCGCTTATCGAAAAGGTATCGCCCTCCGATATATCGGAAGTCATTTTCGCCTTGACGACGTATTCCGTAACGCTTGAATTAAGCTCGCCGCAATCTATAACAAACGTATGCACCGTGCCGCTTTTCGAATGAGCGCAGTTTAGAAGTCTCATATCCGCCTTTTCGGCTTTTTTATTTTTAAGCGTTTCGATATCGCTTTTTGCCGACGTCATTTCGCTCTTTAAGGACGCGATTTCGTCTTTGTTCTCCTTGACGCTTCCAGACGTATAGCCGTTTCCTTTAATTGCCGAAACGGTATTCTTGATTTGCGTTATGTCGTCCGCGTTTTTCTTGACGTTCTCCGTCGTTCTTCCCACGCCCTCGATCGACAAAAACTTTTCCGCAATGGAGTTCCCTCCCGAATAATCGGAATCGTATTCCTTTGCCATTTGCGCTATCGCCGTCGTGCCGCCGATTATTTCCATATAGCCTACGCTTTCGTCAAGCTTTTTATCGTCAACGACCTTAAACCACCTATCCGTCTTTCCGCTTTCTTGCAAAACGACGAGATCGCCGTTCTGAACGTCTGAAAGAGTAAGAGCATACATATCCTTTTCCGACGAAACGATTTTCGTTCTTTCAAACGCAGCGTCGGGGATTACCGAAAGAGGAAGCTTGCCAGACACGATTTTTTCAGCATTGACGGTTTGAGCTATCATTCCGTTTTCGTCAAGCGAAGCTATGCCTCTTTCTTTCCCTATTTTGCCGTCGATATTATTTATCTCGCTTTCAATAGCATTAAGTCTTTTGCTTTCTTCGCTATCGCCTATCGAAAGGATGCTTTTGAGAAGCAAAACCGTTTCTTTAAGCGATTGCGCGAGCTTTTCAAGCTCTTGATAGTTCTCGCACGCGCCGCTTTCTTTCGAATATCCCAAAGTCATCTTTATATCATAGATATCGTCAAGCTTATATGACGCAATAAGGCGATAGAGATCGTCGATTACCTCTTGAAGATTTTGTTCTTTCTCGTCTATGCTTTTGCCCGTTCCTATAATCGAAGCGCCGCGAGAAGAAACAAGCTTATCAAGCATATCTTTTACCGTCGTCGGAGTTCCGTCCCACCCCTCGATACCTATCGACGAACCCGCCTCTACGCTTTTAAGCGCCTCGATAAGCTTCGAAAGCTTGGTTGTCGCGTAAACTCCGATAACGTCGAACGCGCGTTTCAATTCCGTCGCGCTCATTCCGTTGCCGCCGAAAACCGACGGCGAATTGGGCTTGTCCGAAAGGTTCTCTATCTTGCCGCTTTGCACCGCTATTGGAGAAACGGCAACCTCTTCGGAATCGAAAATATTAGTCATTTAATCCTCCTTTTGTTTTTTATTCTTCCGACGGTTTTATATCGATACGACAATCCGCAAAGCATAATATTGCCGTTATACTCGTCGCAAGACAGCGTGATTTGCTTTTCGAGAAAACTCTTCGTCCGATCGTTTAATACATATACGCTTTGGTTTTCCGTATCGAACGAAAAGGACGAGAAGTCAATATCGGAAAAATCCGCCGTTTTAACGTATATTTCTCCGACCGTTTTATATTTTCCGCTTTCAGTTCTGCTTTGCACCTTGATTTTCGAATTGTCCGCGCTTTTCAATCTGACGACAAGGCTTTTCGGAATAGTCGTTTTCTTCATATCGGGGAAACCCAAATCGTCAAGCTTTGTCGCAACGCAGGACTTTATCGTTCGTCCGTCGAAATTGTATATATTTTTCTCTCCTTTTTTGTCGAAATTAAAGGAAAACAGTCCGCTTTCAGTCGTAAAAAACACGTTGCCGTCGAAGCTTTTTATGTCAAACGCCTCTTCGAATGTCCCGCCTATCATATCTTCGCATTCTTCAACCACATATTCGTCAACCCTTTCGACATAAGTTATTCCGTCAGACGAAAAAACAGGCTCGGCGGATTTCACTATCGCGGTAAAAACGCTTTTGCCGCAAAGATTTTTCTTCGATACAAGGTTTTTACTCGCTCCATCATTATCGGGCGGATTTGCCGTTTTGCCCTTTTCGGACAGCAAGAAATACCTATCTTCGATTTCGTCGATTTTATCCGCAAAAACGAATCTTTTATATGCTCCTTTATATGAGCCTATATCGCTAAGGACGAACCACTCGAATTCGTATTCACCCTTTTCGTTGCGATAAAAACGCCTCGAATCGCCCATAAAAACATTTCCGTCCGTATATATGCAAAAGTATCCGTCAAAAGAAAACAGCTTTACGTTTTTTAAGTCGAGCTTCAAAAGCTTTGCGTCGATAAGCCCCGATCGCTTTTCGACCACCCTTTCGAGCTTAAGATTGGGAGAGGCAAGCGCGAACACACCGCTTGATGTCAAAAAGGTAGGCAAATCGAGAAAATCCGTTCCGTTAAAAATAATTTTTTCGGACGAAGACACGATCTCGGAAGAAAAAACTACCGGGCTGTTGTCTATTCCCGTTTCGACGGACGTTATTTTATATATCCCTCCGTCCTCGCTCGCGGAAAAATATGCGAACAACTCGTTTGCGCAAACGGATAGTCCCGTAACTTTCCCGACGCCTCCGCCAATATAAGCATAGTTTAGTTCGGGAAAATAGTTCGGCGCGTCGATTGCGGAATAATATATTCCGCCGAAATCTTCCGCACCCGACAAAACCACCGTTCCTTCGAATACTTTAGCGCACTTTGAGGACATCAGGCTTTTCTTGAGGGGGTTTTCTTTCCCTTTTGCCAAAACCTTTATTCCCGAATATCCTTCCTCAAAGCCTACGTCTTTGCCGCTTGCGATAGGTGTAGAAAAAGTAATCTTTCCATCAATTAAATCAACCGTATAATCCGTTCTATTTTCGCCGTATACCTCGACGGATTTTATTTCTTCTATCTCGTTTTCGGAAAGATAAAACTCTTTGTTTTCGCCGTCCGAAGCAAAGGTATTATAAAAAAGATCCGTCAAAACGTTCTTCTCATCGAGCTTTTCGCCGATACTTTCAGCGGTAATTCCGATATACGTCGTCGGGATATACGGCTCTACCTCTTCGACCTTTTTGCCGTCGAAAACGAAATATCTTTCGCCGTCGAGAATATATAAATAGCCGCCGTAAACGAAAAACGTAAGCTTGTTTTCCGATATTCCGCTTATCAACACGTCGTTAGCGTCCGCCTCCTTTTCGATGTACGAAATAAGCGCGGCTTTCCCGAAATTTTCTTTCGACACGGTAATTGTTTTTGTTTTCTTATCGAACGAATAATTCACTTCTTCGTCGGCGATTTTCAAGGAAAGCACCTTATCTACGCTGCCGAAAATCTCAGCCGTTCCGTTCTCGTTAAAGAGTATCTCCGCGTGTTTCTCTATCCCTACATCTTCGGGATAATTCGACCAAAGATACAGCTTATCTTTGACGTGGACGATCGGCAAGGTTTTTTCGACGCCGTTTTCAATAAGCGAAAAGAAGAAAAAATCCGTCGCGCCGCTTTGTTCCGCACAAAACCTTTTTCTAAACCCCGGGACGGTTTCGATTATTCGCCCTTTGGTTTCGCCGTAGTCTTTATATACGTTCACCGTTTCCGCAGAATGACCGTCTAAAGTTCTTCCGCCGCTTGACGATAGGTCAACGCCCAAAAAGTCGTCGTATGTTTTTAATCTTTCCTGCGCCATCAAAACTCCTCTCCCGTATATTCGTATACGCCGCTTTTTATCGGCAAAAGCGATTTTGCGTTATTCTCAGCTTCGAGATACCTCGATATGTATTGCGAAGAAAGCTCGCTTTCCTCTTCTAAAAGTAAGTTCGAAGCGATTAGGTACGAAACAAACGTTTCAAGCTCTTTCGGAATATCTATATCGTCGGAGTCTTTCGACGATACTCCCACCGTATTCGGCATTGCTATATAATCTAAAATAAGTTCGCCGGAATAATTGCCGTCTATATAAAGAATTTTTTGAGAAAGCGTATACGGAATTTCTTTCTCTTTTCCGCAATGCGTTATGATAATAGGCTTATTAAGGCTCATGAAATCGCCTTTTGTCGTATCGACGCCTAAATCCTTAAAACGCCCCTCCGTTGCCTTTTCAAGGTCAATTTCAACAATCTTTTTATACGCTAAAATGTCGTTTTCACTTGAAGACATCAGCGTATCGTATAGCGCGAGATTTTTTATTCGAAGAAAAAAATCTCCGCCGAAAACCACCTTGAAGTTTCCGTCGACAAACTCGCCGAAGCGTTTGACAAAGCCCTTGAAGCTTTGGAAAGTCCCGATAGATTTTATTTCGACGGAAAAGAGCAGCTCGTAATCGTTTACGGATTTATCCGCGTTGAAGCGATAAAAATCCGCTTTCCCCTCGCCCTCGGCTTCGAAATAAAAGGCTTTGACGTTTTCGGCATAAAAAACAGCCGACTTTTTGACTTCTATTACCTCTTCTTTTTCTAAAGAAAGTAGGTTTTCGGGGTTTCTTATCGCGATATACTTTCTTTTGATTTTCGGGAAAACCGAACGAGTCCTAAAAACAGCTCTGTTTGTCGCATATAAAAACGCCTCGTAATCGTCAAGCTCGTCAACATACATAAGTCTCTTGACGTCGTTTTGTAGATCGATAAGCTTCATAACACCTCCTTAATTTTGTTTTCGGGGCAAAAAGCCCCGAAACCGACATAGCCTTACGCAAGCTCCGTTCCCGTAGAAGCACCTGCCATAATCGCATGCTTCCAGTTGCCGAAACCTACTCCGAAACGACAATAACCGTTCCAAACATAGTTTCTCGTCTTTCTGTCAATCTCAGAAATGACGTCAAGGTCTACTCTATTGAAGAAGACGTTGCCCAAAAGCTTTTCGTTGAGCTTGCTCGACATCAAAATATAGTTGTCTTGCTTGGACTGCCAATAGGGATTGACGATAACTTGCATGGACTTATAGAACGGGTTAGCCGCATTATCGTTTCCGCCGGGAATCTTTTCGGACGCAAACAACGTTACCACGGCTTTTTCAAGAGACGCGCGGTTGCCGGGGATCACGATCACGTCGGGCGACGCGCCCATAAGCTTGCCGCTTTCGTCCCTTATGTTTCTAAACTCCACCACAAGCTTGAAAAGGTTGTCTGCGGAGAACTCGTTGGAATATAAATTCGACTGCGTCTTGCCGTTCTTTGTTTTGTGAGTCTTCGAAAAAAGCGGCTGTCCGTCGCCCGTCGTCAAATCTATCAACGCGCCGTTATAGTTCATCGACGCATTGAGTCCGTTTGCAAGTGCCAAAGAAGCAACCTCGAGTTTCGTTTCAAGGTATGCGTCGGCAAACGCCTTAGGCTCTCTTCTCATCTCGCTCGAAAGGGTTTCTTTCGAATCGTCAGCCATTTTTCTCGTTATAGCGAATTCCTTTGCAAACTCGATATGCTCGATAATCTTCGGATAACCGATTGTAAGCTCGTCGTTTTCGGCGATCTCGCCCTCGTTTTTCGGTCTGAAAGCGGAAAAACCGCTGTTTGTTACGATAGTTTCCGCATATCTATCGGACTTTTCGATGTTGAAAAGGTTGTTGAGAATGTTCTTCTCCTTTTCGCCGTTTTCGATTTCACCCAAAATAATTGCCTTTATCGGCGCTTCGAATTTGCCGAACAAGACGTCGTTTTTCGCAGAACTTTCTGAAAATACTACTCCTGCCATATGTTTTTCCTCCTTAATTAAATCTTACCCAAATTTTCTCGCCGACGTTTTTTTCGCCGACAAATTTTTCTATTTTTGCCTTTCCCGAATCGGACTTAGCCGCAACGTTGAGTCCGTCGGCAGAAAGCGCGAGCATATCGCCGACAACGCACGCGGAAAGCGCAACCGTGATATCGCACTCGAAAACGTCGTTTTCAGTCACTCTCATGCACGGAATGGTTCCGCCGTTTTGAGACTTTAATGCAATATATTGCGCCGACGTAGTAGCTTTCGTCAATACTCCCGCCGACATCGCGAGCGCTTCGCCCTCGACAACTTCTTCTCCCGTCTTTACGGGAAGATACACCGTTTCGGGAACGTTCATCGTTCCCGCGCTTGTTTTTACACACTTAAACATAAATACCTCCTTTTAAGCATTTCTTGCTTTGTTATATCTTTTCGTAAGCTCCTCGATTGACGCTTTGGGGAATGCCGAGCGCCAAAGTCCCAACTCTTTTTCGGGGATAGGAACGTCTCCCGAGCTTCCCTGTCTTGATGACACCATCGCCATATGCTCTCTTGAACCTTTCCCGCTATTTAGCGTCATTTTGGGATTCGCGCTTTCGAACGCCTCTATCGCAGAAAAACCGTTTGCGCGAAGCATTGCGTATTTTTGATAGTTCGGAATATCTCTTATATCCGAAACACCGAGCCTATATTTTGAAAGAATCTCTTTCAAATCCCTTCGAAAAAGGCTCTTTCGCGCTGCCTCGACAAACTTCTCTTTTGCGCTTTTAATCTCCTCTTCGCTAAATCCAAGGGGCGAAAGCAACGCATAAAGCCTTTCGTCGTCGCCTGACAAAAACGCGCTTATCACCTCTTCTTTGTCAAGGCTCTCCGTTTCTTGCGTATTGGTAAGGTTTTCCTCGGGCGCTTCTTCTTCATTTACGTATTGCTCTTCGTTAAGCACTATTTCTTTTTCCTTTTCTTTTTCCATTCTTCTCCTTTAGGTCAACGACCTTATAAGTCCTTTATTGAATTCTTCTTCGTCTTTATACAGCTTCAAAAGTTCCGATTCTCTATCCGCTATCTTTTGATTCCTATCTGCCTCTATCTCCGATTTTTTATCCGCATACGCTTTGTTATATTCATTAACGCTTTCCTCGTAATTTCGGTTATTTGCCGCGATTTCGTTGCGATAGCCCAAATACGCGATTCCTTTCAAATAGCTGTCAAAACCGCTGTTTTTCAAGCCTTTTTTATATAGCGTCTGCGCTTTCGAATTAAAATCCGACTGAGAGATTTTATAGGCATTCCCCGCAGAAAGATTGTTCTCGAACCTTTCCTTTTTTGCCGCCGCGATATTATATTCCTTGTCCGAATACGCCGATTTTAAGAGGGCGTCCGCGGCATCCTTGAAATAGTTGCCGAAATATTTGTCGCTATTTTCGTCGCTCGAAAGCCCAAGCTCCGAAAGCCACGACGTAAAGCTCTTCGGCGACGTAAACCCGATTATATAATTTCTCGCCTGATTGCCGCGTTCTTTTGCGTTGCTGCTCGTAGAGCTTTTTTTCGAACCTTGAAAAGCAATCTTTTCCCAAAGATCTTCCCAAAAATTCTCCTTTATCTCGTCGAATTCCTCAACAACGGAATTATACGTTTCGTTTTCGACGGTAATTTTCGGGAAAATATCGTCTATAAAATCCTTTGCCTTGTTATATGCATCGTCGATAAAGTTATTGACCTTGTCCGTCGTTCCCGATCCGAAGATGTAATCGAGAACGCCTTTACGGGTCTGTTGTACCATTTTGTTCTTTCTCCTCCTTACTCAATAAATCGTCGATATTGTCCTTTGCGAACGGATAACGCGCAAGCTCCATATTCTTCCAAAACCGCAATTTCGTTTCCTTTTCGTCTTGCTTTCCGTATACGCCGAGAGTGTAGTTCGACTTGATTTCGTTCCACATATTTTGAGCGTTACTCGTTATGTCCGTCAAAAGGTCTATCGAGAAAAGATAGTCGTCGTCGAAAACGTAATCACCCTTTTCGTCCATCGTAAGATAGTCGTACTTTGAAAAGCTTTCTCCGTAAGCGCCCGTCTTTTCGTCTTTGACGGGAAGCTTCTTCTCGCTTGAAAAGGCAAGATAGAACTTGAAAATAAGCTCGTCAAGGGCGGCATATGCGGCGTTTTTCATAATTCGCTTTGACGTCAATCTTGCGGAAGATTGATTGATGAGCATTTCTTTCGCAACTCCCGAAAGAGCCGTTTCGTCGGGAAGTCCCATATAAGAATCCGTTATTCCGATAATTCTCTTGGCTTGATCGTATAACCTTTCCGCTTCCGCGACGTCTTGCGATACGTTTACCGAAAGATCGAGTACTCCGAGCAAGCTCTTTTCCTGCGCGTTTTTGAGTTTGACCCCTCTTGAATAAAGCTCGTCGGAAAAGCGCATTTCGGTGCTTTCGCCAGAATACGGAATAACCCCCGCTTTCAATAACTTTTCGATTATTCTTCTCTCGATTTTATTGAGCGCTTGCTGCACAGGCCACAATACTTCTGCGTCCGACACTCCGAACGCGCCGTCGTCGGATATGTTTTTTCTTATGACTATCGGGAAAACGTCGGGCGTATAGCACGGAACGACGGTCTCTTCGAAAACGGGAACCGTTATATATTCGCCGCTTTCGTAATCGTATACCTCTTCTTCCTCCAAAAGTCCGTTTTTGAACACGGGGTGAATTCTCGGAACGACAATCTCTCCGTCTTCGCCCAATATATCGCAATCGAGCTTTTCTTCCTTTACAGAGCAATCGACTATGCTCTTTTTATCGCAAACGCAATTTTCTTCCGTCTCGCCGCAGTTTTCGCATATTTTTCGCTTAGCATTGTAATAGTCATCGACATACGCCAATAAGCAATCGTCGGTGAACGCCGCAAGCGAAATTTCGTTATCGTCGTTTTTGAAAAAGCACAGCTTATATTCCACAAGCTCGCTCTCGCCATTTACATAAACTATCTTTCCGTATCGCTCGAAAATGCTTGTCGGCGTATCGACAAAGCGTAAGAACACGTAATCCATATCGTTCACTTCGCTTATTCCCTCTTGTAAAACAACGTTTTCGGGCTTTATCAAAGTGATTTTTATCGACTGCTTTTTGTCGTCCCATTCCACAAAATAGCAATCGCCGCCGTAAATATAGGTGTTTCTCTCGTCGATGTCGTTGAGCATTTCGAACGGCAATTCGTCCCTTATCGTTTTGAGAAGGTTGGTAAGCTTTCGAGCGTTGCTTTGCGCTTTTAACGTATTCGACTTTGCTTTGACGATGGGCATAGGTATATTCGCCGATACCTCGCTTTCGATAAGCTCGTATGTTATATTTCTTAAATACTTTCCGCTTTTGCCGTCTACGTCCCTATTGCCGTCGTATTGCGCGCGAAGCATAGGATAGTCACGCCTTGCTTTGGCATACGCGGCGTTATATAGGCTTACGAAATATAACAGCTTATCCTTATCTGTTTTTAGTTGTTTTGTTTTCATAATCTCCTACCGTACTTTTTTTCGATCATTCTTTTAATCTCCAAGCTGCCGCTAAGATAATCTTCCCTAACGTCCTCACGCAAAACGCTTATATCGAAAAAGCTTCCGTCGTTTTTCGGATAGTACCAAAAAGACGCAAAATATCTGAGCGCGTCAACCGCATGGGTAAGCTCGTGAGGCTCGTTAGCTGTCAAATCGGGAAAGCGGCTGTCGCTTTGAATTTCGGAAAGAGACTTGAAAAGCATTTTGCAACGTGACGATATTTGCATTTTCGGTTTACCCTCTCGCTTTTTCAAAAGCTCTTTAAGAGCAAACAAACCGCTTTTTCTGTCGTTCGAACACTTTGTCAGCATAACGCCGTTCTCGGCAAAAATGTCCGCGCGGGACTTCCCCGTTTCTTGCGACCTTCCCCATAAATCGGGTGGTGCGATTACTTCGCTGATATTGTAATCGAAGCTAAGTAGCCTATTTGATGCGGACGATATAATGAGATTTTTCTCCCATATCTCGTCAAGGACGTAAATATCCTCGCCGCAAAAGCCGATAAAAAGACAGCAAAAGCAATCGAGTCCGTAATCTATCGCGGCGTAGACCTTTTCTATCGGCGGAATGTCTCGCGGAGCGATTATGTGATAGCTTTCGCTTATTTCCGGGAAATAGCTTCCGCTAGTTACGTTCCAATCCCCCTCGAGCCACGCGCGGCGAAGTGCTTCGGGAAGCTTTTTCAGCGTTTCCAAATATTCGCAATCCTTTTCCAAAAGCGCCTTATTGTCGAAAACAGTCGCCTTGATAAATCGGTAATCCTCCGCCCTTTCGCTTGTCTCGAACTCTCTGTCAACGAAAAGTCTCTTAACCCACGAATGCCCCACACCGCCGGGATTGCAAGTTAGATATGTTCTTTTCGGGAAGTCGTTTACACCTCGAACCGATGCGTTAAGCGTGTCGAACTGAAACTTGGTAAGTTGCGTCGCCTCGTCGATAAACAAAACGTCGAATTCCATTCCCTGATACCTCGAAACGTCGCTTTCGCTGTCGCAATAGCCGAATTTTATCATCGAACCGTTTTTGAAATATAAGCTCTTTGCCGTGTCGTTATATGTTGCCACCTTGCCGCACATAGCGGACAGCTCCCTAATGTGGTTTTCTTTCAATTCGCCGTACGTTCGCCTTATTATCAAAATGCGAATGCCTGCGTTTTTCATAGCAAGGAGCATTGCCTTGACGCGCACCGCAAAGCTTTTTCCGCCTCCCCTCGCACCGCCGTATGCGACATACCTTTCCGTCGCTGTCATAAATTCTTTTTGCTTTGGATTTAAGTACATATCCCTCCTTTTATTTTTATTCGAACTAAATTTGCTTATCCATTGAAAAGGTGCCCGATTAAACCTCATAGTCGTCTTTATTGCAATATTTTCAAATCTTTGCTTGTTGTATACCTAAACTCTTCGGCTTAATCGCAAAAGTCTTTGACCTCGAACGGTAACACCTCGGATAGATCGAAGGTATCGGACTCTTCGAAAGTCTTTCCGTGGAGCCTCGTCAAAATCTCTTTTGCGCAATCGACTTTCAAAGAATTCGACGAGCTGTCGTTTAGCATCATCTCGACAATAACCGTCGCCGCCAAAGCCTCGCTTTCCTCGAAAATCTCCCGCGCGGATTTTCTTTTTATAGCACGCCTTTTCTTTCGCGGCTTTTCGGCTTGTTTTAGGACACCGCCATCATCCTCAAATATCTCCGAAGCGCTATCCTTTTCTTTTCCTATCTTCTTGGCCAAAAAATCACCTCCACCTTTAAGCAAACTTATGTTCGTGATAATATTATATATAACGAACGCTTGTTTGTCAAATAAAATACAAAAATAGCCGTCCGTTTATTTGGACAGCTATTTTCGCAAATTTCTCATCGATTATTATGCAATTTTATAAGTAGCTAAAAAGCGTGACGAATTGCCGTCTATGCTTTCGCATTCTCTGTTTTGCCGTTTAGTTGTGGCGATATACCTCTATTCCGAGATATTTGCAAGCTTCTTCGAGAACGTCTGCGGCTTTTCCCCTGACAAAGCATACATGATGCTCGAAGCCGTTTTCACAAACGTATTTCATAAGACCTTGTAAGTTCTCTACGCGGCAGTTTGCAATTCCGCCCTTTGTGGGGATAACCTCGCTTTCAAATCTTCCCTCGCCTACATACGCTTTCATAACGCCCTTTCTGTCGTCGGTGGTTACTCTGAAATAGGTCATATCGCCCTCGTTAACCTGCCCCTTAACGGCACCGAAGCAGTTTTCTTTGCCAAGCGTCGAGCCGAGAACGTCAAGACATTCGATTTCAACGTCGCTTTCGAAGAAGCTCTTCGGGAAGTTACTGCAATGAATGCATATGCAATTGTCTCTATCCTCTCTTATATTGTTGTTCCAGTCCATCAATGCGGCGGCATTACCTGTTGCCAAGTGCGCCATAAGCATAGAAACCGCACCCGTAACGTCGCTTTCGCAAGCGGACGGAAGTCCCTTTTCGCCGAGCATACTCATTGCAAGGCAAGTAGCGCAACCATAGTTGTTTTCTACGCTGTCCCAGCACTGAACGGTGGACGCGTCGGCTTTATATCTTTTCACGAATTCTTCGATTGTTAAGCAAAGTCTTGCTTGTTTATTTAAGAGCTCTTCGGAAATGAAGGACGGTATTTTGCCGTAGCCTTTTATCTCCTCTACCTTTGCAGCAATGAGTTTTTCGTCGTTAAGTCTTTCAGCATCGAAGATTATTTCGGACATATCGACCGTCTGAATGGAAATTCCGTAGCTTTGAAGTATTTTCTCGGAAAAACGTACCGTATTGAACGCAACGGGTCTTGCTCCGAGCATTGCGATACGACTTCCCCTAACGCCGTTTACTACGTTGCAAACAGCGGCGAATTTTTTAAGATCCGCCGTAAATTCGGGACTTTCTATCTTGCAAGTGTGAAGAGTCGTCAACGTATACTTAATGTCTCTGTAATAAAGGTTATTGCAAAGAGAAATCTTTCCGCAGAACGCATCGCGCCTATTTGCCATATCGAGCTTATCGAAATCGTCGTCGATAGCCTGAATGAGAACGGGGACGTTCAAGCCCGCTCTGTCGATAGCTTCCGCAATGCCGAGTTCTTCGCCAAAGTTTGGCAAAACAACGATAATACCCGAGATGTCTTTTCTATTCTCTTCGAAAAGCTTCGCGCAAGTAAGAGCCTCGTCAAAGGTCATGACTGCACCGTATTTTGTCATATCTTCCGACACGGTAACATAGCAGTAACCGAGTTCGTCGAGCTTTTTCGTTATTTGCTCTTTTGCCGTTTTTACCAAGTGCGACGGGAAAAAGCTTCTCGTCGAAAGAATAAGACCGAACGTCTGTTTTTCGTTTTCCATAAATTTTCTCCTTTTTCTCTAAAAAACTAACTCAATGCTTTTTGAACCGCTTGTTTCCACCCGCGGTAAAGCATATCCTTTTGGCTCTCTTCCATTTTAGGCGAAACCGAAACATAAGACTTGCCTAAGAAGAACTTTGCGTCTCCCGCGGCAAGCGCCGCAACGCCGAACGCGGACAGCTCCTCGACAAGGGACACGGAGACTTCTATTCCCAAAAGATCGGACACGAACTGCATAATGAATTTATCCTTTGTCGCGCCGCCGTCGGCATAGATTTTTTCTATTTTGCCGCCGCAAATTTTAATCTCTTCGAAAACGTCCTTGATTTGATAAGCAACCGCCTCTTCCGCGGCACGAAGTATATGCTCTCTTTTGGTCGAAGCATTCATACCGCAAATGACCGCGCGAGCCTTGTCGTCCCAATATGGCGCGGAAAGACCGGAAAAAGCGGGCACCAAATATACGCCGTCGTTGCCGTCTATAGAAGCTGCTGAGGATGCGATTTCCTTGACGTTTTTAGCCAAGCCCAAATCTATAACCTTATTCATTACGGCGCCGGAATAGTTGATATTGCCCTCGATGCCGTAAAATACCTTGCCGTTTTTCGAAAACGCCACGCTTTCGACGACAGACGAATTCTCTCCCGTCATTCTCTTTTCGCCGACGTTGAGAAGAAGGGACGTCCCCGTTCCGAACGTTGCCTTTATTCCGCCCACCTCATCGGTATTAGCGAAAAGCGCGGCGTGCGAGTCTCCCGCAACGCCCTTTATAGGCAATTTCTTTTCAAAAATACCCTCGAAATCGGTGTATCCGAAAAGCTCGTCCGAATAGCAGATTTCGGGCAAGAACTCTTTTTTTAGCCCGAACGCAGACAAAATCTTTTCGTCGTAAGAAAGGGTATCGAGATTAAAAAGTAGCGTTCTCGACGCGTTCGTTATGTCCGTTTTATATTCGCCCGCGAGCTTAAATAAAAGCCACGCGTCGATATTACAACAGCGAAAATCTCCTCTTTCGGCACAAAGTCTTGCTTTTTCGACGTTTTCCTTTATCCAAACATATTTCGGTGCGGAAAAATACGGCGAAAGCTTAAGTCCCGTTGCGCGTCTTATATAATCGGCGTCTTTTTCAAGTCTTTCGGCTTCTTTCTTCGCTCTTCCGTCTTGCCAAACGATCGCGTTATATAGCGGCTCGCCCGTTTTTATATCGAAGCACACCGCCGTTTCGCGTTGGTTTGTTATCGCGACGGAAGATATTCTCGCTTTTTTGTCGAGATTTCTCGCAACAAGCTCTCTTACCGCGCAAATTGTGTTGCGGTATATCTCTTCGGCATCGTGCTCGACGCGGTCGCCTTTGACTATTTGCCTATGCGGAACGTCGTATCTGTCGATTAGCTCGCCCAAATTTGAAAACAAAACCGCTTTCGTATTCGACGTACTTTGATCTATCGCAAGTATATAGCTTTTTTCTTTATATTCCGTCATTTTCATTTCCTTTCGACGAATTTAAGTGCTTCGTCAACGAGTTTTTCAGGCGTCAATCCGTAATAATCGAACAGCTCTTGAGGCTTTCCGACGATAAGTTCTTCGTCAGGGAATCCCAATATTTTGAGCTTTGCGTCAGACTCGCACAAAGCATGCGCGCACGCTTCGCCTAAGCCCCCGACAACGCTATGCTCTTCGATAGCTATTACCTTTTTCGACTTATCGGCAAAGCGCAAAAGCGTTTCGGAATCGAAAGGCTTTATCGTAAACATATCAAGAACCGCCGCATTGATACCTTTTTCTTTCAAAAGCTCCGCCGCCTTTTTTGCTATCGAAACCGTCTCGCCCGCCGCAACTATCGTTACGTCACTTCCGTCGCAAACGACCTTAGCTTTGCCTATTTCAAAGCTTTCGTCCTCGTCATATACTCTTTCGACGTCGCCTCTGCCGACTCTAACGTAAGCAGGCTTACCGGATTTTGCGAGATATTCCGTCACAAACTCCGCCTCTATATCGTCGGACGGCAAGAATATTTCAATATTAAAAAGCGCTCTCATTGCCGCAATGTCGTTGAGCGACAAATGCGTTGCGCCAAGCGGCCCGTAGCTTACGCCGCCCGAAACGCCGACAACCTTAACGTTCGTACCGTTATATGCGACATCGACCTTTATTTGCTCGTATGCACGCGTAGACATAAAGCACGCTGGCCCCGCAACGAAAACCGTTTTACCCGTAAGCGCAAGTCCCGCGCCGAGCGATACGGCGTTTTGTTCGGCTATTCCGCACTCTATACCCCTTTCGGGGAATTCGTTGTAAAATCTCTCCGCCGTAACGCTGCCTCTCGAATCGGTGCAAACCATATAGATTTTCTCGTCGTTTTCGGCAATGTCGGCGATTTTATTCGTAATTGCTTTTCTTGCAGAAACTTTCATTGCAGTTCCTCCAATTCGTGTACTTTTTCTTCAAGCTCTGAAATTATCTTCGCAAACTCTTCTTCGCTCGGAACCTTATGGTGCCAAACGGCTTTGTTCGAAGTAACCTCGCTTCCGTAGCCCTTAACCGTCTTTGCAATAACTGCCGTAGGCTTTCCCATAACTCTCGTTTTAAGAGCGTCGGCTATTTCTTCGGGGTTATGCCCGTCAATCACCAAAACGTTGAACCCGAATGCCTCGTATTTCTTCGCAAGGTCTTCAAGCGGCATGACGTATTCGGTGCTTCCGGAAATCTGCAAGCCGTTTCTGTCAACTATCGCCGTAAGGTTATCGAGCTTATACTTCGCGCACGACATCGCAGCTTCCCACAAAGAGCCCTCTGCTTGCTCTCCGTCTCCCATAAGAACGTATACGTGAGAATCAATGCCGTCTGCTTTCATTCCAAGCGCAAGTCCTGCGCCTACCGACAAGCCGTGGCCCAATGAACCCGTCGCCATTTCAACGCCGTTTACGTGCTTTGTCGGGTGAGCGGCATAAGCCGTACCCAAAACCGCGTATTTATTAAGCTCCTCTTCGGGGAAAAATCCGCATTTTGAAAGTACGACATAAAGCCCCTCTGCATTGTGCCCTTTTGAAAGCACAAAGCGATCCCTGTCGGGAGCGCCTTGCTTTATTTTTTCCGTATCGAGTACGTCGAAATATAACGTCGTCAAAACGTCCATAGCGGACATACTTCCGCCGATATGCCCCGTTTTAGCGCGATAGATAAGCTTCGCCGTATCGATACGGTTTTCCATTGCGAGTTTTTTTAAGTTTGTATACTTGTCACTCATTTTGCTTTTATCTTTTCATTCCTTTGATGATATATTTGATACCCTTGAAGAGCTTGTTGTCATTGACGATGATAGACGCGCCTTCGATCATTGCATCGACCTGTTCTTTGGGAAGATTACCCATTATGGCGCCTTGGTTTATGCTCATTCTGATCGCCATTTTATAAATCTTCTTCATACCTGCAAGCGTCATCAAAAGCTTCATTGTCCTCAAGAACTTTTTGCCGCCTTTATAATAAATCGCGTTTCTGAATGCAGTATCTCCGTCGAACTTGGTCTTAGAAATATCGACTTCCGAATTAGCTATGCACAAAACCGCGCAATAAGGCTTGCCGGGAAGCTCCACTTCGATAATTCCGCTTGCGTTTTCGTTTACGAGCGTTTCTTCCATATTCCATGTATCGATAACGTAAACCTTATACGTCGTAACTTTCGGAAGCGCAATAGAAATAGTTTTAGGCTGATATAATCCCGTATATGTCAAGAAAGTATCGAAAACCGCGTTAGCCTCTGCCAAATCGCCGTCGCCCGAGCCGTAAGTAAGCTCCAAGTTCTTGCACTTTGACATAACGTCTTTATAGAATTTAATTCTTTCTTGACTTTCTCCGTGCAAAACGCCGCCGTGAGACCACCACAAAACGTCGTGCTCGTTGTCGATATACGTTTCGCCGTGTCCCATATATCCGCCGCGAGCGGTAGCTTCCCAGAAACGTCTTACGAATTCCTGAGCGCTGACGTTACCCCAAGTGAGGTTAATATTGCCCTCATAAGAGCATTCGTCCCAAACAACGGGCTTGCCGTAGAAATCTCTGTATTCGTCGGTGAATTCTACCGTCTTATAAAGGTTTTCTTTTTGTACCGAACAATGCGTGATATATTTATATCTGTGGTCAAACATCTTGAAGCATTGATGAATGCCCTCCAAATGTCCGTAAGGGTCGTTGTCGTGAATGCACTTAGCAATGCCTTCCCACTCTTTGTATTTCTTCTTATAACCTTTCATCATAAGGTCATATTCGTTAGCCAAGCTCCACCAAACGTTGTGGAAAGAAGAAATTCTCGCGGTGAGATACTTCATATACGCGCGGTCTTGCTCTTTCGTCATATTCGAGAAGCCCCATTCCGGTTTGTCATAGGGGTGGAATACGATTATGTCCGCTTCGATTCCCAATTTCGCAAGCTCGTCGATCAATTTTTCCATATGCCTAAAAAGCTTGACGTTGGGTCTTGTGTAATCGAAATTGCCTAAACTTCCTTCGAAAGGATACATCGTAGGCTCGAATCTGTTATGCTCATACCACTTCGGGGAAACGCACATACGAATCTTGTTGAAATACCCTTTGGAGAGCGTTTCGAGCGTTTGCTTTATAAGCTCTTCCGACTGATACATCCACGCATAGCAAGTCGTGCCGACCTCTAAATAATTCGTGCCGTCTTCGTATTCGAACCAATATTTATCCTTAACCTTAACCTTTCCGTGATTGCCCTCTTCGGCGTTTACGCAAGTAAATTCGCCTTTCTTACCATTAAGCTCAGAAACACTCGATACCGTTTCGAACGAATAGTTGCCTAAAACTTCAGGCATAACGCGGAAGCGGAACGTGTCCTCTCCGTCATAAAAGCCGTTTACCTTTTTCTCGCTGCCGTCGGGGCATTTAACTTTTGCATAAAAATCCGTCGCGAAAGGATTTCCCGCAACACTTGCTTTGAAACTCTGTTCAAATCTTCCGAATCTTTTAACTTCCATTTCCTTCTCCAAACCATTTATTTTCTAAACATTAAGCAGAAACTCCCGTTCCCGCAATATTCTATTATAATTATATATTAAGTCCAACTTCTTTTCAATATTAAATTACTTAATTTTTACTAAATATTAAGTAAAATCTTGACTGAATTACTTAATAGTTATATAATGTGAAATATAAAAGTTTGCGCATTGCTTGCAATGCAAGGAATCTTCGCCATATTTCAAATTATATCCTATCCAGCTCCCTTACAAAGGGAGCCTCTGAAGACTTTACGTCAAAGCATACTTAATATACAAAGAAATATCGCGAGATAAAAGCCTATTTTTTATAAGTCAAAAAAAATGTTAGGAGAATCATATGAAGCCAACCGCAAAAGCGATAGCGAAAAGCTTAGGGATTTCGGAAGCAGCTGTTTCGATGGCGCTCAACAACAAATACGGCGTTTCGGAAAAAACGCGCGTTGCCGTTTTGAAAGAAGCGGAAAAACTGGGGTTAGAACTAAAAAAAGATCTTTCTTCGGGAGTTGTCGATTTTATTTTATATGTCAAAAGCGGCGCCGTCGTTTCGGATACGCCCTTTTTCTCGGAGCTTTCGCAAGGCGTCGCTGCAGGGTGCAGAAAGCACGGCTTTAAGCTCAATATCTCATATCTATACGAGGGAGAAAAGCTTTCGCATTCATTCAACTCGAAAGGCATAATAATCCTTGCGACCGAAATGGACGAGCTTTCCGCAAAGGAAGTTTTGAAAACCGACCTTCCGATAGTGTTTTTAGACGGCTATTTCGAGGGCTTGTCGCTATCTTCCGTCGTCATCAACAACGTGCAAGGTGCGTTTTCCGCAACGAACCACTTGATAAAAAAGAATAGAACGACTCCCGGCTATCTTCATTCGTCTTTCGATATTCCGAACTTCGACGCTCGCGCGGACGGGTTTTATAAGGCGGTCAGAAAAAGCGGACTTTCGACATCGAACTGCATAGTGCATAAGCTTAGCCCCTCCTCCGACGGGGCATACGCCGATATGAAAGAAATTCTGCAAAACGGCGAAAAGCTCGCAAAATGCTACTTTGCCGACAACGACCTTATTGCCGAGGGAGCGATGAAAGCTCTCACGGAGTTTGGATATAAAATCCCCGACGACGTGTCGGTAATAGGCTTTGACAATATGCCCATTTGCGAATACCTCACCCCATCGCTTTCGACAGTTGACGTACCTAAACGCTTTATGGGCGAAACTGCGGTCGAAAAACTTTTTAACCTCGCAAACGGCGAAAAACACGCCACCAAAACCGAAGTTATGACATCACTTGTTTTAAGAAACTCAACGAAGAATTAAGACCGCGACACTGCTACGGTATCATGCAAAAAAAAGAAATTATGAGTAATTCGAATTCGAAAGCCGAACAACAATACTCTAAAAATCGCAAAGAAGATATTGCCAACCGCAAAGGAACATACAAAAAGCAATTCAACGAGGAATTAAAGATACTTTAATTAGAGGAAACTTTTTAAGGAAAAGTTTACCCTACCCCTTACAAAACCATTTTTATATAATTTTGAGAACAACAGAGGTATTCATTACAATATATCAATTCCCCTCTCGTAGGGCGGTAGCTCTGCTACCGCCGTTTTTATAATCGACAATCCTTATCAATGGCTCCTCTTACGTTGTGGGAGCCTTCCTTATTTCTGCCTCCTTTGCGTAAAGGGAGGTGGCACGGCGTCAATCGCCGTGTCGGTGGGATCGATGTCATTACACTCTCGTAGGGCGGTGGCTCTGCTACCGCCGCAGATTTAATAATAACCAACCTTATTATAGGCTCCTTTAGCAAGGGAGCTGGCGCCGTAAGACTAAAGGGATTGCAAAAAAACTCCTTTCATATCGCCACGGCACTATATCGTCGCGGTACACCCCATTTCAAAGAAAAAACTCAAATAATTATCCCATTTCTTACCAAAAACCAAATCATAAAATAAGAAAAGTGCGTAAGTTTTTCACTTACGCACCTTATTTGTTGAATAAATTCCATTTCAGCTATTATTCGGTGATGAGAGTCATCGTGCCGTCGCTGTTTGTCTGCCACTTAAGCCAGCCGGAAGCCATACCCCAAACCTGAGATGCAGAACCGTCGGACTTAGCTTCGCCGTTACAAGACGTCCAATCGGAGATCGTGATGATGTTTCCGTTTTCGCCCTGTTCAACGGTGCATTCGCATTCATAAGACCAAGCTTGCATGAAGAAGAAGTTGAACTTGCAAGTCGTCTGTCCCGTCAAAACGATTTCGAAATCTTTGGAAGTCGAACCGTCCAAAGTTGCACATGTCCAAGAATAACCGCTACCGGAAGAGCTTCCGCCGTCATCTTTCTTTTCTTCTTTGAGAGTTATAGTCTTCGTCGTTCCGTCATAACCAACGTAAGTAGCGGTATCGCCGTTTACGGTAAGTTTAGCCGTGTCGCTACTGTCGGGATCCTGAAGCGTATAGGTATCTCCGTCCTTCGTCCAAGTTCCTTCGATCATCATATCCATCATGTCAACGAAAGTACCGTTGTGGTTGATTTCAACGTAGCAAGAAGTATCGTCTTTGTCTTCATATGTAAACAATGCAACGCCTGTCTCCTCTCCCATAGCAGACGTTGGAACCCAATCGGATGCCTGCTGCTCATATACTTGCTCGTTCGCAAACTTCATACCGACTTCCCAAACAACACCATAGAGCTTTCCGTCGGCAGGAACATAACCGGCTGTTCCGACAACGTTTCCGTCCATATCCTTGAAGTAAACCATCTTGTTAACGGTTATCGTAGAAACAACTTCGTTAACTTTATCTTCTCTTGTAGCAGCATAGTTAATTTCTTTCGTTTCGTCTTTTACTTCATAATTTCCGATAACCTTAGAATTGCCGTTAAGGTCAGAGAAGTAATACATTCCGCTCTCGTAGAAGTGAATGTAGTGATGGAACTCTCTTCCTTCGCTATCGAAGAAGAAGTGGAACATACCGTCCGTCAAACCTCTTTCGGTAGAGCCCGTCGGGGAAGGTGAAGGATTGGGATTGTCCGAGTTGCAAGCGCCGAAAACGGAAACCGCCATACACAAGCAAAGAATTACTGCCAAAATTTTGAATGACTTTTTCATATTTTTCTCCTTTGACGAGCTTTAACCCGTCGTTAGTCATATCCAGATACGTCTATTTTACAATATCGAAAAACGAAAGTATTGTAATAAAATAATATTTTTATCAAAATTGTAATATCATTTTAAAAATTTCTCACTTTTCCACCCTTTCCCCAAGAATCCTCTCCCTCATCGCAAAGAAAACGGAAGGTGTTTTTTGAGATTTAGATACAGAATAACAAGACACTCAAACTGCGACCCCGAGCGTGGATATAACAAGTCAGTTTAAGTTAGATACAGAATAACAAGACACTCAAACTTCGTGATTTATATATGACATAAACCATTCGTTTAAGTTAGATACAGAATAACAAGACACTCAAACTCACAATCAATACGGACGGAAGCCCGAAAAGTTTAAGTTAGATACAGAATAACAAGACACTCAAACCAGCTCCTTCTTATCATTATAGTGATGCTTGTTTAAGTTAGATACAGAATAACAAGACACTCAAACCATCTTCCACAACTTGAGAACCATTTACATGTTTAAGTTAGATACAGAATAACAAGACACTCAAACCTCAAATCGAGATTCAAATGCGCGTATTGACAATACGATTATTCTGCAATCAACATATTTATAATATTATTTTAGCATTCTTCTTCGTAATTTTCAAGTATTTCGCATAAATCTTCCGTAATTATAACAGCTTTTTCAAAAGGTAGCAACGGTCGCCTTTTCGCGCTCTCCACAAGCAACAAGCCGACCTGTTCCGATTGACAATGACGATATACTTTTTCGAGTTTTTCATCGTCAAGGACGCTTTTTAGATTGACAAAAACAAAGAATTCGCAATTTTTAAGTTCAATCAGCGCGTTCATATAGCATATTATTCTTTCTTCGAGGTTTTCATATTCCGCAGAAAGCTTTAGTCCGGAAATCTTGAAAATATCCGTCGGTTGAGGTTCGTCGTATTCGATCGAAAACGGCACGCAAAAGGACAACTCCTCCAAGAATGCTATGCTTTTTGTGCAAAGTTCATGATAAAACTGCGCTTTTTCGTTTATCGAAATATTCTCCAGCTTTTTATACAGAAGGTTTGTTATCTTTTTATCGGTCAATTCAAAATGGAATATATCCGAAATCATAACACCGTATTTAGACGGAGAAATAATTTCGCCCTCTCGAGAAAACACAAAACGCCCCTCCCCGCCGTCAAGCTGAGAGTTTAGTTCGGAAACCATAGAATAAAACTCGTTCGGGCTTTCGATTATCAAAAGTTGAACGTGTTCTTCCGACAAAACAAGCTTCGTTTCAAGATGAACATTCGCAATTCTAATTTCCGACTTCATAATTCCACCAACCTATCCGTTGAATCGATAGTCACGCTTTGCTCTTCACCGAGCAAATATTCGATTCTCGAAAATTGATTTTCGGTAATTTCCAAAAGCTCCACTACTCCTTCCGGCGGTAGATTTTTGCAAACCTTTTGCTTCATAGCGACACTTGTTACGTTGTTTATTACAAGCTTTGTATAAACGGATTTTTGCATCATAATAAAACCGTTTTTAAGCAAAAGTGGTTATAATCACGCCTATTTTTATCCGTTATCATAGGCAAATCGAAAAACACCATCAATCGCATAAACTTATAATTCATCGGGATATACTTCTTCGGGGAAAGTCACAAGGCTTCCATCCTCTTCGGAAAGCGCACGAAACACGCTTCTTGCATATGTCCTTATTGCCAAATCGAGAGTCGTTACTTTGCCGTCTATCAAAGTTTTGTAATTCAAAATCGCAGTCATTTTTCGCTTAAAATCTTTGTCGTTTTCTTCAAGAGAATAGGCAACTTTATCTATAATCACTCTAAACGGCTCCATAAGATCGCACGCAAAATTGAATTGATTGAACTCGTTGTCATGCCATATCCCGAGCTGCGTCAAAAATCCGCTCGCGACAATCTCTCGATTGAACGCCGAAAGAATCACAGCATAGCCATAATTCAGGCAGCCGTTCAAGAAATTCCCGTCTTTTCGAGAATTGCCTCGTCCCAACAAGCAATTAAAATACACTTTAGCGGCATGTCCTTCCCTATTTGTCACATCGTTAAGTTCAACCTCGTCAACATAAGAACGTACAAGCTTCGATTGTTCTTCAAAACCGAAGTATAAAAGCAACGTAGCTTGACTATCGATCTTTCTTTTTATTATCTCGGTCCAAATCTTTTCCTTTGCGGTTTTCGTCCAATGCATCTGCTCTTTATATCGTTTTGAAGTGTTATGTGCGCCGCAATAAGGCAACAGCTCGGATTGAGGATTGTGCTTTTCGTCACAGAAAATAACCTTAACGTTGTTCTTCATAAGCTCGCATAGGAGGGATGCCGTCAAAGAAACAGCGGTGCTTTGAATAATCAACGTATTTATCTCATCAATAAGCACTTTCTTTTCGGTTTCCCCTCGCACAATCAGATTATTCATTCTGTATTCGAGCTTCGCACGGTTTTTGATTACTACTGTACGAAATCCCATAGCTATACTTTTTGGATCCTCTCTTTTAAGCCGCAAGGCGATTGATGAACTATCGCAAAATCGACATCGGTGATGTCTTTTCCTATCAACAAAGCCCCGCAATTACTCCCATCATTTAGGATAGACAAATCCGACAAATCCGCATTGCACTTCATAAAGCGAACGATTTGAAGCAGAACTTGAATCTGTTCAAACGTCGTCAATCGTTCAAACGTTTCTTTTTTCGATTTCAATTTTTCTCTGAAATTATTCACCGAAGACAGTCCGCAATATGTAGGTCTTTCAAGCTTTTCGATTATCGAAACATATATCTTTTCGTTTATTTCTTTTGTTGCAAAAAGCGTCACTTCTTTGCGATTTTTCATCAAAGGAATTCTTTCTTCTAAAATAGGCTCTTCTTCTTTTTTGTCCGAGGCTTTTGATTTTGCCACCACTCTTTCCACATATTTTGTCGCTTGCTTGATATATTGATCGGTTTCAGGATCCGTAAACCATTGATTTGCGTTATGAAGAATTATTTGTTTGCCCGTCATTCCCGCGATCCAAACCCTTGTGCCGTTTACGGATACAAGAGTTTTGATTTTTAGCTTAGGAACAATTATTCTCGGTTCTTTCAAACCGCTTTGCAACAAATACTCTTGAACGGCATTCGGATTATTTTTGCTCTTATAATCGATTAAAACAGGTATAGCTTCTATAGTTTTTATTGTTTTATTCTTCTTTCCCTTAGACTCTACAATTGCAAAATATGCCGTTTTAAGGCTCTTATATCCGCCGTATTTACTCACGTTATTATATGGAGCAAATTCTTTTCTCGGAGCTTTAATTCCCTCGTCGGTTTTAGGATAAACAGTCTCGTCATAGAACATTCCTTTGTTCGTATACGAATAACGCGTGACGGACATACTTGTTTTAGAAACGATAGCTTTTATTCTGCCGATATCATCCTTGCCTTTCCAAGCGTTTGCAATCGGACGTTCATAAAGTTTATCTAAGTTATACTCGCGCCAAGAATCGTTGCCGTAACGTATCATATAATCGTGTGCGGAAGTGAATTTCGTGTCATATACGTTTCCGACAACGATATTCAAATACGCATCGCGTGCGTGATGCAAGTCGTTGGTTTCTCGACATTTCACAATATCGAATTTTTGCTTGAAATCGTTTACGTTCGAAGCCTTACTCAAAACAATTTTCGTTCCGAGCGGCTTATACTTTTTCTCGAGAATATCTCTGACCGCTATCGCCGTTTGGTCGGTAACGACAAGCTGTCTTGCGACAAACGCTTTGAAATCATTTTCGTCCAAAGGTTTAACTCTTGTGAGCAATGCATACTTTTTCTCGCTCATAAGACCTTTTTCTTTTAGCATTTTCCAAAAGCTTTGCTGATTCGTAAAGCCGACAGGCAAAGGATACATATCGCTTTTAATCTTATTCTTTTCGCGTTTTACCAAAACTTTATTGTCTATGCTGTCGTCCTTGGTCTTAGAGCGCGGCATAATATGATCCACGTCATATAAATCCGTAGACAACTGCTCTAAATCTATTCTCTCGCCCGTATAGGCACAACGTCCGAGCTGTAAGAAATATAGATACAGCCTTTCGCTTCGAAGATTCGAATCGGTATACTCTTTATGTTCAAGCTCGTTTTTCATTCGCTCGACATCATCTGCAAGCGACGCCGTGTTTTTATATAGCTCCAACAGCTTGTCTTTTCGAGATTTTGTTCGTTTTTTCTCTTCGTCGTGACGAGTGACTTCAATAAAGATTTTATCGGGAACTTTTTCAACTGCTTCGACGTATTCTTCGGTCATTCTTATCGTCTGTCGAACGCCGCGCTTTACTGCAGGCGAAACATAAAGCTTTTCAATATCATCTTCCGTTATCTCGCCGTCATCAAGGCTATTCGCTTTCTTGATTTCATCGCTAAAGGTATAATCGTCAAGGAACAAAAGCTGATTAAAATGATAGTTCGTGTTATATAAGCTTTGAAGTATCGTGCATAATTCGCCCGTCGTTTTATCTACGCCCCTCAATTCGACGAGTAGTTCTTTCGACAAACGGCCGAATTCGTCAAAAGTAAGACCTTTCAAATCATTGAGTTTAGCTTTGATTTCGGGTATTTCGCCGTAGTTTTTCTCTATCAATTCTGCGACAAAACGTTTTTCGCTGTTTAGCGTATGCCATAAAATGATGTTTTCGAATATATCTGAATGTTCTTTCACGAATTCTTCACCGAACATTTTTGCGAACGTGACAAAAGAACTCATAGATACCTTGATCCCTACTTCTTTATCAAATCCTCCGAGTGGATTTTCCTTGAGATCAACATCGACACGCCCTTCTCTTACGAGATAATTCGCAATGTTTTTCTCGGTGACTTTCTTGTATTTTAGGAAAACATTGTTAAATATATCTTGCTTTATTTTGACGTCGAGAGGAACAGAGCCGATCGTCAATTTATTTATCACATTCAAAACATTGAACGCTTGATAATACATCGAGTTTTTCGGAAGAACGTCTTTCCCATGCAAATATGTGCATTTATTTGTCATTCGACGAATAAACCCTTCGTTACTTTTCGCTAAATCGATTTTATCTTCGAAATTCCATGGCGTTATCGCGCCGCTTTGTTTCCTCACAACCCAATTCGTTCTCTTTCCGTTTTCTTTTTCCACACCGTTAAGAGGTCCGACATAATAAGGAATCTTATACAAAAAGACGTCTTCTATCTTTTTACTTAAACTAACTCCGTCCTCGTCTTTTTCCGAAAAACAAGGATAATCTTTTTCAAGATTTTTAAGTATATTTTTAAGCTCTGCGCCGTTTATTTGGTGAGGGAACAATCCGTTGTCTGCGTTTATAATTTTCGGCAAAAAATTCTCTTCCGCAAGCTCTATCAATATTTGCTTTGCCTCTTCATTGTCTTTCAGTAAGTCGCACTTTAAAATACTCTCCAGATACTTTTTGAATCCGTCATATTGCGCATGCTTCTTTGCCGGAAGCTTTTTGCCGTTTATGAGAGTATAACCGACGTACGAAACATAGTTGTTTTCGACATTAGGAGCGCGGAAGATTTCGTAATACTTATCTCCGCATTCCGTTTTGATAAGCGCTTTGAGTCTTTTCAAATCCTCTTTGTGCTTTTCATATATCGCAACCATTGCTTCGGATATATACTTATACTTTTCAGGAACTATCTTTTTGAATAAGGCATAGTTATATATCTCCCTTGCCTTTGCCAACAACAAGAATTGATCGCTGTCGCATTTTGAAGAAAACCCTTGGAAACTATCATCATCAAGCTTAGCAAAACAGATTTTTTCACCGCTTAGATTCTCGTCGAAAAACATATCACTAAGCGCGACCTTACCGCCTACAAGAATCGCAAGCAATCCTTCTTTTGCAGGTTTTATCGGGTCTTTTTTCCCGAACGCTTTTACATTGAAAAGCTCGAAAAGCTTTTTCTTTTTATCGGTAATATTGTCTTTCGACAGCAAAATATCATTGACTTTATCAGACAATCTCTCAAGCTCTGCGTCGCTCATTTTTTCGTCAAACAATGAAAACCCGTTGTCGGCATTTGAAGATACTTCCATAACAAGCTTATTGAAATCTTCAAGCAACTTTTTGATGTCGGGTATTCCACTTGTGTCCTCGCCGCCACTAAACAAAAAATGTCCGCGATATTTTATTATGTGATGGAGCGCAAGATAGTATAAACGCAAATCATACGGCTTTCCGTCTTTTCTTTCTTCTTTTACCAACGCTTTTCTCAAATGGAATATGGTAGGATATTCTCTATAAAAATCAATATCGGTATAATCGTTGTCAGAAAAAAGCGAGAAACGAGAATTCAATCCCTCCGCTTTATCCTCTTCATAAAACCCGCTGTTGTTGAGCCTTAGAAAAAACTTATCGTCTTCCATATAGGGTGCAAAAATTCCTTGCAAAAAGTCTATTCTGGTTTTACACCTTTCAAGACGCCTTCTTGCGGTACGTTTCGATCTTCTGCTTGCAGCCGTTTGTGCCTCTTCAAAAAGTCTGACAGACCATAGATCCTTTCTTTTTGCACGCAAAAGATTATAATTCTCATCCGTACACGCCATTCCGACAGAATCTGTTCCGATATCCATCCCTAAATAAAACTTTTCCATATCTGTCCCTCCTTTGTATTGACAAGCATATTCGTTTGTGATAATATAAATTTATAGAATAACAAGACGAGTTCAAATATCGATTTATTCTAATCATCTGTTGCATTGGCGACAAGTAGCTCTCCTTTTCGGGAGAGTTTTTCTTTTCTCGCGATAATTAGTGTTAATTTTTTATCTCACTCTAAAAATCTCTTAACATAAATGCATTTAATTGACGATCCGTAGCTGTAGTGATTCCCCGATATGGCATTTGAAAGCAACAAAAGCATTTCGACACGTACATCAATTATTCAGATATTGTACCCTTAGGATAAAGCAAATAAAGCACATATATAAACGCAATTATTTCTTCTCTTTGCTTGCTTTCGGTTGAACTTTTCCCCATTAAAACGCCTCTCGTATAATCGTCAATTGCCCATAAAAACCATACATACCAATTCAAGCCACGCTAAAACAACACACAAATCTATTTTTGTGTGTATTATATCATAACGCAAATACTTTTTCAATAGTCAATAGTCCAATAAAACCGACTATCTATCAAAAATAAAGTATTTTTATTGCTTTAATTCAAAAATCATTCGAATGATCGATCGAAACAGCGATTACAACACAATTTAGTTTGTAAGTTTTTATTGTTTTGTCTTACGACAAAATCTTTATAAAGCGAATATGCTTCATCACAAAACCAAAGGATTCATTTGAAGTATAATTGTATCGCTTGAAAATGAATAGGCTCTCTTTTGTTAGTAACTGGTTCGGCAATAGACTAGGTTGAGGGATTATTCTATATCCACATTGCTTCTTAGTTTAAATACTACGAAGTTTCCATACCTTGCAAGCAATGCGTAAACCTCTTGTAATATAAGCCTCGATTGATTATTGAGAATAGTTTAAATTGTTCTAAATACATACGAGTTTTATCAAAATGCTGTAACAAATAGCAAAACGCTATTCGCAATGGTTTTTTGAATCAATTTTGTCAAAATATACACAATTCAAAAACGATATAAACACTATGTCGATAAGAGTATTCATATACTTTTTTATCAAACTTAACGCAAAACTTCACAAAACCTTGCAAAATCGCTTGATTTATTTTTTCGAATATAATATACTTAAACACGGACAAAAATAGCCTTGGAGAGATGGCTGAGCTGGCCTAAGGCGCACGACTGGAAATCGTGTAACGGCTAATACCCGTTCGAGGGTTCAAATCCCTCTCTCTCCGCCAAGAGCTTTCTAATTTGAACCCCAAAGGTTTTGGTTAGAAAGCTTTT
>CAZIPL010000013.1:0-32066 GCA_964541255.1 uncultured Clostridia bacterium | reverse complement strand
TCTCAGATAGTCGTATATCTCCGTTACCGTTCCCACCGTGGAACGCGGATTTTTGCTCGTCGTCTTTTGGTCTATGCTTATTGCGGGAGAAAGTCCCTCGATTAACTCTACGTCGGGCTTTTTAAGCTCGCCCAAAAACTGCCTCGCGTATGACGAAAGGCTTTCGACGTATCGTCTCTGTCCCTCGGCAAAGAGGGTATCGAACGCAAGCGTAGACTTACCCGAACCGCTAAGCCCCGTAAAAACAACGAGCTTATCTCTCGGAATCTTTACCTCGACGTTTTTGAGGTTATTCTCTCTTGCGCCTTTTATGTGAATATATTCGTTCATCTTTTATATAATCTTGCCTTTAGTTTTTGTATAGTATTCCTTATCTCTATCGCTTTTTCGAAATCGAGCTGATTAGACGCTATTTTCATAAGCTCTTTCAGCTTTTCGATCTCTTTCGGGATGTCTTCTTTTCTGATTCTATCGTCGGCGTTGACTTTGTGAGATATTTCCAAAGTGTTCTTGACGTCTTTGACTATTGTTTTCGGGACTATTCCGTGCGCTTTGTTATATTTATCCTGCGTTTCTCTTCGCCTTTCGGTCTCGTCAATCGCACGCTTCATACTTCCCGTCACGGTATCGGCGTACATAACGACGTATCCGTCTGCGTTTCGCGCGGCTCTTCCTATCGTTTGAATAAGCGCGGTGTCGCTTCTCAAAAATCCCTCTTTGTCTGCGTCCAAAATAGCAACAAGCTTAACCTCGGGAAGATCCAATCCCTCTCGCAAAAGGTTTATGCCCACCAAAACGTCAAACTCGCCGCTTCTTAAGCCGTTTACTATATCTATTCTTTCGAGCGTATCGATGTCGCTATGCATATAGCGAACCTTGATGTTCCTATCCGAAAGATAATCGGTGAGCATTTCGGAGAATTTCTTGGTGAGCGTCGTTACCAAAACTTTGCCGCCGCCGTCCGTTACTTTCAAAATCTCTTCGACAAGATCGTCAACCTGATTCTCGGTAGGTCTTACCTCAATTTTCGGATCGAGAAGCCCCGTCGGACGAATCAGCTGCTCTACGACTTGCCCTGCAACCGACATCTCGTATTCCGCGGGCGTTGCCGAAACAAGCACAACTTGCGGAGCTTTTTTATCGAACTCTTCAAACGTCAACGGACGATTGTCGTACGCCGACGGTAGCCTGAAACCGTATTGAACCAACGAATCTTTTCTCGACCTGTCTCCGTGGTGCATAGCCCTTATTTGTGGAACAGTCATATGCGATTCATCTATGAATATCAATAGGTCTTTGGGAAAATAGTCAAGAAGCGTAAAAGGCGGCTCGCCGGGCGATCTTCCGTCAAAATAACGAGAATAGTTTTCTATGCCCTTGCAATAGCCAAGCTCCCTCATCATCTCGACGTCGTAAGTTACCCTTTCTCTTATTCTCTGCGCCTCGATAAGCTTTCCGCTTTCCTTGAAAAGCTTTTCCTGAATCTCCATATCCGCTTCGATCTCATTAAGAGCCTTTTTTATCTTCTCGTCCCCTGCGGCATAGTGCGACGCGGGGAATATCGCAACGTGATCCAAACTCTTTGAAATCCTGCCCGAAACGGGTTCGACTTCGTAAATGTTTTCTATCTCGTCGCCGAAAAAATCTATTCTTATCGCGATGTCGCTTCTGTCTGCGGGGAAAATCTCGAACACGTCGCCGTTTACTCTAAACGTAGAGCGTTTGAAATCCAAATCGTTTCTATCATACCTTATTTCGACAAGTCTTCGCATAAGCTCGTGTCTGTCGTACTCTTCGCCCTTTCTAAGCGATATTCCGAGCTTATAATATTCTTCGGGCGCGCCGAGTCCGTATATGCACGAAACGGACGCGACAACGATCGTGTCGCGACGCTCGGCAAGCGAAGAGGTGGCGGAATAGCGAAGCTTATCTATCTCGTCGTTCATAGACAGGTCTTTTTCTATATACGTATCGGTGCTCGGAATGTAGCTTTCGGGCTGATAATAATCGTAATACGAAACAAAGTATTCCACTCTGCTGTCGGGGAAAAACTCGCGAAACTCGTTGCAAAGCTGAGCAGCCAACGTCTTGTTATGCGCGATGACAAGGGTCGGACGCTGAATTTTCTCTATGACGTTCGCCATTGTGAAGGTCTTGCCCGAACCCGTAACTCCCAAAAGGACTTGACGAGAAAGCCCGTCTTCCACTCCTTCGACGAGCTTTTCTATCGCTTCGGGCTGATCGCCCGTCGGCTTATATTTCGATACAAGTTTGAATTTCCCTTCGCTTTTCATATTGTTATATTACCATTTTTTCCAATACAATGCAATCGATTGAAAGGCATAGCGAAAAATTAAGTGAACAAATATTTATTTATAAAACAAGCAAACCGTTTTATCTACGACGTAAATAGATTTCAACTATCGTAATCGCTTTTGATGTTCTTTTGCAGTGTTTTTTCTCGCGACTTTTTGCAATCGAAAGCCGTTTCTTTCGATAAAAACCGTTTTCACTATTCTTTCTATTATTGCTAAAATACAATAATTTTATGACTTTCCCCAAAAAAAACAGACCCCGAAAAGGATTATATTCCGAAACGGGGTCTTATTTGATTTTTATCGCTTACATTTAGGCTTTCCCAAAATCTCGGAAAAGACCATATATTCCGCAAGCTTGCTTCGGTCGTTCGACACTTCATCGACGATTTTTTCCGTCAAAACGAAGCGAAGATTTCCGTGCTCGTGGTCGTTGCAGCCCTCGTCGTCCACTTCGCCGAGCGATCCGATATATTCGGGACGAACCTCGACTTTGACGTTCTGTCCCTCTTCCGACGGATGAACGTGGTCGGCAGTTTTCTTCTTCGGCGTCGGCTTTTTCTCCGATTTCTTCACGGGCGGCTTTTTCGGCGCGACGGGATATATCCCCTCGACGATTACTTCATCCAATTCGTCGAATACCATGATTATTTACCGTTGTTATTGTTTGTCTTAGGCTCGTTGCCGTTCGCGATAGCGTTTCTCATTTCGGTGTCGGCATTGAGGTTTTTAAGGTTGTAATAATCCATAACGCCCATTTTGCCCGTCTTGAGTGCTTCAGAAATAGCCTTGGGAACTTCAGCTTCCGCAGCGATAAGCTGTGCTCTCATCTTCTGCGTTTCGGCTTTCATTTCCTGTTCTGCAGCAACAGCCATTGCTCTTCTTTCTTCAGCTTTTGCCTGAGCGATTCTCTTATCCGCTTCAGCCTGATCCATCTGGAGCTGTGCGCCGATGTTTCTGCCTACGTCGATGTCGGCGATATCGATGGAAAGAATCTCGAACGCCGTTCCGGAGTCAAGACCTTTCGCAAGAACCGTCTTTGAAATTCTGTCGGGGTTTTCCAAAACCTCTTTATGAGTATCCGCAGAACCTACCGTCGTAACGATACCCTCGCCTACTCTTGCGATGATGGTTTCTTCGCCCGCACCGCCGACAAGACGAGTGATGTTCGCTCTAACCGTAACTCTCGCTTTCGCGCGAAGCTCAATACCGTCTTTTGCTATCGCCGCAACCGTCGGAGTCTCGATGACCTTAGGGTTTACCGAAACCTTGACCGCGTTCAAAACGTCACGTCCCGCAAGGTCGATCGCCTTTGCCGTCTGAGACGAAAGGTCGATGTTTGCAGAGTGCGCCGAAATCAACGCGTTTACGACGTTAAGAACCTTACCGCCTGCCATGATGTGCGTTTCGAGCTCGTCTATCGTTATCGAAAGACCTGCTTTTTTCGCGCTGATATATGATTCTACAATCATCTTAAGATCGATTTTACGCAATTTTATTCCTATAAGTCTCGAAAGAGGTATATGAGCTCCCGAGACGAGCGCTCTGAACCATACCGACAGTGGCAAGAAAGCCAAAAGAATAAGTACGATTACCGCCGCGGCAACGATTGCAACGATCGAGCCGGTATTAACAGCCAAAATTAACATTTTTACCTCCGTTATATTTTCTTTACTATTATCTTCTGTCCCTCGACAGAGATTACCTTGATTTGTTCGCCGCACTCGATTATCTCGCCGTCTGCGGCAATGACGTCGTAGTTGCCATCTTCTATTTCGGCTTTACCTATCGGGCGAAGAAAGGTCGTCGTTTTGCCAACTTTTCCGATAAGCCCCGTAAAATCTTGCGTTCCCTCGGTTATTCCCGACGAAACTGCGTTTTGAGAAAGTATCAACGGCGACTTCGAAAGCTTGCCGCTTCGCGCGGACTTTGCCGTTATAGCAAATACTATGACGAGAACCGCTATTATTCCGACCATAGTCAAAATAATTTCAAGCGCGGTGCCGCCTGCTATCACTCTTAATACTATTCCACCAACGCAAGACGCTATTCCTATTATGCCGAAAAGCCCGAAGCCCGGTGTGAATATCTCTATGCACGCAAAAAACAAACCGAACGCGTATAGAATTATCGGCAAGTATAGCGGAATGTCGGGTACAACTTGCAAAATCAGCATCTTTATCCTCCTTTTATTGCCGCATCGACGGCAAAAATCGTTTTCCTTTTGTTGACGGTCGAACGCTTTGCTTTTATACAACATAGCTTTCAAAAAAATGCTTGTTTTCGATTTAACGCCAAGTTGCATTTTTTCGGGAAAAAAGCGTTGTTTTTTGCAACCGCTTTCGTATATTGTAGCATATTTCAAGCCACTATGCAATACCGCGACAAAAGAAATTCATACCCACAAAAAGCGAAATTTATCTTTCTACTTAATAAACACGAAAAAGCCTTGAAAAGTATCGACAAACAGCTGTGTTTTTGAGCTTTTTCAAAACTCCAAAATACTTTTTTCGATATAAAAATCCGACGGAAATTAACCGTCGGATCTAAGTTTATGTATTATTCTTCGTTTTGAAATTTGCTTTTTCGTTTATATCAAAAGATTTGAAAACGAAAGTAATAGACGCTATATAGGCTCGATCTTATACTTTCAACGAAAACCTACAAAAAATCAAACTATTTGACGTAGCGGAAATTCTCGGGATCGTCCGTTCTTTCCAACAGTCCGTCGTCAGCCATTCTGTTGAGAATGTCTCTCGCTCTGACAAAGCCGTATTCGAAAAGGGACTGAACTTCCGATACCGAAATCGCCCCGTCAATCGACGCAAGGGTCGTTATCGTTTCGCACTGTTCCTCATACGTCGTCGAAAATGCGTTTTCCATATCTTCCTCCTCTGTTTCTTCCGGCAAAGCCTCTTGTTCCTTTTCGTGTTGTTCTTCTATACGTTCTTCTTTAATCTCTTCCGCGGGAAGATCTTCCGTTCTCTCCGACGGTTCTTTGACCGTTTCTTCAGCCTCAACCTCGTTATTTTCGGTCTCTTCGGAAGACTCTTCTTCGAAAGTTTCTTCCGTTTCGGGTTCGACTTCCTCCTCCGAATTCTCGACCGACTTAGGCTCTACCTCCTCCGACGGTTCTTCGACGGGGTCTTCAGAAAGTTGCTCTTCTTCGAGAATTTCTTCCGCTTCAAGTTCGTTTGTTTCGGGCTCATCTTGAATTTCTTCGATCTGCTCGGGTTCGACTTCTTCGGGGATTGTTTCTTCTACCTCGTCGTTCTCGACATCGGATTCAAGTTCTTCTCCAAAAGACGATTCCTCTTCGAGATTCTCTTCTTTGAAAGTTTCTTCAGTCTCAGCCTCGTCGTTTTCAACCTCTTCAAAAGGCTCTTCTTCGAAAGTTTCTTCCGTTTCGGGGTCGGACTCCTCGAATTCAACATCTTCGGACTCTATCTCGGGTTCGGAATCTTCAAAAACCTCCTCCTCGGTTTCTGTTTCTTCCTCAACTTCTTCAATCGTATCTTCTTGAACCTCTTCGGGGTCTTCCTCATTCAAATCGGAAGCTTCGTTTTCTTCTTCAAAAAGCTCTTCTTCGACGATTTCTTCGGGTTCGATTTTCTCTTCGATTTCCGTCGTTTTCTCTTCGTCTATCACACCTTCCGAAGTCTCTTCGTCGGGCTTTTCAAAGAAGCATTCCTCTAAATCGTCTTCCTCGCGAAGTTCTGTTTCGTTTTCGGTTTCGAGCGTTTCTTCGAAAACATCTTCCGCCTCGTCGAAAACTTCTTCGGGCTCTTCACTGTCTTCGGGAGAGAGCGCTTCTTCTACCGCTTCGACGTTTTCGAGTTCTTCTACCACCTCTTCAGGTGTCTCTTCTTCGTTGTCTTTTTGAGCTTCCTCCGCTTCGGCGGCTTTGAGTGCTTCAACCGTAGTGAATACCTTTATCGGACGTGGAGCTTCTTCAACGTTACTTTCTAAAGTCTCTTCGGGTTCGACAACTTCTTCCGTTTTTTCTTCTTCGGTTACCGTTTCTACGGTTTTCAATACTTCCTCTTCGGTTATTATCGGAGCTTCTTTTTTTTCTTCTATCGCAGACTCTTCCGCTTTTTCTTCCTTAGGCTTCAAGTCTTCGGCTTTGGTGAATACTTTAAGCGGCGGCGCTACGGGAGCTTTCGGAGCTTCTTTTTCGACTTTCGGAGCTTTCTTTTCAGCTAAAATCTCGCGCGTTAAGTTGACCGCCTTATTAAAGTCAAAGCTTTGGTTAAGGAAAGGATTGGTAACGAGCCAAACGCCCTTTTGTACGTCCATATATTTGATTCCGTTGATAAAATCAAAGCCGTCCGCATATGCTTGGAGCTTCATCTTGTCGTCGCCCGCCTTAGCTTCGGCAAAGCGATTGAAAAGCTCTTGAATGCTTGTTATCTTCGTTTCGTTTTGCGGCTTGAACGCATGCGGAGCGTAGATATAGTTATCGCAAAGGGACTGTTCCAAAAGGAAGAGTTTTCTCATATCCTCGGGAAGGCTCTTTGACAAAGCATACGCCGCAAGCTTTTTAGCGTTGTCGAATTCCCTTATCTGGCGTAAAATATCGACCGCGCATTGAAGCATATTCAAATCGGGATGAGCCTTAAACTCGCTTGAGCCAATATGTTTCAAAATGAGCTTTGCCGCTTTTTCGAGAAGTATTTCCGCTTCTTTTCCCCTATTTTCGTCGCGACAGCCCCACGCAGCGCAAAGATATGCATGCGATGCGTGATAATATTCGTTCTGACGCTCGTAAATATACCCTATCGCGATATAATTTCCGATGTATTTCGGGAAAAGATCGCTTTTTATTATCGACTCGTATTCGTCGCTCGACACGATAGTGCTGTCTTTGAGTATGCTTTTCGATACGTCAAAGCTTGCATAACCGCACTTGGGGCAACGCATAACCGTTCTTTTTAATTCGAAATTGCCGTCCTCGAACGGTTTCCCGTCAAGATATTTCGGAACGGCAGTCTTAAAGTCCGCGGGGAGCGGATATTCCGCAACCGTCCCGCAATGACAACATTTTTTCGATACGAAGTTATCTGTCATCTTAATTCTCCGCCTGTCATTACTTTTCAAAATGCAAAAAAATGCGTACCGTCACAGCGATACGCATTTTTCAATGTCTTTAGCGTTTGTTTTCGCAAGTATCGCAATGCTCGTCTTCGCAAGTATAGCATGCGCAATCGTCGCAAGTTTCTTCTTCGCAACCGGAGCATACGCAGTCTTCTTCGCATTCAGCGCAAGATTCCGCTTCACACTCTTCGTCGTGGTGGCAATCGCAATCGTCGCCGCAGTCGCATTCGTCTCCGCAATCGCAACCGTCGTGGTCGTGATGATGATGGTGACAATCGCAATTTTCGTCTTCGCACTCGTCGTCAGCCTCGATAAGAGCCAAATACTCTTCGTAAACGGCATTCAAGGTTTTTTCGTCGTCGATTGTCATGAAGACGTCTTCGCCCGTCTTTTCGTCCGTTGCAAGGCGGAATATCAAAAGCTCGTCTTCGGAAATGTTCTCCGTCGTCTCGGTAGGCTGCAAAACGACATACCACTCTTTTTTATATTCAAGCGTTGCCAAATGATAGAAATGCTCAACCTCTCCGTCGTCGCCGACAAGCTCGAGTATATCTTCTTCCATATTTTCTTCTTCGGTAAATTCGTCAACCTGTTTTTCGTAATCAGACATCTTGTTGTCCTCCTATGATTTTTATATTTTAATTACAGTCTCTGTAAATAACTGTCAAGTATTATGGACGCGGCGACCTTATCGATAACCTTTTTTCTGTCTTCGCGCCTTACGTCGCCCTCCAAAAGCATTTGTTCGGCAGCCCAAGACGAAAGCCTTTCGTCTATCTCGACGATTTTGCAATCGGTGAACGTTTTGAGCTTTTCGATAAAGTCCCTCGTCTTTTTCGTCTGTTCCGACTCCGTTCCGTCCATCGAATAAGGAACTCCCACGACTATCGTATCGGCTTCCTTTTCTTTCGCGAGCTTTGCTATATACTCAAAGTCTCTGTCATCGCCAAGCCTTTTATACGTCTCGTAAGGCGATGCGATTATTCTCAAAAGATCCGAACAGGCAATTCCTATTCTGACGTCGCCGTAATCTATTCCGATAACTCTTTTCATAGCCACCTTAAAAAAGTTTTATACACATATTCTCGCAAGCAGAGCCGCAATAGCCGCAAAGCACGCACTTATCTTCGTCTATTGTAACATTTTCCCCGACCAAATGTATAGCGTTTTGAGGACATACAGCGGCGCATTTTAAGCATTTTTCACACCAATATTGTATTTTTACTTTCTTTTTCGCTATATCGGGAGGCGTAACAGCATCTGCATTGCAGCCAAAAAGCGCGACGTTATGCGCTACCTCCTCGGGCGTAGCCATACCTACGACGGAAGAATCTATATAATCTTTCGAAAGGATATAGTCTACCGCAGTTTTTCTGTCGTTAAGAAGATGTCCTCCTCCGAAAACTTTCATCGAATACGTGCCGATACCCTTTTCGTGGCAAGCCTTTATCGCGTTTTCCATATCCTCGCGCGTGCCGTCGAAAAGCCCGTAGCCCTTATGGTTGATAAGCGGATGAACAACGTCTATCCACGGGAATTTCAAACAGTCTCTCACGCAAGTAATTCTATGCGTAGAAAGTCCTATCGCGCGAATCTTGCCTTCACGCTTCATCTTTTCGTAAAACTCAAACGCTTCGTGATGACCTCTTATCGTCCATTCGTCCTCTTGTTCGTGCATCAAAAATATGTCGATGTAATCGCGGTTTATCGCCCTCAAATGTTCTTCGACGGCTTTTCGCGCGCTTTTTTCGTCATAAGCATAGGACTTACTCGCAATGACGACGTCTTTGTTTTGCCTCACAAACTCAGCCAAAACGTCGTAACAGCCGTAAAGTTCTGCGCCGTCAACAAAGTTGATGCCATTGTCTACGCACGAGGCTATGACGTTTTTGATCTCCTCTTTCGACGAATTTTTCTGCAATTTCGCCATAGTAAGGCTGCCTAAACCCAGCCTTGAAACCTTTATTCCCGTTTTTCCTAAATCTCTTATTTGCATATTGATTTCGTATGTATCTATTAAAAAGAACTTGCAAAAGGCACGACGTCTTGCTTTTATCGAAGTATTCTAAAAAAAGTAACGTTTTTTGCCAAAGCATTTTGCAAAACAATCATTGGTTTTAACAAAAACGTCGTTTTGCGATTCTTTACTTTCTTCGACGTTTCCGTTTTTGCAAGAAAGTTTATATTAAAAACATTATATCACAAAACAACAAAATGAGCAAGGGGTTACCTTACTCATTTTTTGTTGCGCTTAACAAGCCACTATTTGAAGTTACGCGAAATCTCCTTTTATGGATAATCGCAGACTTTCAAATCATATGTTAAAGCGACTTTATTTTGTCGGTAATTTTGCATTTAGCCTTATCGACGACTTTTTGCATATCTTTGCTATACGCAATCGTCGCAACGCCTGTCAGCATACCGACGGAAAGTCCGACCAAAAATTTGTTCATACTCTTTCCTCCTCGGTATTATTATAAGCATTTTATATATTTATTACTCAAGGCAATTTTTGGAAATAAAAAATCGCTCCGAAAGTTTATTTTTTCGAAGCGATTTCAAAATGCGTTTTAATTATTTATTTTCCGCTTTCCTTTTCTCGTAATCGTCAAGCGCCGCGTTGATAGCCTCTTCAGCCAAAACGGAGCAATGGATTTTCTGAGGAGGCAAGCCCTCCAAATATTCGATTACGTCGGCGTTTTTGAGGCTTCTTGCGTAAGAAATAGACTTACCCTTAATCATCTCCGTGGCAACGGAAGACGTCGCTACCGCCGCCGTACAACCGAAAGTCTGGAACTTTGCATCCGTGATTACATCTCCGTCGATTTTGAGTGTTATTTTCATTATATCTCCGCAAGCGGCATTGCCTACGGTGCCTACGCCGTCTGCGTTTTCGATTTCTCCTACGTTTTTCGGATTTCTGAATACTTCAAGAACTTTTTCGTTATACATTCTGCTTTCCTCCAATAAATTCTGCGTATAAGGGAGACATATTTCTTAGTCTCTCGATTATTTTTTTGAGCGCATCGACGGTGTAGTCGAGCTCTTCATAGGTGTTTTCTTTGCCGAGCGTCATTCTTATCGAGCTATGCGCAAGCTCTACGTCAACGTCCATCGCAAGAAGAACGTGGGACGATTTCAAGCTTCCGGAGCTGCACGCCGAGCCTGTCGAAACAGCAATGCCCTCAAAGTCCAAAAGCATGAGAATCGACTCGCCCTCGATAAACTTATATGATATATTGACGTTGTTCGAAAGTCTTTTCGTCGGATGACCGTTTAAGCTCGTATAAGGAATCTCCGTCAAGATTCTGTTGATGAGATAATCTCTCTTTTTCGTCAGATCTTCGATCTTTTCGTCGAAATTCTCGTATGCAAGCTCCATTGCCTTTGCAAGACCTACGACAAGGGGCGTTGCGGTCGTTCCCGCACGCATATTTCTTTCTTGTTCGCCGCCGTCGATATATCTTTCGATTCCGAGTCCGTTTCTTAAATACAAAACGCCTATTCCCTTAGGGCCGTTGAACTTATGCGCGGAAAGGGAAAGCATATCTATTCCCTGCTCTTTGACGTTGAAACGAATCGCGCCTATCGCTTGAACGGCGTCGGTATGGAAAGGAATCTTATGCTCCTTTGCTATCTTTGCAATCTCGTCGATAGGTTCTTTCGTTCCGACCTCGTTGTTTGCAGACATTACGGAAATCAAAATCGTGTCGGGGCGAATCTCTCTTTTTAGCTGTTCCAAATCTACAATACCGTATTTATCTACGTCAAGGTAAGTTATCTCAAAGCCCTTTTTGGCAAGATTCTTGCACGTTTCGATTATTGCGGGGTGCTCGATTTTGCTAGTTATTATATGTCCTTTGCCTTTCTTGTTGGCAATTCCTTTAAGCGCCCAGTTATCCGACTCGGAACCGCCGGAAGTAAAATATATCTCGCTCGGCGAGCATCCCAAGATCGAAGCGATCTTTTCTCTTGCCTCGATAACGGCGCCGCCAGCGTCTTGCCCCATCGAGTGAAGACTCGACGCGTTGCCGTATACTTCTGTAAAATACGGCATCATCTCTTGAAGAACACGCTCGTCCGTTTTTGTCGTCGCGGCGTGATCTAAATAAATCCTTTTCATATATGTTCCTTAATGTTACTCAAATATTATTATCTCGCATATCCTTAACGGTCATACCGTCAAGAGTATCGTTTATTGCGGCATACACCTTTTCCCAGACCATTTTCGTCTCGCACATGCCGTTGCAAGGGGTTTTTCCTATGCAATCGACTATTTCGAGATCCTCTTCCAAAGCTCTTATGACTTGTCCGAGAGAAATCTCTTCGGCAGGCTTTGCGAGAAGATAACCTCCGCTCACGCCGCGAGAGGATTCTATTATCCCTCGCGCTTTCAAAAGCCGCATAATCTGCTCTATATACGCCGACGATACGCCGATATCCTTAGACAAAAGAGAAAGAGGCACTACCTCCCCTTCGTTCTTTGCCAATATATATACCGCCTTTAAGCCGTATCTCGATTTCGTCGAAAGCTTCATAAAAAACCTACTAATTTACTTGATATTTACATACTACATCATAGCCTTTTTAATGTCAAGTAATTTAGTAGGTTTTCGAAAAAGAATACCATAAACTTTAAGCTGTTTGCGACGGCAGAAAAAAAAGCTTAAACGCCATTTTACCTCTTTCATATAAATATATAAATAAATTGCAAAAAACTTATTATTCCGTTTATTGTTTTGGCTTCCAGTCCGAGCACAGCCCGTCGCAGTTTAATTCAAATAAAAAGCCTTATCGGAACGGCTGAAAAGCGCAATTTCGGATAAGGCTTATAATCAATTCTTTTGTACACTTAAAACTTTTTTCGTCAAGCCGCTTCGAGCTTATTTCATTCTTATTGCCGCTTCGACGGATTTGACGAAAGGCTGTTTTTCTATTTTCGAAAGTGCGTTTCGAACGGCGCTTTCGCTTGTTTCGTGAGTCAAAATGATGAGCGGAACGGTGTTATCCTTTCCAGCGCTCTTTTGCAAGACGTCGGAAAGAGATATGTCGTTTTCTTCGAATATCGATCCCACTTTCGACAAAACGCCGACTTTGTCGTCGAGCTTTAATCTTATATAATATCTCGTAGAAAAGTCTTTTTCAAGAGTCAACGCATTTGTAGAAAAAGCGGTGCTGTCTACGATGTTATAATGTTCCTTTTCGTCCACGAAACGCGAAGCGAAAACTATATCGCTGACAACCGCGGAGCCTGTCGGAAGAGCGCCGGCGCCTTTGCCGCGAAGCATAATTTCGCCGACGTTGTCGCCTACGATTTCAAGCGCGTTATACGCTCCGTCGATAGAAGCCAACGGGTCGCTGTTTTTGATGAATGTCGGATGTACTCGAGCTTCGATCTTTTTGCCGTCGCACATTCCTATCGCAAGAAGCTTCAACGTCAAGCCGAACTCCTTGCCGTATGCAATATCCTCTGCTTTTATGTCGGAAATTCCCTCGCGGAGTATCTCTTCGCAGGGGATTCTTTGCTTGAATGCGAGCGTTCCCAAAATCGATAGCTTATACATCGCGTCATAGCCGTCTACGTCGGAAGTAGGATCTGCTTCGGCATAACCGAGACTTTGAGCTTCTTTCAAAGCCGAAGAATAGCTTACCTTTTTCTCGGACATCTTGGACAAAATATAGTTCGTCGTGCCGTTGACTATTCCGCGAAGCTTCAATATGCCGTTAGCTTGCATACTTTCGGTGAGCGTTCTTATGACGGGAGTTCCGCCGACGCACGACGCTTCGTAATATAATCCCGCGCCGTTGTTTTTCGCTAATGTATTAAGCTCCGTGAAGTATTTTGCCAAAAGCTCTTTGTTTGCTGTAACGACGGTCTTTCCGCCCGATAACGCCGCCTCGACGAAGGTCTTCGCAACGCCCGTTCCGCCGATCAGCTCGACAACGATGTCTATGTCGGGATTCGCGACAATCTCCATAATGTCGTTAACTCTGATTTCGTTCGGAACTTTATGCTTATCGAGCGTTTCGGTGTTTCTGTCTAAAACAGCCAAAACCTTTATGCCAACGCCGTAAGACTCCCTTATTTTCTTTCCGTTTTTGGTGATTATTTTATATGTTCCGCCGCCTACGGTGCCAAGCCCTAGTATTCCTATGCCGATTTGTTTCATAAATCACTCCTTGTTGAGGTCGTATATTATCTTAAGCCCCGAAAGCGTCAGGTCTCTGTCGATATAATCGATTATCTTTTTATCTGAATGTTGCATGAGCTGACTCATTCCGCCCGTTGCGATGACTTTGACGTCTTCTCTTTTCAGCTCTTTTTTGATCATTCTGACTATGTTTTCTACTAAGCCGATAAAGCCGTAAATCGCGCCGCTTTGCATATTCGTTATAGTGCTTTTTCCGATAACGCAAGGCGGCTTTTCAAGCTCGATTCGAGGAAGCTTCGCCGCGTTTTGAACAAGAGCGTCCGTCGCGGTCTTGATTCCGGGGCAAATAGCTCCGCCCAAGAACTCTTTTTTGTCCGAAACGACTGAAAAAGTCGTCGCAGTTCCGAAATCAACGACAACGCAAGGTCCGCCGTATTTTTCAAACGCCGCGACTGCGTTTACTATTCTGTCGGAGCCCAATTCCTTGGGATTGTCGTATTTGATGACAAGACCCGTTTTTACGCCGGGAGCAACGACTATCGGGTCTTTCCCGATGAAGAATCTGCACATATGCTCGAGTGTATAGTTGAGCGCAGGCGAAACGGAGGACATAATCACTCCGTCTATATCGGAAAAGCTAAGTCCTCTTCTTTCCAAAAGAGTCGAAACGATAACGCCGTATTCGTCTCCAGTTTTTCTCAAATCGGTCGCGACCCTAAAAGACGCTATATTTTTATCGCCGTCGAATACGCCCATTTTTATGTTAGTATTGCCTACGTCCATTACTAAAACCATAGTTTTCTCCAAAATGTTTTTTACCTTACGGCTTTTTCGACAGCCGTTACTATCAAAGGTACCATTATCGCAGCAACGATTACTTCGGGGAGGAAGTTCGTCGCAACGATTCCCATTGCCCAAGGAAGACCTATCGCCGTTCCCGTCGACAAAACGTCGCCGTTATATATCACAACGAGCATTCCCAAAAACAGCAAAGTGTTCGTCGCCGTTCCTAAAACGGCCGATACGACGGAGGGTACGGAATTCTTTTTGAGGCGTTTTCCGAAACCTCTTACTCCCGCTTCTTCCTCTTTTTTGGAAAAGAGCTTTTTCATACCTTTATACGAATAATGCGCGACAAGACCGATAAGCGCTCTCGGAAGAACGGATACGAGGGGGTTTTGCACGGCAAAGTATAATACTCCCGCTCCCGCCGGATTTACGTATGCGCGAATCATCGAGAATATCCCGAAAAAGGTCGATACTATAACCGAAACGACGGGATTTGTCGTCTGCGCGCAAACAAGTATCGGAACGAGAACGATGTTTACCGAAAGAAAAACAAGCGGAATCATTCCGAGCATCGGAACGAAAGTCATCACTGCGACTATCGCGACGAAAAGTCCCGCAATCGCAATATCTTTGCTTCTTAATTTCATTTTGCCTCCAATCAGATCGCAAAAAGAGTATCTGTCGAACATAAAACTTTTTAGCGTTTTCGGTGCGATCGACAAGGTATCGCCCGAGCTTATAAAAGTTATTATACCCGCGAGAACAAAAAAAAGCAATTATTTTGAACTTTATTACATTGGTTTTCATAGTATGGAATGTGAGAAAAGCGTTTGCCCTGACACTTTTACTCTTTGGAAAGCCAAAGATAAATTACGGAGGTACTTATGAACGGATTGAACTTCGGTTGCGGAGAAGGCAAAGATACCAACTGCTCTTGCATGATCTTGCTCCTTTTGCTCCTTTGCGGAGGCTGCGGCAATATGCCTTGCGGAGAAAAGACTTGCGGATGCGATATCTGCACGATTTTGACTATCTTGATTCTTCTCGGAATGATCTGAAAAAGAGCTACATATGATTTTGAATAAAACGTCGCAAAACGCGTTTTAAAAACAACCGACTTTCGTTTTTCGAAGTCTTAATTTGCGTTTTATTCTTTTTAAGCACAAAAGCAAAGAGAAATTTGCCCGAGTTTAGCCTCGGGCAAATCATTTTGTTTGACTATTTTTCGGAATGAATATATACTAAGCTTGAAATAAATTCGAGTAGGAGATAATATAATGTCTGAAAAAAGAGCAGTTACTATGGACAAGCTCGTCGCGCTTTGCAAAAGACGCGGCTTCATTTTCCCCGGAAGCGAAATCTACGGCGGTCTAGCAAACTCGTGGGACTACGGCCCTTTGGGAGTAGAGCTTAAAAACAACATAAAGAAAGCTTGGTGGAAAAAATTCGTTCAGGAAAATCCTTACAACGTCGGACTTGACAGCGCAATCTTGATGAACCCCGAAGTTTGGAAAGCAAGCGGACATATTTCTAACTTCAACGATCCCCTTATGGACTGCAAGTCCTGCAAGGCAAGACACCGTGCAGACGACCTTATCGAAAAATATATGCAAAAGCACGACTGCGTCGAAGAGGTCGCAGGTTGGTCTAACGAAAAAATGTATGAATATATCGTCGAGCATAACATCGTATGCCCCGTTTGCGGCAAATGCGACTTCACGCCGATAAGAAAATTCAACCTTATGTTCAAGACCTTCCAAGGCGTAAACGAAGACACCGCAGCGACGATTTATCTTCGTCCCGAAACGGCTCAGGGTATTTTCGTGAACTTCCTCAACGTTCAGCGTTCGATGAGAAAGAAACTTCCTTTCGGCGTTGCACAGGTAGGTAAATCTTTCAGAAACGAAATCACCCCCGGAAACTTCATTTTCCGTATCCGCGAGTTCGAGCAAATGGAGCTTGAATTCTTCTGCAAGCCCAATACCGACCTCGAATGGTTTGCTTATTGGAAAGACTATTGCGCGAATTGGCTTTATAATCTCGGAATCAAGAAAGAAAATCTCAGACTCCGCGACCACGAGCAAGAAGAGCTTGCGTTCTATTCTAAGGCTACGACGGACTTCGAATATAACTTCGCTTTCGGCTTCGGCGAGCTTTGGGGTATTGCCGACAGAACGGATTACGACCTCACTTGCCACGCTAAAACGTCGGGCAAGAACATCGAATATATGGATCCCGAAACAAACGAGCATTACGTTCCTTACGTTATCGAGCCGTCCTTAGGCGCAGACAGAGTTACGCTTGCGTTCTTGACGGAAGCTTATGACGAGGAAACGCTTGACGGAGGCGATACGAGAGTCGTTATGCACCTCCACCCCGCTCTCGCACCTTTCAAGGTTGCCGTTCTTCCCTTGCAGAAGAAACTCGGCGACAAGGCAAGAGAGGTTTATTCGGAGCTTTCCAAATACTTTATGTGTGATTACGACGAAGCAGGCTCTATCGGTAAGCGTTATAGAAGAGAAGACGAAATCGGAACGCCCTTTGCGGTTACCATCGACTTCGATACGTTGGAAGACGAAACCGTCACGATCAGAAACCGCGACACTATGGCTCAGGAACGTATAAAGATTTCCGACATCAGAGAATACGTCGAAAAAGCAATGGAGTTTTAATCTCGAAATTATCAATGATAATCCTCTCTTTTCAAACGAAGAGCGAGATTTGAATTGTTGTATTTCAAGAGATAATCAAAAACAGTGTTTTTTGAGATTTCAATTTAATAATCACGAACGCAATCATTTCGGTTGCGTTCGTTTTTTTGTATAAATAAGCTCGCGAACATACGATTGTTAGCGAGAATAGATTTCGTTGAGGACAAAGAAGCATTCTTTTATTCTTTTGTGTATTTGTTCCGCGCTTTCTTTGCCGCCGTTTTTTAGCCACGCCGTCAACGTCGCCGCCGTACATGCGGTGAAAATCGTCATAAGGTAAGTCATTTGCGTTTCGTCGATGTTTTCCTTTGAAAAAAGCATTTCTTTTTGAATAGGCAGATATTTCATATGGGAGCTGAAAATAAAATCCGTGCGGTTGCAATCGATTATCGCTTTCAGAAGAACCTTGTTTTCCATCCAGATTTTTATAAACATCAACGTCGATTGCGCCGTATCATTAGGCGAAGATTTTTTATATTGCTCCTGTGCCTTTTCGAAAACCTCGTCGCATAAATACGACAGCACGTCGGCAAGATTATCGAACAAGCGATAAAACGTCGCACGTCCGACCGCAGCCTTATTCTGAACGTCCGTCACCGTAATTTCGGCAAATTCTTTTTTGCTTAAGCACGCCAAAAGTCCGTCCCCTATCTTTTGGGCGGATCTTTCCGCTCGCTTGTCCTTTGAGATATGATACATCTTTTCGCCCTCCTGTTTCGAAACGAAAAATAGTAGTTGCGGAACTATTGTATCACAAAATTCGATTTGATACAATAGCCGTATAGCAATTTATTATAAAATCGCTTTCAAAAAGGAGCAAAAAAATGAACGAAAACAGATATACAATTTTGCACGACAAAAACGGGAACGAAATGAAAATTCCCGTGAGAAATGCCTTGCCGACAAACTCGCCTTGCGCAAGATATACGGGCTTCAAACAAGAGAAATTGCTTCTCAAAAAAGGCTCTATAAGGCTGAAAGGCTATATGCCACTCCCTTGCGACATCATTTTGGAGCGTGACGTACCTATAAAGTTACGAGACGGCGTCACTATCTACACGGATATTTTCCGCCCGAACGACGATTCCACTCATCCTGCAATCATAGCAATGAGCCCCTACGGAAAGGAGATCGGCTCTCAATGGTTGGACGACACACCGAACCATGCGGGCATTCCCATAGAGGCAACATCGGGCTTACAGAAATTCGAGGGACCCGATCCTGCCTATTGGTGCAACCACGGATATGTAATCATTAACCCCGACGTCCGAGGAGCGTATAATTCGGAGGGAATAATCTTATTTTTCGGAAGCGACTACGGCAGAGACGGCGCGGATATCGTCGAATGGGCAGCAAAAGAGCCTTGGAGCAACGGCAAAGTAGGCATGAGCGGCAATTCATGGCTTGCCATTTCGCAATGGTTTACGGCGGCGCAAAAGCCTAAGCACCTTGCAGCCATCGCGCCTTGGGAGGGACTTTCCGACTGTCATCGCGAAATCGCAACTCGCGGCGGCGTAATGATGCCGGAGTTCGTTAAAATGCTATCCGACTCCTTTGCCTCTACGGAAAACGGAGGCATCGAAGACGTCATCGCCATGATGAACAAGCAACCCACCATGAACGCTTGGTGGGACGATAAAGATGCAGATTTGGAAAACATCGATATTCCGGCTTACATCGTTGCAAGCTATACCAACCCCATTCACACCTACGGCACCTTGGAGGGCTATCGACGCATTTCGTCTAAGGAGAAATGGTTACGTATCCACAACACGGGAGAATGGGACGATTATTATAACGTTGCGCATACCGAAGAGCTGCGGCAATTCTTTGACAGATACTTAAAAGGCGAAGAAAACGGTTGGGAAAGCACTCCGAAAGTGCGCGTCAGCGTTCTCAATCCGGGCGGAAAAGATATTATCGACCGCGTCGAAGATGACTTCCCCATTCCTCGCACTAAATATAGAAGATTGTATCTCGATACCGCAAAGAAATGCCTTTGCGAAACCGAAGTCTCAAAAGAAAGCTTTTTAGAATACGATTCCGACCGCAAGAAAAGCGGCATCCGCTTTGATATGAAAATGGCGGAAGATACGGAAATTCTCGGTTATATGAAGATAAGACTTTGGGCAGAAGCTCTTGATCACGATGATATGGATCTTTATGTTACGGTAGAAAAACGCCGCCCAAACGGTCTTCCTTATCAATTTTCGCTCGGTCCCGGCATGGATATGTCGGCAAAGGGATATATTAGAGCTTCTTTAAGGGGATTGGACGAAGAAAAAAGCACCGAAGAAAATCCCCGTCAATCAATGAAAAAAGAGCAAAAGCTTAAAAACGGCGAGATTGTCCCCTTAGACATTCTCATTTGGCCTATGGGATTACAATTCAAAAAGGGAGATATCCTTCGCGTTACTGTTTCGCCCTATAAGACAAGGAAAATGTGGACGGGACCTTTTAAGCTTAAAATGGCAAAAATCAACTTACCGAAAGAGGGCTTTACCTATATGCCGAACGAAAATCCCGAAATGTATACAATCGGTGGCAAAGAAATGTTTGCTGGCTCTAAAGTAGATACAGCCGAAATGCCGAAAGATCACAACAAGGGAAGACATCACATATATTCGGGCGGAAAATACGACAGCTATTTATACTTGCCCGTCATTCCGAAAAAGGAGGACTAATTCATGGAAACAATTATCAACGCTTGGCTTTCGATTTGGCTTTACGTAATGGTAGGTATCGGTATTTTTCTCGGCATCAAAGTATGGAAAAATCGCAAAACGTGGGACAAAATCAATATTCTTTGCACTCTCGCCGTCATTGTTTTGGTGCTTCACGTAATCGAAGAATGGGTGTTCCCCGGCGGACTTCATTATTCGTATAATTTCAGCCATAGCTCGACAATTCTTTCGCGTTATCCGATGAATAGGCTTACCGATATGATAACGAACTTCGGCGGAGTTATTCTCGGTTGCGTGGTCTTAAAATTCTGGGGATTTCGAAAACCCGCGGGCGTTGCCGTTATGCTCTTTTCCGCTTTCGAGGTCGTAATACACGTCGTTATCGGAATAAGCTCTTTGCAAACTTTCGGGAAATACGGAATGCAAACGCTTTATTCCCCCGGTCTTGTTACTTCCCTTTTCGGCTTTTTGCCAGTCACGATAGGGCTTGCGGCACATCTTTTCAAAAAGGAAAACCGTGCTACGCCAAGGCAATGGATTATGGCAATCGTCGCGATGTTCGGATTTTGCTTTCTCCTCATAAACCTCCCCGAAATGGTTCTCGGCGACGAAAACAGCCCGTACGCTTTCACCGACAGAGGCTATTACGAAAAATACGCAGACGAGTTCGAAAAGGATTACGGACTTATCTATAACGAAAACGAGGGCGTTTACGAGATTAAATAAGTTTTTCCGCAAAATGAGTTTTTTAATATAGTTTTATATTTACTTTTTCACTAAAAACTTATGTGTTATGAGCGAGTTTAACTCGGATTTGCAAATCGATTGGATTAAACTCAATTAGGTGACTATCAATGGATAACTAAAACAAAATATAAAGAGCAATCTTCGAAAAACAAAGATTGCTCTTTTTTTGTAGCTTTTATGATACTAAATTTAACAAAGGTTTGATTTCCTATAGAGTTGAAACTCAATTACATATTTATCAACGAACAGCTATCGACAGTCAGTCGATTGAGTCTAAATCGTTTCTGTGTGATTTCTCAAATCTTTGCTTGTCGTAATTTAAGCGTAACTTAGTATCGTTTAGTTTTTATTTCCTTCTTTCCAAGCGTTGAGTTCGATATTCCAATCGCTACCCATAAACTCACCGAGCTTTTTGAGTCTGTTTTGCGGAGTCAAAAGCTCGTCGGGGATATTGAGGCGTTTGCCGAAATAATATTCGTCGTTGTCGCGCAAGTCCTTGATAAACGCTTTATACGGGCGCTTCGTCTCGTTCCACGCGCTTTCAGCAAGTGCCGCCATACGGTATGCGCCGTAGAAATAAATCTTATCGGGACCTTCAACCCACTCAGCCCAAAGAGGAGCTTCTACGCCCACAACGTTTTCGGGCTTTTTGACGCTTCTCATAACGGGATTGTAATGATAGGTCTTGTCAAGCGGCGTCATGCAATAAGGATAGTCGCAATAATAATGCATAAAGTCGGACATTATGGTCTTTTGTCCGTCGTTTATGCGCTTAGCGGTCTTTCTGCTTGTTCCCGGCATCCAATGCTGAACGATAGATTTTTCGTCTACGCTATCGAGTCCGTCGTTCCAGCAGATGATTCTTACGCCGTTTTCGCCCAAGAAGTCTCTAACCTCTTCTCTGAACGCGCCAATAAGCTGACGCTCGTTTTTGAGTCCCAATTCTTTCTTTCTCGCTTGACATTTGGGGCAGTTTTTGAGCTTGTCCGTCTTGATTTCGTCAAAGCCGATATGCATAATGTCGGTGTCGAACAATTTAGCGACCGACAAGAGCAAGCCTTTTGCAAACTCTCTCGCTTCGTCATTACCTAAGCACAAAATATTTTCCAAAACGCCGTAATGACCGGGGACGTCAAACTCCTTACCCTCGCAAGTGTATTCGGGATGAGACGCCAAAACCGCGGAAAAATGACCGGGGAGGTCTATTTCGGGAATAACTTTAATTCCGCGAGCCTTTGCATATTGCAAAACGTCCTTTATCTCTTCGATAGAATAAATTCCGCTGTGAGGAGTGTTGTCTGAATGAGCGTTTTTGAAGCCCCCGACAAACGAGCAATTTCTCTTCGATCCTTTTTCGGCAATTCTTTCATACCCCGGAAGCGCGATACGGAAACCTTGGTCGTCGGACAAATGCCAATGGAAAACGTTAAGCTTCAATTTGAAAAGCATATCGATAACTTTCTTTACGGTATCGACGGTCTGGAAATGTCTTGCTACGTCGAGCATAAAGCCGCGATACAAAAATCTCGCCTCGTCCTCTATTTCGCACTCGTTTATATACGTTTTTCCGTCATCGTTTTTAACGAGATTAAACAGCGTTGACAACGCGTCGTACACCCCTTTTTCGGTTGCTTTCACCTCAACCCTATCAAAGTTCACGGAAAGAGTGTAGCTTTCCTTTTCGCCGTCAAGTTTTTTTATTTTAACGGCAAGCTCGTTTTCGCCAAAAAGACTGCCGTTTATTATGTCGAGAGTTTTTTCGACGTTTTCAAACTCACTTTCTTTCAAAACAAGCTTTCCAACATATACCTTGGAATCGCTCAATACGCTTTTTTTAGCTTCAGGGATCATTTTTCCGTCCTCCGTATATCGAATATTTCTTTCTATTTTATCACAAAGCTTGCGACATTGCAATAATTAATTTTATTTTGTTTTATATAATTTAACGCTTTCCGTCTTGACGGATACATTCTTTTCGAAACCGCGGCTTTTTAAGTTTTATAAGTAAAGATAGGACTTTTTTCTTATCATAAAAACAAAACTACGGCTTTTTGTTTTGCAAAACAAAAGATTATCTTGTATACTTATCCATATCGCGACGAATACTCGTTCGATTTTAACTTAAAGACAAAAAGGAGACCTTTATGGACAGCGTAAGAATAAACAAATTTGCAGACGTCGTTCTTAAAATCGGCGTAAACCTCACAAAAGACCAGATGCTCGTAATAAGAGCCCCTCTTCATACGCAAGAGCTTGCTCACGTTATGGCAAAAAAAGCTTATGAAATGGGAGCTAAAAGAGTTATTATAAACTGGCTCGATCCCGAATTATCGCGTATGCGTTTCGAAAACGAAGACATAAACACTTTGACGGAGATTTTCGATTACGAAAAAGACAGCAGAAACTACTTCGCCGATAAGGACGTTTCTTATATCGCTATCGTCAGCGAAAACCCCGACGCATACGACGGAATAGATCCCGAAAAGGTAAAGGGCTATAATTTGGCAAGCCGCAAGGCGTATAGACCGTTTTCCGAAGCAACGTCGGGAAACAAAGTACGTTGGTGCGTTTGCGCTTATCCCGAAAAAGCATGGGCAAAGAAAATGTTCCCCGAGCTTTCCGAAAACGACGGAATGGAAAAACTTTGGGATATGATTTGCTCGGCAATGAGACTTAACAAAGAAGATCCTATCGCAGAATGGAAGCAATTCTCCGAAAACGGAAAGAGACGTGCGGACATTCTCAACAATTCGGGAATAGTTTCCATGCACTACAAAAACTCCCGCGGCACGGATCTTACCGTCGGAATGATGCCCGACTCCGTTTGGCTTACAGCCGACGAGCCCGATAAGAACGGCGTTATGTTTATGGCAAACCTCCCAACCGAAGAGATTTTCTCCGCACCCGACAGAAACAACATCAACGGAATTCTTTATTCCGCTCTTCCCCTTTGCAACAGCGGAAATATTATCGACGATTTCTGGCTTAAATTCGAAAACGGCAGAATAGTCGATTTCCATGCAGAAAAAGGCGAAGCGTTCTTGAGGAACATCATCGAGACGGACGAAGGCTCGCATTATCTTGGAGAAATAGCTTTGGTTCAATACGACTCCCCCATTTCCAATATGAAAACGCTTTTCTATGAAACGCTTTTCGACGAAAACGCTTCTTGTCACTTCGCTTTCGGAAACGGTTATCCGACCTGCTGCAAATCAAGCGAAACGCTTTCCAAAGAAGAGCTTATCAAGCACGGTCTTAACTCGAGCTTAGAACACGTTGATTTCATGGTGGGAACAAATGATCTTGAAGTTGAAGCAACGCTTTCAAACGGAGAGAAACTCCTTGTTATGAAAGACGGCAATTTCGTAATTTAACCTATATCGAAAACATAATACGCACGAGAATTTTCCCTCGTGCGTATTTTTTTACGTATTCTTTTTGATAACGGCTTTTTATTTAATCTTCTTGCCGTCCGAAAAGGCGTTGCCAACCTTTTCTCCCAAAACGTAATATTCTTGATTCATTCCGTCATAAGTTATCGGGCGAAGCTTCGTCGGATCGATTTTTCCCTCTGTCAAAACGATTTCGTCCGCGCAAACATTGACGATTTCGCCTACAAGCCTACAAGACTTTTCGTCATAGCTTTTGAGTCTGCATTCCAAGCACATCGGAAGCTCGTCAATTATCGGAGCGTCGACAAACTCGCTCTTTGTAGTATGAAAGCCCGCTCTTTCCATCTTGTCGGGGACGTCGTTTGCCGAAGCAATTCCGACGTAATCGCACGCAACGACCGTTTGGGCTGTTGCCATACTTACCGTAAAGGCCTTTCTTTTCAATATATTTTTCGTCGTTTTATGTCCCGCGCTTATGCACATCGAAATTTCTTTAAATTCGCTTACTCCGCCCCAAGCCGCGTTCATCGCGTCGGGCGTTCCTTTCTCGTCATAGGACGCGATTATAAACACAGGCATAGGATATAAAACCGTTTTTGCACCGAAGTTCTTTCTCATATCAAAAATCTCCTTACCAATTCTTTTTTTCTTTGTTGCAATCGTTGTTGTTCTTTCTCATTTCGACCATTTTGACGAACCATTCGACCATTTGCGGGTCGGTGTGAGAAAAGAACGAGCTTTGCTTTTTGTCAAGAGAGGCAATAACGTTCATCTCTTCATCGGAAAGCTCAAAATCAAAGACTTTGAAGTTCTCTTGCATACGCTCGATATGCGTGGACTTAGGGATAACGATTATACCTCTTTGCAAGTGCCAACGCAAAATAACTTGCGCTACCGTCTTTCCGTGATTATCCGCGATTTCCTTTATTTCGGGAAGATCGAACATTCCGCCGCGCCCCTCTCCGAACGGCGCCCACGCCTCGAGAGCGACGCCGTATTTTTCGTGCCAAAGCTTGCTTTCGTTTTGCTGGTGGTGAGGATGAATCTCTATCTGATTGACCATAGGTTTTATGCGGCAAAAAGACGCCAAATCTATCATTCTGTCGGGATAGAAATTGGATATTCCGATTGCTCTTATTTTGCCCTCGTCGTATAAGTCCTCCAAAGCTCTATACGCCCCGTAAACGTCGCCGAAAGGCTGATGCAAAAGGCAAAGGTCGAGATAGTCGGTTTTAAGCTTTTTCAAAGATTCTTCTACCGAAGCTCTGCACTCGTCGTAGCCGTAATGCTCGACCCAAACCTTTGTCGTAAGAAAAATCTCGCTTCTTTTAATTCCGCTTTTTTCAATCGCGTTTCCCACTTCCTCTTCGTTGAAATAGCTTTGCGCCGTGTCGATAAGGCGATAGCCGACTTTAAGCGCGTCTAAAACGCATCTTTCGCATTCGTCTTTCGTAACCTGATATACGCCGTATCCGAGCTGCGGAATTATTACGCCGTTATTTAGTGTTATATATTGCATTTAATAAACCTCATCGATAGCTTTTTATTTGCAAATAAACATAAAAGTATTATATACTTATATGAGTATTGAATAAATTATAAATCAAAGAAAACGCTAAGTCAATATCTACAAAAAAAAGAAAAGTTGAAAAGTTAATTTTGTTTGTTCGTTTTTAAAGAAAAAGTACTTAAAAAATCTTTTGCAACCGATAGTTGCGTATAATTCAAACTAAAAGCGGTAGACGGCAAATCGCTGTAATTGCTAAAATAATTACATCGCAAAAGACGAAACCGCGAAAAGTCGGGGATATTTAAAGCAAAGCTTTGCAAAGTTTATTTAGATATACTACAAGCAATAATTAAATTCCGCAAAAATGACGACTTTAAAGCTTTTTCGGGCGAATCTTTTAAAGGATAAAATTATACCCCCACTACTTAAACAAGCTTTTGTATTTGCCACAACACACTTTTTAAGTCGTACTTTTTTTTCGAAATGCCGATTGTTTTGGATTTCACTTGACAATCGGGGGGGGGGGAAAACATTAATCGATACGCAACCCCCAAAAAGGGATTAAAAACCGCAAATTTGAATAAAAAGCAAAAGAAAATAGTTTTATTATTACGAAAAGTATTATGAAATTGTTTACTTTATCTTTCGTTGTGTTTTGCCATTAAACGAAAAACGTTATTATAACAAACATTACAGGAGTATATATGGATAAGAAAAAGAAAGAAAAGCCGCCAAAGCCGAAATACAATATGGCGCAAACGACGGCTTTTATGATAAAAACCGCGTGGGTTTCGAAAGAAAAAAAGGTGCTTGTCTTGAGCTTTTTATCGGCAGCCTTTGCGGTCATAACCAATCTTTTGGGGCTTTATGTTTCCCCTACCCTCATTTCGATACTTGAGCGCGGTTTTAATATTAACGAGCTTTTATTTGCGATATTGTTTTTCACAGTCGCAATGATGCTTTCGTCCGCAATAAACTCTTACATAGAAAGCAACGAGATTTACGGAAGAATAACGGTAAGATCCGAGATAATTAATTCTCTCAACAACAAGTCGGCAACGACCTCTTACCCTAACCTTTTCAACGAAAAATACCTCGAACTTTTGCAAAAATCATTCGACGTCGTTTCGAATAACGCCGCAGCTTCTGAAGCGGTCTGGACGACGTTAACGACGCTACTCAAAAACATTTTGGGCTTTGCGATTTATATCGCGCTTCTATCTTCCGTTCAGCCGATACTATTCGTCATCGTTTTGATTACGGCGACGATAAGCTATTTCGCAACGAAAAAAGCGAGCAATTACCGTTACGAGCATAGAGAGGAAGAATCGGACGTGGCGCACCATATGTATTACGTTACTTCCGTCGCGACGGAGCTCGAATACGCGAAAGACATTCGCATTTTCGGCTTGGCGCCATGGCTTGAGGACGTCTTTAACAAGGCACAGAAGTCTTATAAGGATTTCCAGCAAAAAGCCGAATCTCGCATTCTTATCGTTAATTTCCTTGACCTTGTTATGGCGTTTTTGAGAAACGGAGCGGCGTATGCGCTTTTAATCGCTATGGTTGTCAACGGCGAAATCGACGTCGCCGAGTTTTTGCTCTATTTTGCCGCAGTCAGCGGTTTCTCGTCGTGGGTTACGGGAATTCTCGGCGGATTCAATACTTTATACAAGCAATCTCTCGACATATCTACCGTCATGGAAACTCTCGATTATCCCGATGTTTTCAGCGTTAACGACGGAAAACATATCGAGCGTCCCGAAACACCTTTCGAAATACGCTTGGAAAACGTATCGTATCGCTACGACGGCGCAGAAAAAGATACGCTTTCCGACATAAATCTCGTTTTACGCCCGAAAGAAAAGCTTGCTATAGTAGGCTTAAACGGCGCGGGTAAAACCACGCTTGTCAAGATCCTTTGCGGATTTGTCGATCCCACAAAAGGCAGAGTTCTTATTAACGGCGAAGACCTCAAAAACTTCAACAGAACGGATTATTACAAACTCTTTTCCGCAGTCTTCCAAGACTTCACTATAATCCCCGCCTCTATCGCGGCAAACGTCGCGCAAACGGAAACGAGCATAGATTATGAAAAGGTTTCCGACTGCATCGAAAAGGCGGGACTTACACAAAAGGTAAATTCCCTTTCAAACGGTCTTCAAACAAAGCTAAACAGAACCGTATACGACGACGCAGTGCTACTTTCAGGCGGCGAAACGCAAAGGCTTATGCTTGCAAGAGCGTTATATAAAAACGCGCCTTTCGTCGTTTTGGACGAGCCTACCGCCGCGCTCGATCCTATCGCGGAATCGGAGCTTTATAGCAAATACAACGAATTGACGGAAAACAAATCGTCGATATATATTTCGCACCGTTTGGCTTCGACAAGGTTTTGCGACAGAATAATTCTTATCGACAATGCGAAAATCGCAGAAGAAGGCTCTCACGACGAGCTTATCGCGAAAGAGGGCAAGTACGCGGAGCTTTTCGAAGTACAAAGCAAGTATTACAAAGAGGAGGCTCAAAATGAGGAATTACGATAAAGCACTGCCTCTTGGCAAAGCGTTTTCATTGAACGCACGAACAATAAAGCTTTTCTTCAAAAGGTATCCGAGCCAAATGCTGTCGCGAGTGCTATATACCGCATGGTCTGCGATAACGCCATACGTTGCGGTATATCTTTCGGCACTTATTATCGACGAGTTATCTTCGGGAAGAAACGTCGAACGCTTGACGGAGCTTGTCATCATAACGCTTATTTCCGCGGCTGTTATTGCAATTATCACCGCGCTTTTGAAAAAGTGGTACGAAGTGCAAAACACGGGGCTTTGGTATAAAGTATTTAACCTCCTCGCGGAAAAGACATTCGAAGTTGATTATTCAAAGCTCGAAGAAACGGAAACCTCCGCACTTATTTCGGAAATCAAAGAAAACCAAAACAGCGGCGGTTGGGGACTTGAACAAACATTATTGAGCATCGAAAACCTTACTACGACGCTATTCAAAATAATAGGCGGAATTTCGCTTACGGTATCGCTGTTTTTGCAGAAAATTCCCGAAAGTCAGACAAATTTACTTTTCTTGAATAACCCCGTCGTCAATATCTTAATCGTCGCTGTTATGTTCGGAACGTTATTCATTTCCCCCGCGCTATCGAATAAAGCGGTCAACTTACAATCGACTCTCGCTGGAGATCATAACTTAGGCAACAGGCTATTTTCTTTCTTCGGGTTTTTAGGCTCAAAACGCGACATTGCGATGGACATCAGAATCTATGAGCAAAACAAGATGTGCGAAAAATACAACCGCTCGAAAAACGATACGTTCGCCTCGAACGGTAAGTTTGCCAAGCTTTCGCGCGGCGCTCTCGGAATTTTGGAAGCTGTGGCGGCGGCGATATATTCGCTGTTTACAGGGTTTGTATATCTTTTCGTATGCGTAAAGGCTCTCGGCGGAGCGTACGGTTTAGGCTCGGTTACGCAATACGTTACCGCGATAACGATGCTATCAGGCGGAATCAGAGGCTTTGTCGCAACGCTCGGTATGATGCGAGGCAATGCGAAGTTCCTCGAAATCGCGTATTCTTACCTCGACCTTGAAAGCGCAATGCAAAAGGGTGAGGAGCATATCACAAAGGATGTTACGGATAATCTCGAAATCGAATTCAAGGACGTTTCGTTCAAATACCCCTCATCGGAAAATTACGCGCTTAATAACGTCAACTTCAAGCTTAACCTCAAAAAGCGTTTCGCAATAGTCGGAATGAACGGCAGCGGAAAAACCACCTTTATAAAGCTTCTTTGCAGACTTTACGACCCGACAAGCGGCAAAATTCTTTTGAACGGCAAGAACATCAAGGAATATTCTTACGAAGAATATCTCGACATTTTTTCCGTCGTCTTCCAAGACTTCAAACTTTTGGGACTTATGCTTAAAAACGTCGTAGCGTCAAACAGCATTGCAGACGAAGAAAAGGTCGCAAGTTGCCTCGAAAAAGCGGGCTTTTCGGAGAGCCTTGCCAAAATGGAAAAGGGGCTCGACACGTATATATCAAAAGATTACGATATGAGCGGAGTTACGTTATCGGGCGGCGAAGCGCAGAAAGTCGCTCTCGCAAGAGCGCTATATAAAGATTCTCCTTTCGTTGTTTTGGACGAACCTACCGCCGCGCTCGACCCTATCGCCGAAGCGGAAATTTATGCGAAATTCGACGAGATAGCAAACAACAAAACGGCGATTTATATTTCCCACCGCTTGTCGTCTTGTAAATTCTGCGACGAAATAGCCGTTTTCGAAAGCGGTCGAATCGTTCAAACGGGAACGCACGACTCTCTCGTTTCGGACAAAAACGGCAAGTATTTCGAGCTATGGAACGCTCAAGCGAAGTATTATCAAGACTAACGAGGTTTAGTATTTCTTAAACGTATTACGTTTTTCTAAAATGCTTTCCGTCGATAAAAAATTAGAATCAAAAAACCAAATAAAAACAAAAATGCGGCTTAACGAAAAAGTCGCATTTTGTTTTATATAATTCTAAACCATATTGAAATCGCAAATAGAATTCTATTTAATTAGAGTTATTTTATTAATAATACCCCGATAGCTAATGTCCGAAAAGACAGACTCTTTTGATGACGCATTTTATCGGCAAATGGCTTTAATTAGTTGTTTTGAGTATTCATTGATGTACCGTACCGATTAAACCTATGAGTCGTCTTTTTTCGCGATTTACATATCATTTGGGTTAAAACTCAATTAATATATCTTTTAATGAATAACTCAAACGAAGATGTTTTCGAAGATGTACTTTACGCTATATTTTCAAAATCGATTTTTACGTCAACATATAGTTCGTTTCGTTCTATCTCGACGTTTTCTCCGAAAAACGCGCCGCCCGCTTCTTCGTCACCTTGAAGCCAATACATAAACCACGCCGTCACATAGCCGTCACACGAATAAAGCATTTCACCGTGCGCGGTGTTTTTGCGCCTTAGCATAATCTTTTCATTAGCTATATCGTTATAGATTTCTTCGAGCTGTTCTCCCGTTACGACGGCATCGTCTCCTCCGCCCTCGCCAGACATCAATAATATCGGAATATTTACTTTCGACGCGTCGTAATCCCACTGCAAGCCGCGCGCCAATTCTTTGTTCGCGGGCGACAGCATTACGGCGGCTTTATATATATCGCCGTGCTTTTGCTCGGTAAGAGCGTTTACGACCCCTACTCCGCCTTGAGAATGCCCGACTATTCCGACGTTTTCAAGATCTACTTTTTTATAAAAAACGTTTATATTGTCGTTGACTATCTCGTTTTCGTTCAAAAGAGTCAAGTGCCGTATACACATCTCGGGCGAAAAGCCGTTCCAATCATAATCCTCCTCCGTTCCTATAACGATGAAACCCCACGACGCGTAATGCTTTGCTATCGCGGTATACTTCGACATCGGCGTACCGCTTCCGTTAACAAGAACTATGACGGGATAAATTTCGTTATCGCTTTCGAGATTTTTCGGATAGTAATATATGTATTTCGAAAAGCCCTGCAAAGTGATTTCTTCAAAATGCTCTACTTCGTAGTTTCCGTTTGCCATATATTTTTTCTCGATTGCTCCGCCCGTTGCGACTGTTTCGTTATAATCTTTCGGCGCTGACGGCATCTTCGATACGCACGTTACCAAAGCAACCAGCATAATGACTATTATAAGAAGAATTATTCCCGTTATTTTAAGAACTTTTTTCATTATTTTCTCCAAAGTATCGATTTTTAGTGGCACAATTGTCCCATTTGTAATATACTATATTTAAGATATTTCAACAACAACATTGCGGTTCTCGATTCATCTTTGGGACAAAACCGCAAAATTTGCTCCACGAAAGAGATTTTATAAGTAAGTTATGGAAAGAAAAAACGCCGCAAATATATTTGTCCGCGAGTGCATTACCCAAGCGCTTTTGAAGCTTATGAAACAGGGAAAGTATTATGACATCACGGTGTCGGAGCTTGTCAAAACGGCGGGAGTCAGCCGCAATTCGTTTTATCGTAACTACGAATCGATCGACGATATTTTGAAGCAACACCTCGAAGAAAGAACGGCTAAGTGGTGGGATAATTATATCAAAAATCCAAACGGAGATATTATCGCGGAAGTATTTAGGCATTTTCTCGATATGAAAGAGGTCATTACTTTGCTATATAGCCAAAACCTTTCGCACCTATTGTCCGAGCATATTGTTATGTGCGGAAAACTGAGCTTGACGGGGAGCATAGAAAACGCATATAAGACGGCGTATATGTCGGGCGGGCTTTTCGGAATAGCAGACGAATGGATAAAAAACGGCATGAAAGAATCGCCCGAGCAAATGCAAGCGATTTTCTTCGGAGAAAGCAACGATAAGAATTAAAAAATTTTGTATTGTTTATACAATCAATCCCTCAGTCTCGGCATTGCCGAGCCAGCTCCCTTACTAAGGGAGCCATTTTTTTCGCGAAACAATCGTTCTTCAAAAGAGCCTTTATAGCATTTCATTCGCAACATTTCAAAGGAAGCCTATTTTGATTATTAATTCTTTTTTTCGGCGGGAGTAGAACCCCCGCCCTACCGGTTGAGATTCAATATTCAAACAATGATTTCAAAAATATCTCATTGCGTAGAGCGAATAATA
>CAZIPL010000012.1:19024-32869 GCA_964541255.1 uncultured Clostridia bacterium | reverse complement strand
AAAAATAAAACGAACTTTGATTTCTCAAGGTTCGTTTTATTCCTGTGTGGTGGGCGTTATAGGACTCGAACCTATGACTTTCACCACGTCAAGATGACACTCTCCCAGCTGAGTTAAACGCCCGAAAATTCAGTTGTATCGGCAACTGACTGCGTATATTGTATCATACACCGCGGGCGTTTGTAAAGTCAAAATCGGCTTATTTTCGAACAAAAAGCACTCACATTTCACAATTTGCCGAAAATAAGCCGAGTTTTTATGCTATTTTCTTTCATTTCGATTCCGCCAATACCTCACGATTATCCATTGAAAGCCTTGCGCAATTAAGTTTAGCGGCAATTTGCTAACAAATGCAAAACCGATTAAGCTTAAAAGACGTCTTTTTAACGTGATTTTAACGCTTTGCTTGGTTATAACTACGTCGTCGAATAGGTCGTTATTGTTTTGAAATCTCTAACAAAACTATTTCACCTTTTTGCCCGAAATCGCCTCGAAATGGTATTTCACTATGCCTAAATCGAGCTTTGTATAGAACCCTTTGCCACAAGTCGCGGTAACCTCTCCGTCGGAATTATATTTGAAATAGAACTTTTGTTGATTCATCGCGGTAGGAGCCAAAAGCGCCGCCTCTACCCCGTTTTTGAACCATTCGGGCATTTCGGTATTATAATTAGAAACCGCCTCAATAGCCTTGTTTTTGTGGCTTACGCCGTTTTCCTTTCCGTAGCCGAGCGAGATGATGCAAGAAAGCTTTTCGCTCTTTTCGACCTTTGCCACGCTCTTGCCGTGCGTCATTGCAACCCAGCAAGTGTTGAGTCCGAGCTCTTGCGCTTTAAGCACAAGCTTTTCGCCGTAATATCCGAGCGTTTCGTCGATTTTTTCGGATTTCTTACCTACGAGTGCGATATAATTATTTACCCCAGAGAACTTGCCGTAATGCGCCATAAACGAATCGAAACACTTCGGTTCGTCGTAGACGATTTGAATGTTAACGCCCGCCTCTTTATTTATGGTGACGATTAAATCATTCAAAACGTCGCGCTTCTCTTGCTCGATCGGTTTGTCAAAATATTGCCTTACGCTGTGTCTGTTTTTCATTATTTCAAGAAGTTCCATAAAAAACACTCTCATTTAGTTTTCGTTTTGTCTATCGGGAAGCTCTTTCGTGATTTCCATAGCAAGATTAAGAGTTGATACAAGCCGCGAAAACGCTTCCATTTCAGGATCGAAATAATAGAAGTTCTTCGTCCCCTCTTTTCTCACCCTGACGATCCCCGCGTCTTTCATAATCTGCAAATGGTGCGAGACGGCAGGCCGTGAAAGATTGGTCTTTTCGGTTATCTCGCAAACGCGAACGCCGCTGCACTTATTCATTTTCATCATCTCTAATATAAGGTGCTGCCTCTTTTCGTCCCCTATCGCGTTGAGTAGCTTTGTGCAAGACGCAAAGCCCTCGGAAAACTGTTTCACTCTTTCTTGATTATCCACAAAAAACCTCTCTTTCGTCTAAACACTTAAACGGTTTAGATATATTTTATTGTAGCACAAAATATCGCGAAAATATCATCGGTAAAGAAAATCGAGACGAATACTTTTCAAAAACGCAAAAACCAACACAATACGGTTTTCAAAAAAAACATTACCTAATGCCGAAACAATGCAGACAGAACCGCAAAAAGTCTTATCAAACGAGAATCGAAGCTAAGATAATAAAACTACGAAAACCAAGCGACAACCAAACACGCTTTTTAAGATACTAAAATACAAAACAAAAGAAGGTACTCTGCACGAATGCATTGCACCTTCTTTTGTTATCACAATACGAATTATGGAAAAAAGCTAATTGATATTGATTGATTTTGCTCCTATCTTTCAAACGCGAGCGCCTTTTCGGAATCTCCTAAAGACGCCGCGTTTTTCCGATAATGGAGTCTGTTTATGTGTATTTATGTGTATTACTCAGCTGCCTCTTCAGTTGTTTCGGACTGAGCGACAGCACCCAACAAGAGATTAGCCGCGTCGTCTTCTATCTCGTTCCAAGTATATCCGTCGGGAGCTGCGATCACAACGTCAACACCCTTAGTAACTCTTGCAGAAGATTTTTCAAGTCTGTTCGTGTCAGAATAGCTCAATGTTGCTTTACTAAAATCTCCGCTTGTGAGGTTAAGAATAACGCTTACAGCTTTTCCGTCAGCTGCTCTCGTATTCCAAGAAACGTCGATCTTTCCTTCGATAACGCTTTCGCCCTCAACTGTTACGTGAACGTCGTCATAGCTTCCGAACTGTCCGTATACATCGAACGCGTAATCGCCGCTCTTAGCTTTGATTGTCGTATCCTTAATCGTCGAAACACCGTTGTTGTTGGAAAGAGCATATGTCGTAGTATTGCTTCTTGTCATCGTCGTTCCGTCAAGAACCATATTGTCAAGCGTAAGGAAGCTATAGTTCTGAATCAACATTGCGATCTTGTCGTTCTTAGCGTTGATAGTACCGTTCTTCATCGTAACTTTATTATCTTTCAAAAGCTGGAAGCATTGGCTCTGCGTGCCCTCGCTACCTGCCAAAGGCTCTTCATTTACGGCATAAGAATGTCCGTTGAAGTCGAATACAAGACCGTTATTTCCGTACCAAGAATCTTTTACGATAATACCGCAACCTTCTGCGTCATCAAGAAGAATGATTTCGTCTCCGTCAACAGCAGCAGCCACAGCAGCACTAAGCGATGTGTAGAATTTTACAAAGTCGATAGTTGCAACTACGTCAGATTCAACAAGTAAGTCACAGCCTTCAGATTCAATATAACTCCACTTATATCCCTCAGGTGCAGCGATCTTAACGTCATTTGCTTTGACTAAAATCGCTTGCGAGCCTTCGTTCATATTCGTTTTGGTATATTTCAAAGTAGCTTTAGTGAAGTCTCCTTCGAAAAGTCCCAAAGCAACCAATGTCGTACCGGTCGTATTATCCCCGTCAAACCATACTTCAACTGTTCCTTCGATAACACTTTCACAACCAACATATACAGAGGGATCTTCATATGCTTGGAATTCTCCGTATACGTCGAACGCACGAGAACCTTCTTTGCTATTAGCAATTATCTTCGAATCGATAATATAAGTTTCTCCGCAATTGTTAGAAAGTGTATAAAGGATTTCCTTTTCAGGACCGTTGCTGTTCATAGTCGTTCCGTCAAGAACCATATTCTCAAGTGTGAGGTTAGAATAGTTCTGAACGAGAATCTTTATGAACATGTCTTTTGTTTCAACTACATTGCCTTCAGCGTCCTTATATCCATACTTGGGCACACCGTTCTTCATATATTGATCATAAGCCTTTGTTCCGTCGGCTTTGATAGTTCCGTTTCTAAGAACAACATCTCCTTGCAAAAGCTGGAATGCTTGATTCTTAGTTCCCGTACTTCCCGCAAACTCTTTAGCTACGGTATATTCATAACCGGCAAAGTCAATTGTGAGATCTTTATTGATAATGATTCCTTCGCCGTCTGCTACGTTATCAAGAAGAACGACTGTATCACCCTCTTGTGATGCATCTACAGCAGCCTTAAGCGATGTGTAAAGCGTAGCAAGAGTGTATCTTTCATAACTATCATTCCAAACATCAATATCATTTATGCAAGCTACAACATCTTCATGAGCGATTACATAGTGTACATCCCCATCAAAAGCATACGGATAACCATCGTAAACGTACGAAACATACTTATACCCATCCGAAACAGAGGGCTCACAATCTATTACTTGAACCAACGCAGTATTGGAATTATTATAAACGTAATAGCCGATATCGTCCTTTGTCGAAGTAAACTCGCAATTGCTAATTAAAACCTCAGCCTCACCGCCGGGATAGCCGCAAGAATCAATTACGACTGCGTCTCCGGTCGGGTTTGAACCGTTGCCGTTATATGAATAATCTACGGGATCTTTCGTTCCGATAAATTTACTTTCAGCAACAGTTAAATATCCAGACTTGATATATTCAGCAGTTGCACCCTTTATAGTAGAATTATATATTTCGTAATAACCGGAACCGTTAAGCTGGATACCGTTATCGTCAGGGCTTTCGATGTAAGCATTATAAATGCCTACAACAGAATCAAGACACGTACCGTTTACATGGAGAACGGTATTGCCCTCTTGACACTTATATGTACCGCCGTTAAGGAAAACGTTACCGTTGTTATTAGTTGCAATACCGACATTGATTCTGCCGTATACTTCGGATCCGCTTGCAGTTCCGTCGAATTCAACAGTTGCATCGTTAATAATCTGAACGATAGAACCGCCATCTTTTCTTGCAAGTTTATATCCGTTGAGAATAAGCGTTGTATCAACGTTAACCGTATACATTTCTTCGGAAGTTACGTTAGCAACCAACTTCAAAATAATGCGGTCGTCTGTTCTTTCGAACGCAGCTTTCAAATCAGAAGCGGTAGCAACTTCGATATAAGGAACGTTTGTAGGAGCTTGTGCGTTTTCGCCTTCAACTACGACAACCTTGCTGTTTGTCGCTTCACCCTCTACGTCGGGCTTAGCGATTTCTTCTACGGTTACGTCAGAAGCGTTTTCGGCAACCGTTACGGCTACGTTTTTGACGGGATTTTCTTCTTCGTCAAGCTTCGTTTCAACGTTTGTCGTATCGATAGTGATGTCAACATTCGTTTCGATCGTAACATCGTCATTCGTGTTAACGATAACTACAAGACCGTTTACGCCGTTTTGAATAGTTACGCCGATATTCGTCGTAATTGTATCCGTCGTCCAAGCCTCTTCGTCGATTACAATAGGTGCATTTTCGGATTCTTCACCGCTCAAAATAACTTTTCCGTTCAAAACAACGTTACCGCCGTTGATGGTGAGAGTTCCGTTTGCAGTCGTAATCGTGAGCGTTGCATCAAGATTGAATGTATGAGCGCCCGACGTTACGGAAAGATTTCCGACAGCTGCAGGCTCGGAGAAAGTGATTGTAGCATTAGGCATATTGACAACTAAGTTACCGTTGACATTTATTTTGCCGAATGTAATACTTCCAGTGAACGCACTGTTTTCGATTGACAGATCGCCGACATAATCGATATCATGAACTAAATACTCGCCGTCGCCTTTGATGTCTTCGATTTCATCATAGTCAACGACCTTTTTGCCCTGACCATACCAGTCCCAGAAGTCGTCGGACAAGTTGCCGCTCGAGCTTCCGCCGTCGAAAGGCTTACTCGTCTCGGTAGGCTTTGCCGTTTCGGTAGGCTGTGTTGTCTCCGAAGGCTTTGTCGTCTCCGTAGGTTTCGTCGTCTCGGTAGGCTTTGTAGTCTCCGTGGGTTTCGTTGTCTCGGTGGGCGTAGGCGTCGGTTCAGGGTCCGTATGCTTACAAGCCATCAAGGATACCGAAAGAGCCATTACAAGTACCAACGATACCAAAAGCTTAAATACTTTGTTGGATTTCATATTATCCTCCTCAAAAAAATCGGTGCTTATCTTGTTTTTATTCGCGAGTATCGTCCTTTGCGACGTCACAACTAGTTACTCGGCGGATAATAAGCATCTTGTTTCCTTTCAATAAACCGTTCGAAGAGAGGCTATACCGTCTCCCCCCCCTATTGCTTTCGACAAGTATCTTCCAAAAACGCAAACAACTATACGCTTCAATGCGGTGTGTCGAATAACCATCCGCTATATCGAATAGTTTCTTAAACATATTTACTTCATTTGTCAACATACTTTCTGAAAGTAAGCTTATTTACTTACAATAATAATACTATAGAATATTCTATATGTCAAGACTTTTTATAGAATTTTCTATAAAATTTATACAAAAATAAAGTATCGTTTATGCTTGAAAAACAAGCAAAACATAGATTTTTTATTTGATTATTTTCGCCGTTATTCACAAAAACGCTCTCTGTTTTTAGCGCGATATAGCGAGGTATAAAGTGGAATTTATCGACATCTTCAAAGAAATATTGCAAAAGTACGACAATAACCAGTCGGCTCTTGCTCGGGCAATCGGCGTGAAGCAGTCGCAGATCTCCGAATGGCTCAAGGGCAAGTGCAAGCCGTCGTACGACGTTTTGCGAAGTATCGTCATAAATACGAATACCGACCCCTATTTTCTTCTCGGGCTCACTAACGAGTTCGCAAATTCCGAAATCAAGGAGGAAAGCGAAAGCCAAAATCCGTCGGGGGGGGGGAGCAACAGGTCGCGAAAATAATCGATTCGCAAAAGCGAACGGAACGAAGCCGCGAACGAATGCAAAAGCTCATAAAAAAGCGACTGCGACAAAATCGACAGCGAAACGGTCAGCTTGACGCAATCGATATTTCCCCCATTCACACAAATTCAAACAACAATCAATACGAATTAAAACACATTTCACAATAAAAACAGCCGAAAAGGCAAAAATTTATCACAATAAAAATTTAGCGAAACAAAAATATCACATAACAAAAAAAACAATCTGCAATAAGCGGACAAACATATATCACAAATAAAAAATTTTTTGCAAGATATAGAACTATCCACTAAAGATAGTAAAACTTATCACGATAAAACATTTTACATCAAACAAAGAAGAACCTATCACGACATTAAAATTCGACGGATCGCTCCGTCGATTTATTTTATGCTTATACGCCCCTATTTTGTGAAAAATCGTTTTATACCTTTATGATATGTTGTTATTTCACAATAAAAGAGAGTATTGAGAATTATTTGGGGAAACTTTTTGAGGAAAAGATTTCCCCACCCCTTTCAAAACCTTTTTATTATTCGTCTACATAATTAAAAGGGATCTTTATTGATGAGTCTTATTTTCGGCGAAAGTTGTACCCCGCCCTACTAGGTTATGTCAATATCAAGCAATAATTTCAAAAACATCTCATTTATAGAATAATGATTAAATGCGTTAGGCGATGATTGCATTCCTATCCGTAGGGCATCGCTTCTTACTGCCGCAGTTTTTAATAATAACAATCCTTATCAAAGGCTCCTCTGCGTAAGGGGAGCTGATTGCGTTAGCAATCTGAGGGATCGTGGCGATTTGTCAATCCCTCAGTCACCGTTCGGTGACAGCTCCCTTCAAAGGGAGCCTTTTTTACTATCGATTCAATCCTTATTACCGCCTCACTTGCGCAAAGGGAGGTGGCACGGCGCTATTACGCCATGTCGGTGGGATCGATTTTTTACAGTTTTTACACCATTCGCGTAGCAATGGGCAATCCCTCAGTCTGCTCCGCAGCCAGCTCCCTTACTAAGGGAGCCTTATTTGGATTGATCGTTTTTATTGCGGCGGGAGTAGAACCCCCGCCCTACCGATTAGGGGCAATATCAAGCAATAATTTCAAAAACATCTCATTTATAGAATAATGATTAAATGCGTTGGGCAATGATTGCATATCCACCCGTAGGGCGGTGGCTCTGCTGCCGCCGCGGATTTAATAAAAAACCGTCCTCATTTCTGCCTCCTTTGCGCAAAGGGAGGTAGCACGGCGCTATTACGCCGTGTCGGTGGGATCGCGATGATTTGTCAATCCATATATATTATATAGATATAGAAAAAACCGCTCTGACGTTTTTCAAAGCGGCTTTATTGTTTGAAATTGTGATTAAAACCAATCAGGTTCTTTCGGCTATCATATCTTTGACTTTCATAAGGCGCGTTTTCGAGCCTCTGTCGTTTTCTTCGAGCTTCATCTGAATATATTTTATGGTTTCCTCAAGCTGCGGAATCATAACATATTCGAGCGCGTTGACGCGTCGTTTGTTCTTTTCGATTTCGTCGGCGAGCATATTGCACGCTTTTTCGACCTCGGCAAGCTCTATCAGCTTTTCCAAAACGCTCGACAGCGCTTTTATCGAAGAATCCGCCTCACCCGTAACCGAAGAATAGGCATACGGATAGGTATCCCCCGACTTTTCGCCCTCGATTATCTCGAAAGACGGAACGGCGACGGACATTACATTCTTCGTTCCGCATGCTATTTCCGCGCTTTTTGCAGGGATCGCGAGAGCTTCCTCGATCTGAATCTCGGAAGTCAAGGCTTTTGCGAGAGTAAATGCGGACATCGTATCGGCAAGTCCTTTTTCAACCTCTTCGCGAAGAGTTTTGTTCTTGCGAATGAGAATCGAGAACTGCCTTATCATTTCGTCCGATTTATCTTTCAGAAGCTTATATCCCCTCGAAGCGGTCGCAAGTCTTGCTTTCAAGCGTTTAAGCTCCATTCTCGTCGGATTTACATTGAGTCTTGCCATAATAATTACGCCTTATGATAATACTTTTCGATATATTCGTCCTTGATACGCTTGAGCTCGGACTTCGGCAAAACGCCTAGAAGCTTCCAGCCCAAATCCAAAGTTTCTTCTATGGTTCTGTTCGTATCGAAGCCTTGGTTGACATATTCCTTTTCAAACTCTGCGGCAAACTTCGCATAAAGTCTATCCGTTTCGGAAAGCGCCGACTCGCCCAAGATAGTAGCAAGCTCCTTTGCCTCCTTTCCTTGCGAATACGCAGAGAAAAGCTGGTTCATCGTGTCAGCATGATCCTCTCTCGTCTTGCCTTTGCCGATACCCTTATCTTTAAGTCTCGACAGCGACGGGAGTACGTCGATAGGAGGCGTTATGCCTTTCTTGTGAAGCTCTCTCGAAAGAATGATCTGTCCCTCGGTGATATATCCCGTAAGGTCGGGAATCGGGTGTGTCTTATCGTCTTCGGGCATCGTCAAGATAGGAATCTGAGTTATAGAGCCTTCTTTGCCTTTGATTCTGCCCGCTCTTTCATACATAGTCGCTAAGTCCGTGTAAAGGTAGCCGGGGTATCCTCTTCTTCCCGGGACTTCCTTTCTTGCGGCGGACGTTTCACGAAGCGCTTCCGCGTAGTTCGTTATATCCGTTATGATAACAAGAACGTGCATACCAAGCTCGAACGCCAAGTATTCCGCGCAAGTAAGCGCCATTCTCGGCGTTGCGATACGCTCGATCGCAGGCTCGTTAGCCAAGTTCATAAAAAGTACCGTTCTTTCGATTGCACCAGTCTTTCTGAAGTCCGAAATGAAGAAGTCCGCTTCTTCATAGGTAATTCCGACCGCGGCAAATACTACCGCGAACTTGCTGTCGGAGTTGAGCACCTTTGCCTGACGGGCGATCTGCGCAGCCAAGTTTGCGTGCGGAAGACCGGACATCGAAAATACCGGAAGTTTCTGTCCTCTTACAAGGGTGTTAAGTCCGTCTATCGCGGAAATACCCGTTTGAATGAACTCGTTGGGATAGTCTCTCGCGGCGGGGTTTATCGGCTGACCGTTGATGTCGAGTTTATCTTCGGGGATAATCTCCGCTCCGCCGTCGATGGGCTTACCCATTCCGTTGAATACTCGACCGAGCATATCCTCCGAAACGGAAAGTTTGAGTCCGTGCCCCAAGAATCTTGCTTTCGACGTCGATATTTTAAGCCCTTGCGCGCCCTCGTATAGCTGAACGAGAGCTTTGTCGTTTTCGACTTGCAAGACCTTGCCCATACGGATTTCTCCGTTCTCTTGCTCTATTTCGACAAGCTCGTCATAGGTTACTCCCTCGACGTTTTCGACGAGCATAAGCGGCCCTACGACCTCTCTTATGGTTCTGTATTCTTTAAGCATCTATAAGTCCTCCGTCTCTCTCGAGAGCTTTAAGCTCCGAAGCCATCAAGTTTTCGATCGCATCGAATTCGGAAAGGTTCTTTTCTTCGATATATTTCGCTCTGCCGATCTTCTCTCTTGCGGTGATCTTCAAAATATCCTCTAAGTCTACGTCTTTGTCGAGAGCCTCTCTTCCGTTTTCGTAGAAAGAATGAATGAGCTTCAACATTCTGTATTGCTTTTCCATCGAAGCGTATGTGTCTACCTCGTGGAAAGCGTTCTGGTGGAGATAGTCCTCGCGAATGGTCTTTGCCGTTTCGAGAGTCAATCTATCGCGAGAAGAAAGCGCGTCGATACCGACAAGACGAACGATTTCGTCAAGCTCGGATTCTTCTTGCAAAACTCTCATCGCAAAGCTTCTTAAAGAGATAAAATCGGGCGAGATGTTCTCCGCGAACCAATCCGCGAGTCTATCGGAATAAAGCGAATAGCTTATCAACCAATCGATTGCAGGGAAGTGTCTCCTATAAGCAAGGCTTGCCGACAAGCCCCAGAATACCTTGACGATTCGAAGCGTTGCCTGCGAAACGGGTTCCGAAAGGTCGCCGCCCGGAGGAGAAACCGCGCCGATTGCAGTAACCGAACCGACGGTATCTTCGCTTCCCAAAACTTTGACGATACCCGCTCTTTCGTAAAACTCCGCAAGTCTCGAACCAAGGTACGCGGGATAGCCCTCTTCGCCCGGCATTTCTTCAAGTCGTCCCGACATTTCTCTGAGCGCTTCCGCCCAACGGGATGTGGAATCTGCCATGATAGCAACGCTATATCCCATATCTCTGAAATATTCCGCTATCGTGATTCCCGTATAAATAGACGCTTCACGTGCGGCAACCGGCATATCTGATGTATTCGCGATAAGCACCGTTCTCTTCATAAGCGGTTCGCCGGACTTAGGGTCTTTAAGCTCAGGGAACTCGTTAAGAACGTCGGTCATCTCGTTTCCGCGCTCGCCGCAACCGACGTATACTATTATCTCTGCGTCAGCCCACTTAGCAAGCTGGTGCTGAACGACCGTCTTTCCGCTTCCGAACGGGCCCGGAACTGCCGCAACGCCGCCCTTTGCTATCGGGAAAAGGGTGTCTATAACTCTCTGTCCCGTAATCATCGGGGTGTTCGGAGGGAGTTTTTCTTTGTAAGGTCTTCCGCGTCTTACAGGCCACTTCTGAAGCATCGAAACTTCTTTCCCGCCTATAATCGCAATAGTTTCTTCTACGTTGAAATCGCCTGCTTTTATTTCGGTAATCTCTCCCGAAACTCCGACGGGAACCATAATCTTGTGAACGACGATCTTCGTCTCTTGTACCGTTCCGATAACGTCGCCCGAAACGACCGTATCGCCGACCTTTTTCGTCGGAACAAACGTCCATTTCTTTTCGTGATCTATCGGCGAAACGGATACGCCTCTGCCTATTCTCGCGCCGCTTGTTTCGACGAGCTTATCGAGCGGTCTTTGAATACCGTCGTAAATACTCTCGATAAGTCCCGGAGCAAGCTCTACCGAAAGGGGTGAGCCTGTGGATTCAACTATATCCCCGGGGCCTAATCCCGCGGTCTCTTCGTATACCTGAATGGACGCTTTATCTCCGCGAAGCTCGATTATTTCGCCGATAAGTCCCTTACTCGAAACTTTGACAACGTCGTAAATCTTCGCGTCTGCCATATTCTCCGCTACGATAAGCGGTCCAGATACTTTAATAATTCTTCCGGCCATGTTTTCTCCAATATATAAACTTAATCTTTTCTGAATAAAATGTCCGCGCCGATTGCTTTTTCCATATCGCGCCTTACTCCTTCCATACCGTAGCCGTTGCTGCCTTTCGACGACGGTACGGGGATTATCGCTGGAGTGGGATTCGAGCGATATTTCTTCAAGAAGTCTTCAAGCTCTTCTGCATAATTTTCCGTTATGAAGATTACCTTGAAGTCTTTTTTAGACATTTCTTTGATATATTCTTTAGCTTCGTCTGCCGTCGATACGCCAAACGTCTCGACGCCGATCGCCTTGAACGCAAGTATGCTGTCGGCATCGCCGACTATTCCGATTCTGTTATGCATAAGTCTTTCTCAGCCTCTCTCTCATACGGTCTTTGTCTATGCCGTTGTTCAGGCATACCATGCATATTCGAACGTTTTTAACCTGCATAAGCCTTGCGAAAAGGTATCCGAAAAATTGATCGGTTCCCTCGGGCGGGAAAGTACGTTTTTTCTTATAAACGTCAACCAAAATATCGTCTCTTATAAGCTCGTATTCCGTTATTCCGCCATCAAACGCTACGTCAACGGCTTTTCGCATATCGGTATATTTGACTCCGTCTTTAAGTTTGGAATCGTTTTCCGTAACGCTCAACAACAATGCTTTATCGATACTTCCGCCGTCTATAAGCATTTCTTCGAGAGCCTTTTCGCTATCACCGTTTCTGACGACTCTTGCCGCCGTTCCTATATTTATAAGGTCAACACACGTTTTGTAATACTCTTCCAAGGTCTTTTCTCCGCTGCCTTTAAGGAGCGAAAAAATCTCGCCGTACATCGCCTTGTCCGCAAGAATGTCTATCCTTGACGGAGTAAGCTTTCCGCTGACGTGAAGAATATCTATTTCTTCGCAAAGCTTTCTTTGGAAAGAACTCAAAGCCTTGTATTCGTCGGCAAAGATCATCTCTTTAAGCGTTTCTGGAGGTATCTCCGTGAACGGATAGGTCATCTTCGAAAGCTCAACCTTTGCGCCGTACTTAGACTTCAAAACCGCCTTGACGTTGTGATAGTCGAACTGCGCATAAAAGACCTTTTTGAGTTTTTCGTCGGGGCAAAGCTCGCCGCAGAAGCGATAAGTCGCCGCCTCTTCGGCTTTGCAAAGGGTTTCGTACTCGGCGGGATTGGTTTCTATCAAACCGTCGCCGAAGCCGTATTCGCCCAAAATCTTTATCGCCGCCTCGCCGTTTTTGCACTCGACAAGTCTCGTGAGCTTATCTTGCCCTATTAGCTTTGCCGATAGCGTTTCCGCCGTTATATTGGCGTAAATTCTTCCGCTTGCCATCACAAAACCTCCAAAAGCTTAGCGATCTCCTTTTCCTTATCTTCGCGCATAGAACGAAGAAGCGCATTGAGCGTCAGATTCTTGTCGCAAGAGTTTGCTCGAAGAACGATACCGCCGACATAATCGCCTTTTTCTTCCGATATACTAAGCTTTTTGCCCGTTTTCTTCGAAATATTTTCGACGAACTCTTCGGTGATATATTTTTCCTCTTTACCTAAAACGAGAATATCTCCGTCATCCGCGTTTTCGACGCAAAGCTTTTCGATAAACGCAAGATATTTTTCTTCGTCAAGCGAAAGAATTCTTTCTCTTGCCTTATCGAAGCACTCGTCGATAAGCTCCTGTCTTTTCTTCAACGCGATTTTCTTCGAATCGAGCGCCGCGACGGTCTTTCTTCTCTCGACGGTAAGCCTTGCGTTTTCCTCCGCGGCTTTTTTCTCTTCCGCGATATAATCGCTTGCCTTTTTCTCGGCATTTTCGATTATCTCTTTCGCGTTAGACTCTGCTTTCGCTATTATCTCCTTTGCGCTAAGTTCGGCATCAGCGATTATTTTATTGATTATAGCCTCACTTCCTGCCATTTTCGCACCTATAAATTAAAGCTGTACGCCGACAAATACTGCGAGGAAGGAAACCAAAAGTCCCAAAATCGCGTAAGTTTCGACCATAACCGTCATCGTGATAGCCTGTCCTGACGATTCGGGATGCTTAGCGGTCATGTTCATACCTGCAATCGCAACCTTTGCCTGAGCTATTGCAGACAAAAGACCTACGATAGCGATAGGAAGACATCCAACCAAAAGCTGAAGCCCCTGCTCGATGGAAACTTCTACGCCTGCCATTCCGCCGAAAAGGTTGATCTTAATAAATACCATGATGGCGATAAGGAAGCCGTAAATACCCTGCGTACCGGGGAGAAGCTGCAAAACTAGAAGCTTAGAGAAAAGTTCGGGCTTTTCTGCCGTTATCGCAGCGGCAGCCTGTCCCGCCTTGCCTACGCCGATAGCAGATCCGATACCTGCCATAATTGCCGCAAGAGCCGCTCCTAAAATAGCGAGATATGCGCCGTCCGTGATAACGATCTTTGCGCCTTCGTTAACTACTTCCAATAACATTTGTTTATCCTCCAAT